>DASTSE010000001.1:0-3389 GCA_035760865.1 Dokdonella sp.
GACCGCGAATGCGCTCGAGGCGGGTCGCATCGACGAAGCCGAGACGCAGCTCGGCGCGGCGATCGCCGCGTTTCCGCGCCAGCCGGAGGTCCTGCGCCTGTGGGCCGGAGTCCGCAGCCAGCGTGGCGATCACGAGGCCGCGATCCGCGCGATCCGGGACGCGGTCGCGCAGCGACCGACCGATGCGCTGTACCAGAACACGCTCGGCACCGTGCTCGCCGAAGCCGGTGACTACGACGGCGCGATCGCGGCGCTGCAACGATGCTGCGAGCTGCAACCCGGCCTCGCCCTCGCGTGGTTCAACCTCGGCGTGCTGCTGACCCGGTGCGTACGCCACGACGAGGCCGTCGTCGCGCTGCGACGCGCGGTCGCGCTCGCGCCGTCGCACGTGCAGGCGCGCGCGCTGCTCGCGGACATGCTGCGCGTCGCCAACCATCCCGGCGAAGCGGCGGCGGAATATCGGCGGATCCTCGCCGAGAATCCCTGCACGGGCATGGCCTGGTGGGGCCTCGTCGACATCAGAACGGTGCGCTTCGAGGACGATGACGTCGCTCGCCTGCAGGACGCCCTGCGCGACCCGCGTGCGAGCGACGACGACCTTGTCGCGACCGGGTTCGCGCTCGCCAAGGCGCTCGACGAGCGCGGCGACTACGCGGCTTCGCTCGCGGCGCTCGAACGCGCCCACGCGGTCGCGCGACGGCGCCGACGCTGGGATGCCGCGGGCTTCGGCGCCTTCATGGCGTCGATCGGAGATGCCTACGCGACGCCTGCACCGCCGCCGGCCGACGACGCGTTCGGCAACGAGGCCATCTTCATCGTCAGCCTGCCTCGCTCCGGTTCGACGTTGATCGAGCAGATCCTCGCGTCGCACCCGGCGGTCGAGGGCGCCGGCGAGCTCGCCGACCTGCCGCTCGTGATCGGCGAGGAATCACGCCGCCGGCAGCAGGCCTACCCGCGCTGGGTCGGGGCGATGCGTGCGGACGACTGGCGTCGGCTCGGGCAGCGGTATCTCGACCGCACGGTGCACTGGCGGCAGCGGCGCACGTTCTTCACCGACAAGCTGCCGAACAACTGGTACTACATCGATGCGATCCGGCACATGCTGCCGGGTGCGCGCATCGTCGCGGTGCGCCGCGATCCGCTCGAGACGTGCTTCTCGTGCTATCGGCAGTTCCTCTACAACAACGAGTACACGCGCAGCTTCGCCGACCTCGCGGCGTTCTGGCGCGCATTCGACCGCGCCGTGCGGGACGGCATCGCGCGCCACCCCTCGAACGTCTACGAGAGCGTGTACGAGGAACTCGTCGTGGAACCGGAACGGCGCATCCGCGCGCTGCTTGCGTTCCTGGGCCTGCCGTTCGACCGGGCCTGCGTCGAATTCCATCGGACGGAACGCGACGTGCGCTCTCCGAGCGCGATGCAGGTGCGTCAGCCGCTGCGCCGTGACACTGCCCGATCCTCCCTCTACGGCATCCTGCTCGATCCGCTGCGGCGCGAACTCGGCATGCCCGGCTTCGACCTCGATCAGGCCACGGGGGCGGCAACCGGCGGTCCGTCGACCGAATAGCCCCAGTGGCGCAGCATCGGCTCGAGGATCGGCAGCACGGGCTCGATGTACTCACGGTATCGCAGCCAGCGATTCATCCCGCGCGCGTTCACGGGCTGGATCACCTGGGTATAGCTCGGCGTGCCGATGAAACCCTTGCGTCGCGCATGCTCGTGGAAGCCGAGCAGCGGTGCCGCATCGCCGAGGTCGAGGAATTCCGCGATCCGCGCGGCCTGCCCCTCGACGTCGGCGACGATGTCCTCGTTGCGCACCGCCAGCACGTCGGGCTCGAACAGCGCCGCATGGTGCAGCCATGACTGCATCGACGCGACGTACGACACGGCGAGGCGCTGCAGGTCCGAGCATGCCGCCGCGAGCACGCTGGAACGAAAATTCTGCATGTAGCAGCTTAGGATCACGTCGCAAGGATGACGCAGCGCGAGGACGAACTTCGCGTGCGGGAACAGCCGGTGGATCAACGGCAGCCAGAGCATGTTGAGCGGGTTCTTGTCCACGATCTGCGCGTCCCAGCGGCGCGGGATCGTGTCGCAGACCATGCCGAGGTAGCGCTTGCGCAATTCGTCGCAGTCGCGCTGACCGAGCCGCGCCATGTCCTGCGGCACGAAGATGTCCTGTTCGGCGAGTTGGTCGGACAGCTTGTTGAAGAACGGGTTCTCGTCCATCGATTGCAGGCGCGGATGTGCGTCGAGCATCTGCTCGAGCAGGGTCGTGCCCGAGCGCGGAAAACCGACGATGAACACGGGCGAGTGCTTCGCTTCGGGCGCAACGAGGTCCGGCCAGTGTCGATACTCTTCGGCGCTGACGCGGACGTCGGCCAGCGGCAGCGGCGACGCGCCCGGCTCGAAGCGCTTCGGGATCACGTGTTTGAGGTCTTCCACGTGCAGCGCATGGGCCGCCTGCAGTGCCTGCATCGTGCCCGCGATGTCGTTGCGCTTCGAGCGGATTTCGGCGAGCAGGTAGTAGTGCCCGTAGTCGCCCTCTGCGCGCAAGCCCGCTTCTTCGAGGATCGTCTGGGCCTCGGCGATGTCGCCCTTTCGCTGCGCGACCTTCGCCAGCACGTGCGCGAGTTCCATTCGCACCTGAGGCGGCATCGACGCGGACTTTCCCGCGAGGCGCGCCAGAGTGGCCTCGGCTTCCGGCAGGCGATTGAGCCGTTCGTTGGCCGACGCGAGGTGCACGGTCGCAGCCATGTTGTCCGGGGCACGCCTGACGAGATCCTCGAGCAGGATCAGCGCCGAGGCGCCATCGCCGAGCGCAAGCTGGAGATCGCCGAGTTCCTGCTGCAAGTCGTCTTCGAGCGGCAACCACTGGCGCCAAGGCTTGAGCAGGTCCTCGGCCTGTTCGTATTCGCGGCATGCCTGGCAGGCGCGCGCCGCGTGGATGCGCACGTAGGGCGCCTGGGGCTCGAGCGCGTAGGCTTTCAACGCCAGCTCGCGGGCGCCTGCGTAGTCGTGTTGCTGCAGGAGCAGCATCGCGTGATCGATTGCCTGCATCGCATCGTCGGGCGCCAGCCGCCGCGCGCGTTCGTATGCGTCGGCCGCCTCGGCGAGGCGCCCCAGTTCGCGCAGTGCCGCTGCGTAGTTGCTCCAGTGCTCGCTTCGTTGCGGAGAAGAGCGCGTGAGCCGTGCGTAGACGTCGACCGCGTCGGCCGCACGGCCCTGCATCTGCAGGCTGATCGCGAGCATCGTCAGCAGGTCTTCACGCTCGGGCGATGCCTGCAGCTGTTCGCGCGCAAGGTGTTCGGCGCGGGTCCAGTCCGCGGCGCGGGCCGCTTCGGCAATGAGGATCGTATCGGGGGTCATCGTCGTCTTCAAAAAAAAAG
>DASTSE010000002.1:0-2762 GCA_035760865.1 Dokdonella sp.
GGCCGCGCTCGCGCGACAGCTCGTGCAGGAGCGCTTCGCAGCCGATTTCCGCGAAGGACGCACGCTCGATCGCGACGCCGTGATCGCCTGGCTCGGTCGCAGCGACGGCATCGTCGCGACGCCACACAGCCAGCGCAGCGCTGCGACCCTGCGCCTGCGTCTCGCGCCCGGCTTCGAGCTGCGCATCGAGGACGTCATCGACCGCGTCGAACAGGCGTTGCAGACGCCGGTGCAGACCGCGGTCAAGCGCGAGGACGAGCAGGCCTTCGCGCTCGCGAACGGCCAGAACCTCATGTTCTGCGAGGATGCCGCGCGGCGCATCCGCCGCGTGCTCGACGCCGACGAACGCATCGCCGACTACTGGCTGCGCGCGGAGCACTACGAGAGCCTGCATCCGCACGACGCCGTCGCGATCGCGACCAAGGGCATCCCCGGCGGCTACGCCGCGTAGGATGGTACGCGCGCCGGCTTGCGTTGCCCGCGTTCTGGTCGAAGCCAAAGCCTGAAACACGAAGGACACGAAGGAAGGCAGGAGCTTCCCTTCATTTCCGCGTCTCGTCGACCAAGGTCGCGGCCGATCCAGGCGGCGTCATGCAGCGCGCTGAAACAGCGTGCCTTCGGACACGAGGAGCAACGGATGTGCGAACTTCGACGAAGGAATGCTCTGCTTCTCTTCGTGTTCTTCGTGTTCTTCGTGTTCTTCGTGTCTTTCGTGTCTCAGGCTTTCGCTGCCGTCTGCGAACGTCGTCAGCCGGCGCTGCGCAGCGGCGGGGCGAGCGTGAGGTCGGGGAAGCGGCGGCGGATCGAGGATTCGATGCCGGACGCGTCGAGGCCGTCGCTCGCGAGCAGCTCGTCGCGGCTCGCGTGCTCGAGGAAGCGGTCGGACAGGCCGAGGTGCAGCACGGGGACGTTCACGCCGTGCGCGGCGAGCGCTTCGGCGACTGCGCTGCCGGCGCCGCCCATGATCGCGTTGTCCTCGACCGTGACGAACGCCGCGTGCGATTTCGCGAGCTCGAGCAGAAGCGCCTCGTCGAGCGGCTTGACGAAGCGCATGTTGACCAGCGTCGCGTCGAGCGCATCGGCGGCCTTCGAGCACGGTGCGACCATCGCGCCGAACGCGAGCACGGCGATTCCGCGGCCGCGGCGGCGCAGGTCCGCCTTGCCGACCGGCAGCGGCAGCAGCTCGGTGGACACGGCCGCGCCCATGCCGCTGCCGCGCGGATAGCGCACCGCGGCAGGGCCCGCATGCAGGAAACCGGTCGTGAGCATGCGCCGGCACTCGTCTTCGTCCGCGGGCGCCATCACCACCATGTTCGGGATGCAGCGCAGGTAGGACAGGTCGAAGCTGCCCGCGTGCGTCGCACCGTCGGGACCGACGACGCCGGCGCGGTCGATCGCGAACAGCACGTCGAGGTCCTGCAGCGCGACGTCGTGGATGAGCTGGTCGTATGCGCGCTGCAGGAACGTCGAGTAGATCGCGACGACGGGCTTGGCACCCTCGCAGGCCATGCCCGCGGCGAGCGTGACGGCATGCTGCTCGGCGATGCCGACGTCGAAGTAGCGCTGCGGAAACTCCCGCGAGAAGCGCACGAGGCCCGAGCCCTCGCGCATCGCCGGCGTGATGCCGTATAGACGCTCGTCGACGGCCGCCATGTCGCACAGCCAATCGCCGAAGATCTCGGTGTAGGTGGGCCTGGACGCGCCGCCCTTCTTGACCACGCCGGCGTCCGGATCGAACGGTCCGACCGCGTGGTACTCGATCTGTTCGCGCTCGGCCGGCGCGTAGCCCTTGCCCTTGGTCGTGATCACGTGCAGCAGCTGCGGGCCCTTGAGGCCCTTGAGCGTGCGCAGCGTCGAAACGAGTTGCGGCAGGTCGTGGCCGTCGATCGGGCCGGTGTAGTGGAAGCCCAATTCCTCGAACAGCGTCGACGGCACGAACATGCCCTTGGCGTGTTCCTCCCAGCGCTTGGCGAAGCGCCAGAGGAAACCGCCGCGCTTCATCATCTGCTTGCCGCGCTCGCGGATGTTGTTGAGCGTGCGGCTCGCCATCAGGCGCGCGAGCATCTTGGTCAGCGCGCCGACGTTCTCGCTGATCGACATCTGGTTGTCGTTGAGGATCACGAGCAGGTCGGGTTCGACGTCGCCGCCGTGGTTGAGCGCCTCGAACGCCATGCCCGCGGTCATCGCGCCGTCGCCGATCACGGCGACGACCTTGCGCGGGTCGCCCTTGCGTTGCGCGGCGATCGCCATGCCGAGCGCGGCCGAAATGGACGTCGACGAATGGCCGACGCCGAACGCGTCGTACTCGCTCTCGTCGCGCTTCGGGAACGGCGCCACGCCGTCCTTCTTCTTCACCGTCGTGATGCGGTCGCGGCGGCCGGTGAGGATCTTGTGCGGATAGCCCTGGTGGCCGACGTCCCAGACGAGGCGGTCGACCGGCGTCTCGTACAGCCAGTGCAGCGCGACGGTGAGCTCGATCACGCCGAGGTTCGCGCCGAAATGCCCGCCCGACGTCGAGACCGACTCGATCAGGTACGCGCGCAGCTCGCGCGCGACGTCGCCGAGCTCGGATTCGGGGAAGGTGCGCAGGTCCGCCGGGGATTCGATGCGGGCGAGGCGGGGATAGCGCTGCGGGTCGATCATGGGAACGCCAGTGTTCAAGCGCGATATTGTCGGCTACCGGCGTTTTCCGGGCAACAACGGGGCCGCGGGGCGGCGCCCGCGGGGCGCCTCGCCGCCGGACCGCGGCGAGGCGGCGTCAT
>DASTSE010000003.1:0-19120 GCA_035760865.1 Dokdonella sp.
CCGGCGATGTCGGCCTCGATGCCCGCGGCACGCAGCGCCTCGCCGAGCCGCGCTTTCGCATCGCCGATCCACGCCTCGCGGTCGCCGCGGCGCTCGTCGAGCAGGCCGGCGATGCGCCGGTAGACATCCGGCTGCAGGAAGCGGAATGCGAGGTCCTCGAGTTCCCACTTGATCTGCCAGATGCCGAGGCGGTTCGCGAGCGGCGCGTGGATGTCGGCGGTGAGCCGCGCGAGTGCGCGTTGTTCGGCCTCGGGCGCGCGCGTGGCCGCGCGCATGTGCACGAGCTGCCGCGCGAGCAGTATGAACACGACACGCAAGTCGCGGATGATCGCGAGCAACAGGCGCCGCAGCCCTTCGCTGCCGCCGACGGTTCCATGCGCGGCGTACAGCGCCCACACGCGCTCGGCCGCCTGCTGCCCCTCGACGAGCGCGCGGGTGCCCTCGCCGAACTCCGCGAGCGCGCCCGCGTCCACCGCGGGATCGGTGAGCATGAGCGTGTGCAGCACGCAGGCCGCCTGCGCTTCCTCGCCGACACCGAGTTCGCCGAGCAACGCGATCGTCGCGAGGAGTTCCGGCTGCACAGCACGCCATGCGGGCGTCGGCGACGAGCGCGACAACGCAAGCCGGCACGCGCGCGCGGCGACGCCCGCGCCGGCCTGTTCGACCTGCGCCGCCCAGGCCGCGAGCGACGCCGAGGATTCAACGGACGTATTCACGCTAGCGCCACGCCCTGCCCGACCCGGACCTCGAAAAAGACATCGGCGCCCGCAGGCGCCGATGCAAGGGTGCGGGAACGCCGCGGATCAGGGAACGCAGCCCATCCATTCGAAGCTGTCGGTGTTGCGGAACCCGAACACGACGTCGTCGCCGACGAACTCGTCGCCGTTCTCGTTGCGCAACACGCCCGGGTCGATCATCGCCGCGATCGCGCTGTACGGCTGGCAGCTCCCTGCCGACGTGCCGTTCGGCAGCTTCTGGCGCACGACCGCGATGTACAGCGACGCGGCCGGGGTGAAGCCGACGGCGAGCGGAATGCGCTCGTTGACGAAGCCGGTGCCGTCGAGCGCCTGCGAGTAGTACACGTCGCCGCTCGCGCAGACGTTGTCGTCGAGCGACTGCGGCAGCTGGCGCAGCAGGCAGTAGGTGCCGTTCGGGGACAGGTAGTTCGAGTCGTACGCGTCGCGAATCGCGACGTCGACGGAACTCGACTGGGCCTGGCCTGGTCGCTGCGGCGCAGCGGCCGGGAAATGGCTGTTCGGCGGGCCATCCTGCGGACCGAAACGCGCATCGACACGCGCGAGGTAGATGAAATTGTTCGTCGTCGTGGCCGTCCACATGGTCGGCGCGCGATCGCCGTAGCGCGCATCGTTCGGCGAACCGTTGGCGGGCGGGCGAACACCCGCGGCGGCCGCGCACAGCGAATTCTCGGCGACCTCGGGCGAATTCGGATCCAGGTCCCAGGTGCACGAATCGTTCGGCACGACCGTCCAGTCCGGCGAGGACCAGGAGAACCCGTCGGTCGGCAGCCAGTTCACGAGATACGCGAGCTGCACCGAGGAAAACGATTCCCAGCTGTCGCGGAACAGGCCGTCGCCGGAGCCGCTGAACGGCGTGGAGAGTTCGCCTTCGCTACCGCGCACCTGGCAGGCGAGGGTGTTTTCCGGCGAGAACGCCGCAACGCCCTTGTTCACGTAGAGCACGTCGCCGGTATAGCCGACCTTCGGGATGTCGTTCGCCGTCGGCATGGCCCAGCGCTCGTGGTGGGCGCGCAGCGACACGGGCGTCTGCGTCGCCTGGCCTACGTTCGCGCAGATCACGTAGCCTTTGGTGGTCACGTCGAGCACGCTCGTCGCACCGTTCGAGGAGTACGTAAAACCAGGCGGAGTCTGGATATCGACGGCCGGGCCGTCGTTGATGCGCAGGGACTGCGCGGCTGCAGTCGTGGACAGAATCGTGGCGGCGACGGCCGCCGCGAGGGCATTGCAGACGATCTTCGTTACGGACATCTTTCGAATACTCTCACCTGGAACGGGGTTCTTGGTTCCTGTCGCGCAATCCGCTTGCCGCTGCGTCGCATATACGAACCATGAACGGCTTCGTTCGACCGCACCCAGCTGGAGTCGCCGGACCAAACCCCGGGCGGCTCATGCTACACTTGGGGCTGCCGCATTGTATCCCGATGCGCGCTCAAGTGCACGTGTTAAGTTCCCGTAAGTCAAGGATTTTTGCGGTTGCGGTCACAGACTGCCCACCTGCCGACGAAACTATGCGCCTGATTCCGAGCCTCGCACTCACCTTAACCCTTGCTGCCTCGGTGGCTGGCGCGCAGACCCAGGCGCCCACACTCGAGGAGCGCATGTCGCAGTCGGAGTTCCAGGCCGCAGGCCTCGACAAGCTCTCGCCGCAGGAACTCGCCCAGCTCAATGCGTGGCTCGCGGCGCACGGTGGTGGCGTGAAATACGTGTCGCCGAGCGGCGCGCCGGTCTTCTATCCGGACGATGGCGCGCGCGAGAACGTCGAATCGAACATCGTCGGCACGTTCGAAGGCTGGCGCGGCCACACGGTGTTCACGCTCGAGAACGGCCAGCAGTGGGCGCAGGCCGAATCCGGCTCGCGCGACACGGGCAAGTTCAGCAACCCGAAGGTCAAGATCAAGCCGATGCTGCTCGGCAGCTGGCTCATGTACGTGGACGGCTGCGGTTGCAGCGTGCGCGTCAAGCGCGTCAAGTGAGTTCCTGATCGACCGACCCGGACCGAGTACGGCGCTACGCCGATCGGATGTCCCGAGCGTGCCGGTGCATTCAGCCGCCGCGCAGCGCTTCCACGAGCTTGGCGAGTCGTTTCGGCGACACCGGCTCCGCCGTGCGCAGTTCCTGCGCGAACGTCGACACGCGCAATTCCTCGACCAGCCAACGCAGTTCTTCGAGCCGGTCGTCGCCGCCCGCGTGCGTGGCGCGCAGCTTGAGGTAGTCGCGCCAGTACAGCTGCACGGCGAGCATGCGCGCCTGGTCGCGCGCCGGATCCTGGCGCAGTCGCTCCGCGCGCAGGCGCATCGCCTTGAGGTAACGCGGAAACTGCGCGAGCCGCGCCGATGCGGTATCACGCAGGAATCCAGGCGCGAGCAGCTCGCCGAGCTGGTCCTCGAGGTCGTCGTAGTTCGCGCGCGCGAAGCCGAGCAGCGGCGGCTGCAGCAGCGGCCGAAGCTCGGCGTGGGCGGAAAGGATCGCCTCCGCGAGCGCAAGCCGCTCGATCGCGACCGCGAACAGGCGTTGCGCGAGCGCATCGCGCGTCGCCTCGAAGGCAGCGCGCGTACGCACGTCGAGGTCGAGGGCGGCGAACTGCTCGCGCAGCGCACCTTCGACGATGTCGGCGCGCAGGCCGTCGACCACGCTGGACTTCGCGGGTTTGCCCTTGCGATCCTGCACGATCGCGGGCGCTGAAAAGCGGCCGTCCATGGCCGCGCTGCGCAGGAGAAGCTCGTTCTTCAGCGGGAGCTGGCGCTCGGCCTGGCGGATGCGATCGGCGAGCGCGCGCCGCAGCAATCGCTCGACGCCGAGGCGATGCTGTGCGACGGCTTCATCGTGGCGTTCGAACACGCGCAGCGCGACGCTCTCGCCGAGATCGACGAGCGCGGGGAACGCGGTGAGACCGCCGCTCGACACGACGCGGTCCGGAATATCGTCGAAGTCGAATCCGGCGACGTCCTCGCGCGTGAGTTCGACGTCCGCGCGACGCGAGAACGCGACGCGCGCGGCACCCGTCCACTGCGCCTGGATCGCGGCCAGGTCGCGGCTCTCGACCAGCATGCGCCCCTGCTCGTCCTCGATCCGGAAGTTCATCGCGAGGTGCGCGGGCAGCTCGACTCCGGCGAAGTCCGCCGCGCCGATCGCGACACCGGTCACGCGCTGCAGGTAGCGCGCGAGCACCGCGTACAGCGGTTCGTCGCGCGCCGCCTCGGCCTCGACGAACGCGCGCGCGAAATCCGGCGCGGGCACGAAATTGCGGCGCAGCGCCTTGGGCAGGCCGCGGATCGCTTCGGCGACCTTTTCGCCGAGCAGGCCCGGCACGAGCCACTCGCAGCGCGCCGCGGGCACCGCATTGACGAGCGCGAGCGGCACGTGCAGCGTGACGCCGTCGGCCGGATCGCCGGGCACGAACCGGTAGGTGAGGCGCAACGCATGCCCGGCTACGTCGAGGCGCGCCGGGAAATCGCGCGCACCGACGCCGGCCGACTCGCCGAGCACGTCGCCGAGCGACCAGTGCATCGCGGCCTGCTCTGCGGGTGCGGCCTTTCGATACCAGGCATCGAGCGCGGCGGCCGTGTTGACGTCCGTCGGCAGCTTGCCCTCGAAGAACGCCGCGAGTTCGTCCTCGCCGCGCAGCAGGCCTGCACGACGCCGCTTCGCCTCGATCTCGCGCGCCTCCGCGAGCACGCGCGCGTTCGCGCGCACGAAGTCGGCGCGGGCATCGATTTCGCAGCGTGCGAGCGCCTCGCGCAGGAAGATCGCGTGCGCGAGCGCGGGGTCCTGCCGGCCGAACGTCACGGTGCGCTGGTCGGCGAGCACGAGCCCGAACAGGCTCGCCTGCTCGTGCGCGACGACGGCGCCGCGCTTGCGCGACCAATGCGCGTCGCGCCAGCTCTTGCGTACGAGGTGCGCGGCCTGCTGCTCGATCCAGGCCGGTTCGACCTTCGCGCAGGACATCGCGTAGACCTTCTGCAGGTCGAGGATCTGCCCGGCGAGCAGCCATTGCGGCGCCGATTTCGCGAGCGACGAGCCCGGGAAGATCGAGAACCTTCGCTCGCGCGTGCCGCGATACTGGCCGCGCTCGTCCTTGCGTCCGACCTGAGTCGGCCAGCCGGAGAGCAGGCACCGGTGGACCTGCTCGTAGGTGCGATCGGCCGTCGGCGCTCGCGATTCGGGCATCGCGGACGCGGGCGCCTCCGATCGCCGACTCGCGGCTGCCGACGGCCGCCCTTCTCCGATGTCCGACTCCCCGCTGCCGCTTCCCGACGCCTGCGCAAGCAGCAACTGCCGGTGCAGTTCGCGCCATTCGCGCATGCGCAGGAACGACAGGAAGCGCGCTTCGCACCAGTCGCGCAGCTTCGACTGCGTGAGCTCCTCGTGCGCGGCGCCATAGGCAGTCCACAGCTTGAGCACGGCATTGAAATCCGACTTCGGATCGGCGAACGCCGCGTGCGCGGCATCGGCCTGCTGCCGCGCGTCGGCCGGGCGCTGGCGCGGGTCCTGCACGCTGAGGAACGAGGTGAGCACGAGCAGCTCGCGCAGCACGCCGCGTGCTTCGGCCTCGACGAGCATGCGGCCGAGCGCGACGTCGATCGGCAGTTTCGCCAGCTCGCGCCCGATCGGCGTCAACCTCCACGCCGGTCCGAGAGGTTGTCGCTTTCGTTGGCGTGCGCGGCCCTGCATGGCCGCTTCTTGATCGTCCGCGACGATGGGCGATCGCACGGGCTCAATGGCACCGAGTTCGGCCAGGCGCCGGTAGCCGTCGCCGATCGCGCGCTCCGACGGCGCCTCGACGAACGGGAACGCGGCGGGATCGCCGAGGTCGAGCGCGAGCATGCGCAGGATCACGCCCGCGAGCGACGACCGCAGGATCTCCGGATCGGTGTAGCGTGCTCGCTGCAGGTAGTCCTGCTCGTCGTAAAGGCGATAGCAGACGCCCGGGCCGAGGCGACCGCAGCGTCCCTTGCGCTGGTCCGCGGCCGCCTGCGAGATCGGTTCGACATGCAGCCGCTCGAGCTGGTTGCGCGGGCTGTAGCGCTTCACGCGCGCGGTGCCGGTGTCGATCACGTAGCGGATGCGCGGCACCGTGAGCGAGGTCTCGGCGACGTTCGTCGCGAGCACGATGCGCCGCTGGGGCCCCGGCCGGAACACGCGATCCTGCTCCACCGCGGACAGGCGCGCGTACAGCGCGAGCACTTCGGTTTCGCGGTACTTGCGCCGCGACAGCGCGAGGTGAGCGTCGCGTATTTCGCGCTCGCCGGGCAGGAACACGAGCACGTCGCCGCGCGGGTCCTCGCGCGTGATCTCGTCGGCGACGGCGACGATCTGCTCGGCCAGGCTCAGAGGGTCCGCGTCCGCGTCCGCCTCGCGCCGCCGGCCGCGCGGCCCGGCGTCCGCCTCGATCGTGCGCGGCTCCGCACGACGCCCGCCCGGACGCCAGCGCACCTCGACCGGATAGGTGCGCCCTTCGACCTCGATCACGGGCGCGTCGCCGAAGTGCTTCGCGAAGCGCGCGGTATCGATCGTCGCCGAGGTCACGACGAGCTTGAGGTCGCTCCGCTTCGCGAGCAGGCGCTTGAGGTAACCGAGCAGGAAGTCGATGTTGAGGCTGCGCTCGTGCGCCTCGTCGAGGATGATCGTGTCGTACGCGCCGAGCCACGGATCGCCCTGCGTCTCGGCGAGCAGGATGCCGTCGGTCATGAACTTGATCAGCGTTTCGTCCGACACCTGGTCGGCGAAGCGCACCTGGAATCCGACCAGCCGCCCGACGTCGGTGCCGAGTTCGGCCGCGACCCGGCGCGCGACGCTGCGCGCGGCGATGCGGCGCGGCTGCGTGCAGCCGATCAAGCCCGCGCTTCCGCGTCCCGCGGCGAGGCAGAGCTTGGGCAGCTGCGTCGTCTTGCCGGAGCCGGTTTCGCCCGCGAGCACGACGACCTGATGCTTGCGGATCAGCGCGACGATCTCGTCGGCGCGCGCGCTGATCGGCAATGCGGCATCGAGCGCGATCGCGGGCACGCGTGCGGCGCGCGCGGCGCGGCGCGCAGCCGAGGCCGCGATCGCCTCGCGCAGCGCGGCGACTTCGGCCTCCTGCGGCCGCGCGGACACGCGCCGCCAGCGGGCGAGCAGGCGGCCGACATCGCGCGCCATCGCCGAATCGAGCGCGTCGCGCAGGGCTTTCATCTCCGACATGGGCGAATTGTCGGCGATGCGCGCGCGCGATGCGAGCCTGCGCGATAGCGCGGCGCTATCGCGCCGATCGCGCGGATCGATTTCACGCCGGCGCGCGGACGCGCTAGCCTATGCACCCCACCGCGGAGCGCTCGCATGGCCATCGACATCGGCATCGCCAGGAAGGACCGGGAAAGCATCGCGAAGAACCTGTCGCGCCTGCTCGCCGACACCTATTCGCTCTACCTCAAGACGCACAGCTTCCACTGGAACGTCACCGGCACGATGTTCAACACGCTGCACCTCATGTTCGAGACGCAGTACAACGAGCTGTGGACCGCGGCCGATGTGATTGCAGAGCGCATCCGCGCACTCGACGTGTACGCGCCGGGGTCCTACACGCAGTTCGGCAAGCTCACCGCGATCGGCGAGGAAACCGGCGTGCCGGACTGGAAGGGCATGGTGCAGCAACTCGTCGAGGGCCACGAGACGGTCGCGCGCACCGCGCGCGACGTGTTCCGCGTCGCCGACAAGGCGGACGACCAGCCGACCGCGGACCTCGCGACGCAACGCATGCAGCAGCACGAGAAGACCGCCTGGATGCTGCGCTCGCTGTTGAAGTGACGCCCGCGACGGTCGCCGCCGCAGCGACGGTCGGCATTGCCCCCGGGGCGAGCAACGGCTCGCCCGGAGTTCCGCTGCGGCGTGCTGCCGCGACGCCGGTTCGTTCGGCGGACCCGCCGCCGAGCGCGGATCAGCCGATGTGTCGCAGGTGCTTGTAGACGCCGTAGACGAAACCGATCGCAGCCGTGATCGCGGCCGGCACGTACAGCGCCGCATAGCCGAAGTGCGCGAACAGCCCTGTGCCGGCGACCGCGCCCGCGAGGAACGCGACGACCAACGCGAGCAACAGGCGTACGCGCCGCCGGTCGACGGGCAATCCGCGCAGGCGATGGCCGATGAAGATGCCGAGATCGGTCAGCGTGCCCGAGAAGTGCGTCGTGCGCAGCACCGCGCCGCTGTAGGTGCTCGCCATTGCGTTCTGCAGCCCGCACGCGGCCGAGGCGAGGTATTCGCCGACGACGTCGCCGCGCACGAGCAACGGCACCGCGAGCGCGAGCAGCGCGCCTTCGATCACGAGCACGACGCCGTAGCGGCGGCCGAGGCGCAGGGTCGAATCCTGCACGATCATTCCGCTCGCCACGCAACCCGCCATGAACGCGCCGACGAGCGCGCCGAAATGCAGCACGCCGGCGGCATCCTGGCCACCCAGCGCGATGCCGAGCAGGGTCGTAGTGCCGGTCAGGTGGGTGATGCCCTGGTGCTGCACGCCGAGGAACCCGCACGCGTTGACGACACCGGCGACGAACGCGAGCAGCGCGCCGCCGCCGAGCACCCAGCGCGGAAGCTTCGCGAACATCACAGCTTGCGCCGCGGCGGCACGAGGAAGTCGCCGAACAGAAGGCCCGCGACGATCGCGGTGAGCAGCGCAGCCATCGTGACCGCGGTGTCGATGCCGAGCAGCACCTCGCGGTCGAGCACGTAGCTGAGGCTGCGGAAGCCGACGCTGCCGGGCACGAGCAGGATGATGCCGGTCTCGCGCACGAGTGCACCGGGGCGCTGCATCACGCGCGCGAACAGGTTGCTCGCCGCGCCGACGACGAGACTGCCGACGAAGGTGCCGAACGCGGGCGGCACGTGGCCGCCGCCGATCTGCGTGCACGCGTAGCCGAGGATCGGGGCCGCGATGACGACCGGATAGAAGCGCAGCGGGCTCTTGAACAGCACCGCGAACGAGAACGCCGCGGCGACGACGCCGCACCACCCCGCCCAGGCGGGCAGCGGCGCGGCGTCGACCGAAGGCGGCACGATGCCGAGCAGCGCGCACGCCTGCAGCGCGGCGGCCGTGCCGAAGATGAGCTTGAGCAGCGTCGTCGCCGCGCCCATCATGCGGGCGGTGCCGGACATCAGGTGCTGGCTCGACAGCTCGCGCACCGCGGTGGTCAGCGTCATGCCCGGCATGAGCACGATCAGGCTCGCGAGCACGACCGGCCGCAGCGCGATCGGCACGACCCACTGCGCGATCGCGAGCGCGACGAGCGTGCAGAGGAACGCCGCGGCGGCCTCGAGCCCGGCCGCGAATGTCGGCCAGCGCCGCGGCGCGAGCGAGATCGCGCCGATCAGCAGGCCGTTGAGCCCGGCCACCATCGCGCCGCGCCACCCCGTATGGAGGATCATCGCGATCGCGGCCGACGACACGCCGAAGCTGAGCACGCCGGCGACGTCGCTGGCCCGGCTCGGCGGTCGCTCGCCGACCGCGCGCAGCTGGCGCCGGCCCTCGACGAAGTCGAGTTCGCCGGCGATGACGCGGTCGGCGATCTCGTCGACCTGGCACAGGCGCTTGAGGTTCACCTCGCCCGGCGGCATGCGCACGACCTGCGTCGTCTCGGCCAGGTCGTCGCCCTGGCGAGGGTCGGAAAACGACATCACGATCGATGTCGGCGTGGACAGGACGTTGCAGGCGAGCCCGAGGCGCGCGCTGACGAGGTTGACGACGTCCTCGAGGCGCGGCGCGGTGGTGCCGTACTCGTGCAGGCGGCGCGACAGCTCGACCACGAAGCCGATGCGCGTCTTCAGCTCGGCGTCGCCGCCGATGCGTTGCGTGAACCCTGCGATGTCCATCGCGCAATGATGCCGCGCGGCCGCGGCGATTGGCGAGCGTTCATGTTCGGCGACGGTGGCGCGTTTGCGATCACCGGCGAGCCTGCTAGCCTTGCCCGATGAGCGCCGCAGGGACCGCCACACTCCGCCACGGCCAGGACGGCGACGTCGTCGCCGCCGCCGGCGACTGGACGCTCGCGTTCGCGCCGGCGCTCGCCGCGCAGGTCGCCGACCTCGCCCGCTCGGGCGGCGGACGCGTGCGCGTGGACGCGTCCGGCATCGACCGGCTCGATACCGCGGGCGCGCGCCTGCTGCTCGACCTCGCCGGCGGTCACGGCGTCGATGGACTCGACCCGACGCGGCGCGCGCTCGTCGACGCGGTCGCCCGGGCGGACGTCGCGCCGAAGCCGGCACCGCAACGGGACGGCGGCATCGTCGCGATGCTCGCGCGCACGGGCGCCGCCGCCGAGCAGGTCGCGCGCGACGCGTGGCAACTGCTCGGCTTCATCGGCCTCGTGCTCGCGACGCTCGCGCGCAGCGCGTTCGCGCCACGCCGCTGGCGGATCACTCCGTTCGTGTTCCATCTCGAGCAGACCGGCCTCGACGCGGTGCCGATCGTCGTGCTGCTGAACTTCCTGGTCGGCGCGGTCGTCGCGTTCCTCGGCGCGACCGTGCTCAAGGACTTCGGCGCGACGGTCTTCACGGTCGAGCTGGTCGGCTACTCGTTCCTGCGCGAATTCGGCGTGCTGCTCACCGCGATCCTCATCGCGGGACGCTCGGGCAGCGCGTTCACCGCGCAGATCGGCTCGATGAAGTCGCGCGAGGAGATCGACGCGATCCGAACGCTCGGCCTCGACCCCGTCGAAGTGCTCGTGCTGCCGCGCCTGCTCGCCTTGCTCGTCGCGTTGCCGGTGCTCGCGTTCCTCGCGATGCTCGCCGGCATCGTCGGCGGCGCGCTGGTGTGCGCGTTGAGCATGGACATCTCGCCGGCGATGTTCGTGACGCGCTTCCACGACCTCGCCGCGACGCGCCATTTCTGGGTCGGCATGAGCAAGGCACCGATCTTCGCGTTCCTGATCGCCTCGATCGGCTGCCTCGAAGGCTTCAAGGTGTCGGGCAGCGCCGAGTCGGTCGGCACGCACACGACCTCGAGCGTGGTGCAGTCGATCTTCGTCGCGATCCTCGTCGACGCGCTCGCCGCGATCTTCTACATGGAGATCGACGTATGAGCGCGCGCGCCGGCGCGACCGACGTCGTCGTCGAGGTACGCGGCCTGCGCAACCAGTTCGGCGCGCAGGTCGTGCACGAGGGGCTCGACCTCGACATCCGCCGCGGCGAGATCGTCGGAGTCGTCGGCGGCTCCGGCAGCGGCAAGTCCGTGCTGCTGCGCTCGATTATCGGCCTCAACCGGCCCGCCGCCGGCAGCGTCAAGGTGCTCGGCACGGACATGATGCACGCGAGCGACGAGCAACGCGTCGCGGTCGAGCGTCGCTGCGGCGTGCTGTTCCAGAACGGCGCGCTGTTCTCCTCGCTCACGGTCGCCGACAACGTGATGGTGCCGATGCGCGAGCACCACGACCTGCCGCCCGCGCTGATGCAGCGCTTCGCCGCGCTGAAGATCGCGCTCGCGGGCCTGCCGCCCGATGCGGGCGCCAAGCTGCCGTCGCAGCTGTCCGGCGGCATGGTCAAGCGCGCGGCCCTCGCGCGCGCGATCGCACTCGACCCGGACATCCTGTTCCTCGACGAACCGACCGCGGGTCTCGACCCGATCGGCGCTGCCGCGTTCGACCAGCTGATCCTGACCCTGCGCGAGAGCCTCGGCCTGACCGTGTTCCTCATCACGCACGACCTCGACACCCTCTACACGATCTGCGACCGCGTCGCCGTCCTGTCGCAGAAGCGCGTGCTCGTCGCCGGCACGATCGACGAGGTCGAACGCTGCGACGACGCCTGGGTGCAGGAATACTTCAAAGGCCCGCGCGGACGCGCGGCGATGCAGGCGAGCGAACGCTCGGCTGCGCAACACGCCCGCACTGCGCATCCGGAGCCGGTTGCGCCCGGCCCCGCTCGCGGCTGACGCACGGAGACACCGCATGGAAACCCGCGCCCACCACGTCCTCATCGGCGCCTTCACGATCGGCGCATTCCTGCTCGCGCTCGCATTCGTGCTGTGGATGTCCAAGACCGGCGCCGACACGCGCTACGCCGACTACGACATCGTCTTCACCGAGGCGGTCACGGGCCTCTCGGTCGGCGGCCTCGTGCAGTACAACGGCATCAAGGTCGGCGAGGTGCGCGAGCTGCACCTCGCCAGCGACGATGCGCGCAAGGTGATCGCACGCGTGCGCCTCGATGCGAGCGCGCCGGTGCGCGAGGACACGCGCGCGAAGCTCGCGCTGCAGGGCGTGACCGGGCTCGCGTTCATCCAGCTGTCCGGCGGCGCGCCGAGCAGTCCGCCGTTGCTGCCGACGCGCGAACGGCCCGTGCCGGTGATCCCGTCGGAGGAATCGGCGCTGTCGAAGCTGCTCGCGTCGGGCTCGGACATCGTCGTCACCGCCAACGACCTGCTGCTGCGCATGAGCGAAATGCTGTCCGCCGAGAACGTCGACCGCGTGTCGGCCACGCTCGAGCACCTCGACCAGCTCAGCGGTGCGCTTGCCGAGCAGCGCGGCGACATCGGCGCCGCGGTGCACCAGCTCGCCGAAGCGACCGCGGCGCTGAAGAAGACGCTCGCGACGATCGACGCGATGGCGAACACGACCAACACGCTCGTGCGCGACGACGCGCGCAAGCTGATCCGGACGGCCGACGCCGCGCTCGCCTCGGTGAACAAGATGGCCGAATCGGCGGGCCTGCTGGTCGAAGACAACCGTGCCGCGATCGGCGCGTTCAGCAACCAGGGCCTGCGCCAGATCGGCCCGACCGTGCTCGAGCTGCGCGAGACGCTGCGCTCGCTCAAGCAGCTCAGCGACAAGCTCGGCGCATCCGACAGCCTGCTGCTCGGCCGCGACCAGCCCAAGGAGTTCCAGCCGAAATGAACGCCCGTCTCCGAGTTCCCGCGCTGCTGCTCGTGCTGCCGCTCGCCGCGTGTTCCTCGCTGCTCAACGTGCAGCGCACGCCGTTCACGATCTACTCGCCCCAGCTCGCCGCGCCGGACGCGGAATCGGCGCGCGCGCGCGTCGACTGGCAGCTCGCAGTCGAGACGCCGCTCGCGAGCGACGCGCTAGACACCGTGCGCATCGTCGTGATGCCGACCCCGGGCGTGATCGAGGTCTACCCCGGCGCGCGCTGGAGCGACAGTGCGCCCGCGCTGTTGCGCAACCTCGTCGTCCAGGGCTTCGAGCGTTCGGGCCGCATCACCGGCGTCGGCAGTTCGGCATCGGGGCTGCGCGCGGACTACGCGCTCGGCATCGCCCTGCACGACTTCCAGCTCGAGATGAACGGTGCCGCGCACGCGGTGATCCGGTTGCAGGCGCGCCTGCTCGACTACACGAGCAACCGCGTGCTCGCGACGCAGGCGTTCAGCGCCGAAGCGCCCGCGGCCGGCCACGACGCCGCGGCCGCGTTCGCGGCGTTCGAGACCGCGCTGAACCAGCTCGTGCCGCAGCTCGTCGACTGGACCCTGCGCGAGGGCGAGGCCGCGCACGCGGCGAAGAAGAACGGCTGACGGCGCGTCTCGCCGCCGCGCGGCGCGCCCCACCCTGCCGCGTCGGGCGGCGCGCGCCGCGAGAGCACCAGGCCGGTTCCCCTCGCGCGCGGCAACGGCGACAATAGCGGCCGGGGAACCGTGTTCTCCACCTGCATCCGTCCTGCGTGCGCGGTCCCGACCGCGCGCGCACCTGCCCGCGCCGGCCATGAGCGAAGTCGAAACCCGCAACCCGCATACGCCACTGCAGGGCCAGCTCGCGCGGGTCAGCGAACTGCTGCGCCGCCAGCACCTGGTCGAGGAGCTCGCGCACCGCCAACAGGGCGACCATCACGACCTCGTCGAGAGCCTCGTCCACCGCCAGCACCTGGCCGAGCTGCAACGCGAGATCGACGGACTGCACCCGGCCGACATCGCCTACATCCTCGAGGCGTTGCCGCCCGAGGAGCGCCTGGAGATCTGGAATCTCGTCAAGGCCGACCGCGACGGCGAGATCCTGCTCGAAGTGTCGGACGCGGTGCGCGAGTCCCTGCTCGCGGACATGGACAAGCCGGAACTCATCGCGGCGGCCGAGCAGCTCGACGCGGAGGAGATTGCCGACCTCGCCGAAGACCTGCCCGAGGACGTGCTGCAGGAGCTGATGCACCGCCTCAACGCGCAGCAGCGCGAGCGCGTGCAGTCGGCGATGTCGTGGGAGGAGGACCAGGTCGGCGCGATCATGGATTTCGACATGGTCACGATCCGCGAGGACGTCACGCTCGAAACCGTGCTGCGCTACCTGCGCCGCCTGAAGGAACTGCCCGAGCACACCGACAAGCTGTTCGTGGTCAACCAGGACACCGTGCTCACCGGCGTGCTGCCGATCCGCTGGCTGCTCGTCAACGATCCCGCGAAGGACGTCTCCGACGTCATGGCGAGCGACGC
This sequence comes from Dokdonella sp., assembly GCA_035760865.1. GTDB lineage: Bacteria > Pseudomonadota > Gammaproteobacteria > Xanthomonadales > Rhodanobacteraceae > Dokdonella_A. The sequence goes on from DASTSE010000003.1 coordinate 14,146, forward strand.
CAACACGTTCCATCCCGAGGACGATGTCGCCGAAACCGCGCAGGCGTTCGAGCGCTACGACCTCGTCACCGCGCCCGTCGTCGACGCCAACGGCAAGCTGATCGGGCGCGTCACGATCGACGCGATGGTCGACGTGATCCGCGAGGAGAGCGACGCCGAGGTACGCGAGCGCTTCGGCCTGCGCGAGGACGAGGACATCTTCGCGTCGGTGTGGAAATCGCTGCGCAACCGCTGGGCCTGGCTCGCGATCAACCTCGTCACCGCATTCGTCGCCTCGCGCGTGATCGGCCTGTTCGAGGGCTCGATCCAGAAGCTCGTCGCGCTCGCGACCCTGATGCCGATCGTCGCCGGCATCGGCGGCAATTCGGGCAACCAGACCATCACGATGATCGTGCGCGCGCTCGCGCTCGACCAGATCAGCGCGACCAGCGCGAAACGCCTGCTGCGCAAGGAGCTCGGCGTCGCGACGATCAATGGCCTGATCTGGGGCGGCGTGATCGGCTTCGTTGCCTGGCTGCTCTACCGCAACGTCGCGCTCGGCCTCGTCATGACCGCGGCGATGACCCTGAACCTGCTGCTCGCGGCGCTCATGGGCGTGCTGATCCCGATGACCCTGCTTCGCTTCGATCGCGACCCGGCGATGGGTTCGAGCGTGATGATCACCGCGATCACCGACAGCGGCGGCTTTTTCATCTTCCTCGGCCTCGCCACGCTGTTCCTCGTCTGAAGGAATGCCTAAGGCGGCGCGATCGCTCTCTGGACGGCGCCGCGATCTCGTAGCACTCTCGGGTCGACCGTCCCAGGGAACGGGGTCCGCGAACCATGGCCCAGACGTTCACATCGAGCGACGACGACGGCGGCCGCTGGTCGCCGCCGGCGCCCACCAAGGCGCTGCGCGAACTCGCGCAGGCTGCGGCCGCCGCCTGCGACGGCGCGATCGGCTTCGTCGCCTGGCCTGGTCACGGCGTTCTCGTCGCGAGCGTCGAAGGCATCGCCGAGGCGCCGCTGCACGGTGCGATCCAGCTGCTGCTCGAGCGCCTCGCGGCGCACGCCGGACCGGCCGAGGTCGCCGAAGGCGTCGTCGTCGCCGCATCGGGCGGCCCGAAAGGCGCCCGGCGCGTCGCGGCCGCGCTCCTGCCCGCGGGCGAGCACGACCCCGCGGGACTTCTCGGCGTCGTCGACCCGCATTGCGGCGACGCTGCCGCGACGCGCGCGCTCGCGGGCCTGCGGGAGCTCGCGTGCCGCCAGTTCGCGCTCCACCGCGATCTCGCCGATCGCGCCGGCAGCGCGCGGCGGAGCAGTCCGATCGTCGCGCGGCCGTCGGACGACGTGCTGCGTGCGGAAACGGCGCGGCTCGAGCAGCGTTTCGCGGAAGCGCTCGTCGAGAGCATGCCGGGTATCCTCTACCTCTACGACGCGCGCGGGCGCTTCCTGCGCTGGAACCGCCATTTCGAGCAGGTGTCCGGCTATGCGACGCTCGAGATCGCGCGCATGCATCCCCGCGAGTTCTTCCCGCCCGCGCAGCGCCTGTCGCTGGAAGCCAACATCGCCGAAGTGCTCGCGTTCGGCGCGTCGTCGTTCGAGGCCGCGTTGCTGACGAAGGACGGGCGCGAGATTCCGTACTTCTTCACCGGCAAGCGCGTCGAGTTCGACGGCCACCGCTGCCTCATCGGCATCGGCATCGACATCTCCGAGCGCGTGCGCGCCGAGCGCGAGCACGACGCGAGCGAACGGCGTTTTCGCGCGCTGTTCGACTGCGCGCCCGACGGCATCCTGCTCGCCAACCCCGACAGCGTCTACCTCGAAGCCAACGAAAGCGCGTGTCGCATGCTCGGTTACCCGCGCGACGAGCTCGTGGGCCTCGGCGCCGCCGACATCGTCGCGCCGGCCGAGCTCGACAACGTCGCCCCCGTGATCGACGCGATCCGCAACAGCGCGGTGCACCACCGCGAATGGTCGCTGCGGCGCAAGGACGGCACGACGTTTCCCGCGGAGGTGATCGCGACGCTCATGCCGGACGGCAACCTGCTCGGCATGCTGCGCGACGTGACCGAACGCCGCCGCGAGCAGGAGGAGCTGCGTCGCAGCGAGGACCGCTTCCGCGCGATCTTCGAGCAGGCCGGCGTCGGCATCGCACTCGTCGACGTGCGCAGCGGCCGCTTCGTGCGCTGCAATCGCGCGCTCGCCGACATGCTCGGCCACACCCCGGAGGGCCTGTGCCGGCTCACCGTCGACGACGTCAGCCACGCCGAGGACGCCGTGCTGCAGCGCGCGTTCACGCAACGCCTCGTCGACGGCGCGCTCGACCGCTACCGGATGGAGAAGCGCTACCTGCGCAAGGACGGCAGCGAGATGTGGGGCCTGCTCACGGCGACGCTCGTGCGCGACGCCGGCGGCGGCCCGCACTTCGTCGTCGGCATGGTCGAGGACGTGACCGAACGGCGTGCGCTGCACGCCGCGCTCGAGGAGAGCGAGAAGCGCTTCCGCCAGATCACCGAGCACATTCCCGCGGTGTTCTTCCTCGCCGATGCACGCAGCGGCGAATGCCTGTACGTGAGCCCCGCGTACGAGCGCATCTGGGGGCGAAGCTGCGAGAGCGTGTACCGCTCGCCGAACTCGTGGCTCGACGCGGTCGTAGCGGGCGACCCGAACCCGATGATGCGCGACGGACAGCCGATCGATGCGGGCACGAGGCTCGATTTCGAGTACCGCATCGCGCGCCCCGACGGCTCGATCCGCTGGATCCATTCGCGCAGTTTCCCCGTGCTCGGCAAGGACGGCCGGCTGCAGCAGATCGCGGGCATCGCCGAGGACATCACCGAGGCGAAGGAGCAGGCGGCGAGGATCGCGCGCCTTTCGCGCATCCGTGCCGTCATCGGCGCCTTGCACTCGGTCATGCTGCGCCAGCCCGACCGCGAATCGCTGCTGCAGGAAGCCTGCCGCGTCGCGACCGTCGAGGGCATCTTCGAGATCGCCTGGGTCGCCGCACCGCGCGACGATGCACGGACGCCCGCGATCCTCGCCGTCTCCGACGAGGCCGATCGCGAGTTCATCTCGACCAACCTCGGCTTGCTGCGCGAGGCGCACTTCTCGGTGCGCGCGCTGGAGTCGCGCAGGCCGGTCGTGATCAACGATTTCTCGACCGAAGCGACGCTCGAGCGCGTGCGCGACCGCCTGCTCGCGCGCGAGTGCCGCTCCGGCGCCGCATTCCCGCTCTACTCGCGCGGCGAGGTCGTCGCCGCGCTCGTCCTGCTCGCACGCGAACGCAACGTATTCGACGACGAGGAGCTCGGCCTGCTCGGCTGGGTCACGAGCGACCTCTCGTACGCGCTCGAGCACATCGAGAACGCGCAGAAGCTCGAGCACCTCGCCTACTTCGATGCGCTCACCGGCCTCGCCAATGCGGCGCTGTTCCGCGATCGCCTCTCGCAGTTCGTCTACGCCGCCCCGAGCGCGAGCGGCAAGGTATGCGCGGTGATCGTCGACCTCGAGAACTTCACGCGCCTCAACGACAACCTCGGCCGCGAATGCGGCGACGAGATCCTGCGCGCGGTCGCGAAGCGGCTCGAGCAGAGCCTCGAAGAGCCGTATGCGCTCGGCCGCATCGGCGCCGATACGTTCGCGATCGCGCGCCCGGGCAGCGGCGACCGCCTCGCGACGCAGTTGCTCGAGCAGCTCAACGAGGCGCTGCGCGAGCCGTTCGAGGTCGGCGGCCACTCGATCCCGGTCGGCAGCCAGGCCGGCATCGCGCTCTATCCCGACGATGCGGACGATGACGTCGCGCTGTTCAAGCACGCCGAAGCCGCGCTCAAGCTCGCCAAGTCGAGCGGCGCGCGGCAGATGTTCTATTCGGCGACGATCAGCCAGCGCATCGCCGCGCGCCTCGACGCCGAGGCCGAACTGCAGGCGGCGATCGCGGCCGGCCAGTTCGTGCTCCACTACCAGCCGCGCGTGGACATGGTCAGCGGCCTCGTCGTCGGCGCCGAAGCGCTGGTCCGCTGGCAGCATCCCGAACGCGGACTCGTGCCGCCAGAGGAGTTCATCGCGCTGGCCGAGGAGACCGGCCTCATCGTCCCGCTCGGCGCCTGGGTCATCGACGCGATCTGCGCGCAGCAGGCGGCGTGGCTGTCCACCGGCGGCGCGATGGTGCCGATCGCGGCGAACATTTCGTCCGTGCAGCTCGAGCGCAGCGACGTGGTGCGCACGGTGCGCGAAGCGCTCGCGCGCCATTCGCTGTTCGCGCGCCACTTGCACCTCGAACTGACCGAGAGCTCGGTCATGAAGGACCCCGAAGCCGCGGCCGAGGTCCTGCGCGGCCTGCGCGAACTCGGCGTCGGCCTCGCGCTAGACGACTTCGGCACCGGCCATTCCTCGCTCGCCTACCTCAAGCGCTTCCCGTTCAGTCGCGTCAAGATCGACCGCACGTTCATTTCCGACATCACGCACAGCGCCGAGGACGCGGCGATCGCGTCGGCGATCATCGCGATCGCGCACCGCATGGGGCTCAAGGTCGTCGCCGAAGGCGTCGAGACGCAGGGCCAGTTCAACTACCTGTCGATGCAGGGCTGCGACGAGATGCAGGGCTACTACTTCAGTCCCGCGGTCTCCGCGGAGATGTTCGCCGACTACCTGCGCGGCGGCCGCAGCATCCGCCTGCTGCCGCGCGCGGGCGAGGAACGTCGCACCGTGCTCGTCGTCGACGACGAGCCCGGCATCCGCACGGCGTTGACGCGCATGCTGCGCAGCGACGGCTATCGCGTACTGACCGCGGCGAGCGGCGACGAGGGCCTGCACGTGCTGTCGCTCAACACGGTGCAGGTGATCATCTCCGACCAGCGCATGCCGGGCATGTCGGGCACCGAGTTCCTCGGCAAGGTGAAGGACCTCTACCCGGAGACGATGCGCATCATCCTGTCGGGCTACACCGAGATCGACGTCGTCACCGAGTCGGTCAATCGTGGCGCCGTCTTCCGCT
>DASTSE010000004.1:0-7455 GCA_035760865.1 Dokdonella sp.
CCGCCGCCGAGCAGGCGCAGCACCGCCATCGAGACGACGGCGGCCGGGATCGCGGTCGCGATGGTGAGGCCGGCGAACAGGCCGAGGTAGGCGTTCGCCGCGGCGAGGATCACCGCTAGGATCACGGAAAGGATCACCGCACGGACGGTGAGCTGCGCGACGGGCTGGGTCGCGGCGGGTTGGGAACTCATTCGACACCCCTTACGATCGGCGACGGCCAGCGGTCGCGACCCGTAATCAAAACACACCGCGCGGCAGCCGTCACGCCGCGCCCGCGGGGCGGGGCGGGGCGGAGGCCGAAAGCAAGGCCTGCAACACGAAGGACACGAAGCACACGAAGGAAAAGCCTTGTAAAGATTGAAACACGGAGCACACGGAGCACACGGAGAAGGCAAGAACGGAAGCATCCCTGGCCCCTCCTACATGGGCCCTGCGTTCCGGGCTTTCCCTGTTGCTCCCTTCGTGTCCTTCGTGTCCTTCGTGTTTCAATCTTTGAAGCTCGGGCTCTGTCCCCCTGCCGCGGAGGTGACCGATGGTCCGTGAAATCCTCAGGATGGGCGATCCGCGCCTGCTGCGCGTCGCGCCGAAGGTGCCGCCGGCGATGGTCGGCAGCGCCGAGCTCGATGGGCTCATCGGCGACATGTTCGACACGATGCACGCGGCAGGAGGGGTCGGCCTCGCGGCGCCGCAGATCGGCGTCGACCTGCAGCTCGTGATCTTCGGTTTCGAGCGCAGCGAGCGCTATCCGGATGCGCCGGCCGTGCCGCGCACGATCCTGCTCAATCCGACCATCACGCCGCTGTCCGACGAGCAGGTGGATGGCTGGGAAGGTTGCCTGTCGGTGCCTGGCCTGCGCGGCATCGTGCCGCGTTGGACGCACATCCGCTACGTCGGGATCGATCCCGCCGGCGCGGCAATCGACCGCGTCGCCGAGGGCTTCCACGCGCGCGTCGTGCAGCACGAGTGCGACCACCTCATCGGTCGCCTGTATCCGTCGCGCATCACCGACTTCACGAAGTTCGGCTACACCGACGTGCTGTTCCCCGGGCTCGACGTCGCCGACGACTGAGGCGAAGCCGCGTCATTCCGTAGCGCGGGTCGGGCGCGAAGCGCGAGTCCCGCCGAGTCCTGTCCGGGGGCTTCATCCGCGGCACGCGCTTCGCGCGTGTGCCCTATGCTTCGCGAGCGGAATTGATCGCGTCGCGCAGGTCTCTTGCCGCGGCGCGTGCGGCGTCGGCGAAGTCGTTGCCCTGGCTCGCATAGAGGATCGCGCGCGAGGAGCTCACGAGCAGGCCGGTGCCATCCGCGGTGCAGCCGTTCGCGACGACGGCTTCGACGTCGCCGCCCTGCGCGCCCACGCCCGGCACGAGGAACGGCACGTCGCCGACGAGCGCGCGCACCTCGCGCAATTGCCGTGGCCAGGTCGCGCCGACGACGAGCAGGCAGTTGCCGTTCGCGTTCCACTCGTGCGCGACCTTCGCCGCGACGTGCTGGTAGAGCGGTCGCCCGTCGACGACGAGATCCTGCAGGTCGCCCGCGCCCGCGTTCGACGTGCGGCACAGGACCACGACGCCCTTGTCGGCGCGATCGAGGAACGGCTGCAGCGAGTCGCCGCCGAGATACGGGTTCACGGTGACGGCATCGGCGCCGTAGCGATCGAACGCCTCGATCGCGTAGTTCCGCGCGGTGGAACCGATGTCGCCGCGTTTCGCATCCAGGATGACCGGTATGCCCGGATGCGCCGCATGGACGTGCGCGATCAGCCGCCGCAGCGCGTCCTCGGCGCCGAGTGCGGCGAAATGCGCGATCTGCGGCTTGAACGCGCAAGCGAGGTCGGCGGTCGCATCGACGATCGCGCGGCAGAACCCGAACACCGCGTCGGCATCGCCGTCGAAGCGCGCCGGGAACTTGGCCGGCTCCGGATCGAGCCCGACGCACACGAGCGAGTCGTTACGCCGCCACGCCGCCTTCAGCGATTGCATGAACGTCACGTATTTCTCCTTCGGTCGTTTGCGCGAATCGAGAAACAAAACAAGGGCGCAAAGATTGAAACACGAAGGACACGAAGGACACGAAGAAAGAAAATCCTCTTGCTCTTCCTTCGTGTCCTTCGTGTCCTTCGTGGTTCAGGCTCTTTCGGCGTTGGCCCGGAGTGCTGCGATCAGGCGAGTTTCTTGTAGCGCAGGCGGTGCGGCTGGGCGGCCTCGTCGCCGAGGCGGCGCTTCTTGTCTTCTTCGTACTCGCGGTAGTTGCCTTGGAAGAACTCGACGTGCGAGTCGCCTTCGAACGCGAGGATGTGCGTCGCGATGCGATCGAGGAACCAGCGGTCGTGCGAGATCACGAATGCATTGCCCGGGAATTCGAGCAGCGCGTCCTCGAGCGCACGCAGGGTTTCGATGTCGAGGTCGTTCGACGGTTCGTCGAGCAGCAGCACGTTGCCGCCCTGCAGCAGGGTCTTGGCAAGGTGCAGTCGGCCGCGTTCGCCGCCGGAGAGCGAGCCGACGAGCTTCTGCTGGTCCGGGCCCTTGAAGTTGAAGCGGCCGATGTAGGCGCGCGACTGGATCTCGATGCCGTTGATGTTCAGGATGTCGGCGCCGCCGGAGACTTCCTGGAACACGTTGTGGTTGCCGTCGAGCTTGTCGCGGCTCTGGTCGACGTAGGCGATGTTCACGGTCGGGCCCTTGACGATCTCGCCCTTGTCGGGCTTTTCCTGGCCCGTGATCATCTTGAACAGGGTCGACTTGCCGGCGCCGTTCGGGCCGATGATGCCGACGATCGAACCCGCGGGCACGACGAAGCTGAGGTCGTCGATGAGCAGGCGGTCGCCGAAGGATTTCGACACGCCCTTGAACTCGATCACCGCGTTGCCGAGGCGCTCGCCGGGCGGAATGAAGATCTCGTTCGTCTCGTTGCGCTTCTGGTAGTCGACCGACTGCAGTTCCTCGATGCGCGCGAGGCGCGCCTTGCCCTTGCTGCGGCCGCCCTTCGCGTTCTGGCGCGCCCACTCGAGTTCGCGCTGGATCGCCTTCTGGCGCGCCTTCTCCTGGCTCTCTTCCTGCTTGAGGCGCTCGTCCTTCTGCTCGAGCCACGAGGAGTAGTTGCCCTTCCACGGGATGCCGCGGCCGCGATCGCGCTCGAGGATCCATTCGGCCGCGTTGTCGAGGAAGTAGCGATCGTGGGTGACCGCGACGACCGTGCCCGGGAAGTCGGCGAGGAAGTGTTCGAGCCACTCGACCGATTCGGCGTCGAGGTGGTTGGTCGGTTCGTCGAGCAGGAGCATGTCCGGCTTCGAGAGGAGCAGGCGGCACAAGGCGACGCGGCGCTTCTCGCCACCCGACAGCTGGCCGATCTTCGCCTCCCATGGCGGCAGGCGCAGCGCTTCGGCGGCGACCTCGAGCTGGCGTTCGAGCGCGTGCGCGTCCGACGCCGCGAGGATGTTCTCGAGGCGCTGCTGCTCGGCGGCGAGCTTGTCGAAATCGGCGCCTTCCTCGCCGTAGGCCGCGTAGATCTCCTCGAGGCGTCGCTGCGCGTCGAGGACTTCGGCAACGCCTTCCTCGACCGCTTCGCGCACCGTCTTGTCGGGATGGATCTGCGGTTCCTGCGCGAGGTAGCCGACCTTGATGCCCGGCTGCGGGCGCGCTTCGCCCTGGTAGTCGGTGTCGACGCCGGCCATGATCTTCAGCACCGTCGACTTGCCGGCGCCGTTGAGGCCGAGCAGGCCGATCTTGGCGCCCGGGAAGAACGAGAGCGAAATGTCCTTGATGATCTGACGCTTGGGCGGGACGACCTTGCTGACGCCGATCATCGTGTAGATGTATTGCATGCCTGGACTCCGGGCGTGGGCGCACCGGGGCCGCGAGGGCGCCACGGGCGTGGAAATCGTTCGGGATAGCCGCGCATTATCGCCGATCGGCAGCCTGCCCGTCATGCGTCCGGTTCGGACGGCCAAACCGCGCAGCGGCGGGTTTCGGCCGGTGGCGCCGATAAAGCGTTAAAATGCGCGATTCCCGCCCTGCCCAGGTGACGCGCCGATGTTCTCCAAGGATGCCCGTATCGAAGGCTACGACCCCGAACTCGCCGAGGCGATCGCTGCCGAGCGCAGGCGCCAGGAGGATCACGTCGAGCTGATCGCCTCCGAGAACTACGCGAGCCCGCGCGTGCTCGAGGCGCAGGGTTCGGTGCTGACCAACAAGTACGCCGAGGGCTATCCGGGCAAGCGCTACTACGGCGGCTGCGAATACGTCGACGTCGCCGAAGCGCTCGCGATCGCGCGCGCGAAACAGCTGTTCGACGCCGACTACGCCAACGTGCAGCCGCATTCCGGTTCGCAGGCGAACCAGGCCGTCTACTTCGCGCTGCTGAGCCCGGGCGACACGATCCTCGGCATGAGCCTCGCGCACGGCGGTCACCTCACGCACGGCGCGAAGGTCAACCTCAGCGGCAAGATCTTCCACGCGGTGCAGTACGGCATCGACCCCGCGACGGGCCGCGTCGACTACGACGAGATCGAGAGGCTCGCACTCGAGCACAAGCCGAAGATGGTCGTCGCCGGTTTCTCGGCCTATTCGCAGGTGCTCGACTGGGCGCGCTTCCGCGCGATCGCGGACAAGGTCGGCGCCTACCTGTTCGTCGACATGGCGCACGTCGCCGGGCTCGTGGCGGCAGGCGTGTACCCGAGCCCGCTGCCGCACGCGCACGTGGTCACGTCGACGACGCACAAGACGCTGCGCGGTCCGCGCGGCGGAATCATCGTCGCGAAGAACGCGTCGGAAGACCTCGTCAAGAAGTTGCAGAGCGTCGTCTTCCCCGGCATCCAGGGCGGTCCGCTCATGCACGTGATCGCCGCGAAGGCGGTCGCGTTCAAGGAAGCGCTCGAGCCCGCCTTCAAGGACTACCAGCGCCAGGTGGTGAAGAACGCGCAGGCGATGGCGAACGCGTTCATCGCCCGCGGCTACAGGATCGTTTCCGGCGGCACCGAGAACCACCTCATGCTGATCGACCTGATCGGCCGCGAGGTCACCGGCAAGGACGCCGAAGCCGCGCTCGGGCAAGCGCACATCACGGTCAACAAGAACGCGGTGCCGAACGACCCGCGGTCGCCGTTCGTGACCTCGGGCCTGCGCATCGGTACGCCCGCCGTCACGACGCGCGGCTACCGCGAGCAGGACTGCGTCGACCTCGCCAACTGGATCTGCGACGTGCTCGACGCGCCCGGCGACGCGGCCGTGATCGCGCGCGTGCGCGAGCAGGTGACCGCACAGTGCCGCACGTATCCGGTGTACGGCTGAGGACCGCGCGATGCGACCGCTGCGCATCGGGCTGATCGGCGATCGCGACGATGCGGTCGTCGCACACCGTGCGATCCCGCGTGCGCTCGCGCTCGCGGGCGCAGCGACGGGGCAGGCGCTCGACGTCGAATGGATCGGTACCGACACGATCGACGGCGTGGCTCGCCTCGCCGCGTTCGACGGACTGTGGTGCGTGCCGGCGAGTCCGTATCGGGACATGGACGGCGCGTTGCGCGCGATCCGCCATGCGCGCGAGTCGCAGCGGCCGTTCCTCGGCACCTGCGGCGGCTTCCAGCACGCGGCCGTCGAGTACGCGCGCAACGTGCTCGGCTGGGCCGATGCCGAGCACGCGGAGACGGCGCCGCATGCCGCGCGACCCGTCGTCGTGCCGCTCAGCTGCGCTCTCGTCGAAGCGAGCGACGCCGTGCATCTCGTCGCCGGTTCGTGCTGCGCGCGCGCCTACGGCGTCGCCCGCATCGATGAGGGCTATCACTGCCGCTACGGTCTCGGCGCGACGTTCCGCGCGGCGATCGAGGCGGGGCCGTTGCGCATCGCCGCGATGGACGACGCGGGCGACGTGCGCGCGCTCGAACTCGACGACCATCCGTTCTTCGTCGCGACCCTGTTCCAGCACGAGCGCGCCGCGCTCGACGGACGCTGCCCGCCGCTCGTGCGCGCGTTCGTCGACGCGGTGGCCGAGCGCGCGATCGAGCGGGCCGCCTGATGCACTGTCCGTTCTGCCAGCACGAAGACACCCGCGTGATCGACTCGCGCGTCTCCGACGACGGCAGCACGATCCGGCGCCGGCGCGAATGCGAGGCGTGCGGCGAGCGCTTCAACACGTTCGAGACCGCCGAGATCAAGTTGCCGAACGTGGTCAAGGGCGACGGGCGCCGTGAGGCGTTCGACGAAGGCAAGCTGCGCACCGGTTTCATGCGTGCGCTGCAGAAGCGCCCGGTCGGCAGCGACCAGGTCGATGCGGCCGTGCGTGCGGTGGTCGAGAGCCTGCGCCGCAGCGGTGAACGCGAGGTGCCGTCGATGCGCATCGGCGAACTCGTCATGCGCGAGCTCAAGACGCTCGATCACGTCGCCTACGTGCGGTTCGCCTCGGTGTACCGCAGCTTCGAGGACGTGCAGGCGTTCCGCGAGGAAATCGAGAAGCTCGAGCGCGACCTGCCTTCGCTCGAGGGACTGCAGCTGTCGCTGCTCGGCGACGCGAAACCGGGCAAGGCCAAGAGTTGACGTGTTCTCGGCGCTCGACCACGCGCTGATGGCGCACGCGCTGCGCCTTGCCGCGCACGGCCTCGCGACGACCCAGCCGAACCCGCGCGTCGGTTGCGTGGTCGCGCGCGACGGCACCGTCGTCGGCGAGGGTTGGCACCGGCGCGCCGGCGAGCCGCACGCGGAAGTCCATGCGCTGCAGGCGGCGGGCGTCGCCGCGCGCGGCGCGACCGCCTACGTCACGCTGGAGCCGTGCGGCCTGCACGGGCGCACGCCGCCGTGCGCGGACGCGCTGATCGCCGCCGGCATCGCGCGCGTGGTCGTCGCGGCGCAGGACGTCGCGCAGGACGGTGGCGGCGCGCTCGAGCGGTTGCGCGTGGCCGGCATCGTCGTGGAAGCGGGCCTCATGAGCGAGGCGGCGCGGGAGCTCAATCGCGGCTTTCACGCGCGCGTCGAACGCGGCCGCCCGTGGTTGAGGTTGAAGCTCGCCTCGAGCCTCGACGGCCGTACCGCACTCGCGAACGGCGACGCGAAATGGATCACCGGCGACGCCGCGCGCGCCGACGTGCAGCGCTGGCGCGCGCGCAGTTCCGCGATCGTCACCGGCAGCGGAACCGTGCGAGCCGACGATCCACGGCTGACGGTCCGGCTCGACGACGGCTTCGCGGACGCGGTCGCGCCACTGCGCGTCGTGCTTGATTCGGCGTTGCGTACGCCGCGCGGCGCGCACGTGCTCGACGACAGCGCGCCGCCGCTCGTTTTCCATGCCGCCGGCGCGCGCGCCGACGACGACCGTTTCGCCGGCATCGAACTCGCCGCGCTCGAGCGCGCGGGAGAAGGCCTCGATCTCGGCGCCGCGCTCGCCGCGCTCGCCGCACGCGGCATGAACGAGGTGCAGGTCGAAGCCGGACCGACGCTCTGTGGCGCCTTGTGGTCCGCGGGTTTC
>DASTSE010000005.1:0-2416 GCA_035760865.1 Dokdonella sp.
GCGACCCCGTGCAACATCGCCCAGCGTTTGCCCGACCTCGGCGTGCGCATGCATTGCGTGTCGGGATTGAACCTGCCGATGCTCCTGCGTGTCCTCAACTACCCCGAGCAGTCGCTCGACGAGCTGGCGCAGACCGCCGCCAGCGGCGGTCGCGGCGGCATCGTCGTGGACAATCCTTGAAGACGCGGCCAGGGGCGTGCAAAGCATGAGTAGTCGAACCGCAGATGCGCTCGTCGATGGCTTCGTTCGAATCGTCGGCACGCGACCGTCCATGGTGCCCCCTCCCTGCGGCATCCATGCCCTCTCCCCGGCCGGCCGATGCCGGTCTCGATACCAGCCCTCACGATGATCGAAAAGGACATTACGATCAGCAACAAACTCGGCCTGCACGCGCGCGCGTCGGCGAAGCTCGTGCAGACGCTGCATGCGTTCCAGTCCAGCGTGTTCATCGCCTGCCGCGGCAAGGAGGTCAACGCCAAGAGCATCATGGGCGTGATGATGCTCGCCGCCGGCCTCGGCACGCCGGTCCGCCTGCGCGCGGACGGCGTCGACGAGCAGGCGGCGATGAACGCGGTGGTCGACCTGTTCGAACGCAAGTTCGACGAAGGCCAGTAGGAATCCGCCGCGCGGCTCGGCCGCGCGGCGGCAGCATCGCCGCGGGCGACACCGCGGACGCGGGCGCGGACGCGACGCCGGCCCGCGCGGACTTGCGCTACGGAGGATGAAAGGCGCATGCGTTTCGTATTGACCGGCATCGGCGCATCGCGCGGAATGGCGCTCGGTCGCGCACGCCTCGAACAACCGAGCCGCTACCTCGTCGACGATCGCCCGCTCGCGGAAGCGGACGTCGAGGCCGAGGTCGAGCGGCTCAGGCAGGCGATCGCCGCCGCGCGCGAGGAACTCGCGACGCTGCGCGACAAGGTGCACGGCGCGATGGCGCGGGAAGTCGCCGAGTTCATCGATGCGCACAGCCTCATGCTCGCCGACCGCGAGCTGACCAGCGGCCTGTTCGACCTCATCCGCATCGGTCGCTACCGCGCGAGCGCCGCCTTGAAGATGCAGAAGGATCGCCTCGTCGCGGTGTTCGAGGCGATGGACGATCCGTACCTGCGCAGCCGCAAGGAAGACGTCGAGCACGTCATCGCGCGCGTGCAGGCCGGCCTCACGCGCGAATCGAGCCGGGCCGAGCGCCAGCTCGCCTCGCGCGTGGGCGAGATCCTCGTCAGCGACTCGGTGGCGCCGTCCGAACTCGTGCCGCTCGCCGAGCACGGCGTGCTCGGCGTGGTGCTCACCTCCGGCAGCCAGGTCTCGCACAGCGCGATCCTCGCGCGTTCCCTGCGCCTGCCGATGATCGTCGCCGCACACGACGCGCTCGCACGCATCCAGGACGACGACCTCATCCTCGTCGACGGCGCGCGCGGCGAGGCGATCGTCCACCCCGCCGCGCCCGACCTCGCGCGCTATCGCGGCTGGCAACGCGAGATCGCGCACGAAGGCAAGCGCCTCGCGCTGTTGCGAGACGCCGAAACGCGCACGCGCGACGGCGTGTCGATCGCGCTGTACGCGAACGCCGAGTCGGCGGCCGACGTCGCGCAGGCGCGCGCGTGCGGTGCCGCCGGCATCGGCCTCTACCGCACCGAGTTCCTGTTCCTGCAGCGACGCGAGGTGCCCGACGAGGACGAGCAGTTCCTCTGCTACCGCGACCTCGTGCTCGGCATGGGCGGCCTGCCGGTCACGATCCGCACGCTCGATCTCGGCGCCGACAAGGCCGACTCGAGCGGACTGGTGCTCGACGACGAGGAAAATCCCGCCCTCGGCGTGCGCGGCGTGCGGCTGTCGTTGCGCCATCCGCAGCTCATGCGCACGCAGCTGCGGGCGATCCTGCGCGCGTCCGCCTACGGCCCCGTGCGCGTGCTCGTGCCGATGGTTTCGGCCGCGGAGGAGATGGCGAGCGTGCGCGCCATGTTGCGCGACTGCGCGCGCGACCTGCGTTCGGCCGGCCACGAGATCGCCGACAACGTCGAACTCGGCGCGATGATCGAGGTGCCGGCCGCGGCGATCGCGCTGCAGGGCATGATCCGCACGCTCGACTTCATCGCGATCGGCACCAACGACCTCGTGCAGTACACGCTCGCGGTCGACCGCAACAACGACCAGCTCGCGAACCTCTACGATCCGCTGCATCCGGCCGTGCTCAAGCTGCTCGCACAGACGATCGCCGTCGCCCAGCGCGCCGGCAAGCGCGTCAAGCTGTGCGGCGAGATGGCCGGCGACTGCCGCTACACGGCGCTGCTGCTCGCACTCGGTCTGACCGATTTCAGCATGCACCCGGCCGTGCTGCTCGAGGTCCGCGAAGCGGTCATCGGCCTCGACCGCGCGGCCCTGCGCGCGCACGCGAGCGCGCTGCTGCGCGCGC
>DASTSE010000006.1:0-6954 GCA_035760865.1 Dokdonella sp.
GATCGTCGGCGACGATCTGTGGCAGGCGGTTAGCTCAACGCTTGACACGACGAAGCAGCGACGAACGACCCGCGCCGATGCGCGCAGTCCGCTGCGGAGTCTGATTGTGGATCACCGGGGTCGAGCGTATGAACCGGTGCACACGACGAAGGGAGGTCGCCGTTATCGCTACTACGTCTCCAAGCGTGAAGACACGCCGAAAGACGCTCAAGCGAAGCAGGCGCGCCTTCCTGCGGTGGAGCTCGAATCGCTGATCGCTGCGGCCATCGCGAGTTTCCTGCGTTGCGAGGTCGACGTGCTCAGCGGAACCGCTATTCCCGAAGACGACGTGGCGCGCCGGCAGGAGTTGCTCCAGGCCGCCGCACGATTCGCTGAGGTCAACCCGTCCGAACACTGGATACGGTACCGACCGCTGATCCGACGGATCGTAGTCCGAGAAGACGCCATTGATCTGGCGGTGGACGCGCAGCACCTTCGCCATGTGCTACTGGGCCATACGAGTATCGAGAGTCCATCGCCTGGAGATGCGGCTCCTTCAATCGCCATCACGATTCCGGTCGCGCTCTATCGAACGGGGCACGATCTTCGACTCGTCGTGAACAACGGTCCGGCAGCGGGGGAGGCGGGTCGGCAAGACGCTGCATTGATGAAGCTGATCGCGCGAGGCCGTCACTGGTACAAGCAGTTGACGTCGGGCGAGATGACCTCGCTGCGCGCAATTGCCGCAGCGGAAGGATTGTCAGATCGGTACGTGTCGCGTGTGATCTCTGGATCGCTCCTCGCTCCGGACATCGTCGAGAAGATCACACAAGGACGGCAGCCGGTTCGGATGACCGTCAAGTCGCTCAAGCTCAGACCACCCGTGCTCTGGGACGAACAGCGTCGCCAGTTCGGCATGCCCCTCTAGAGTGATCGTCGGCAGGCGCCCGACACGCAAATCGTCTCTCGTGCCTCGCGGAGTTCCTGAGAGCATCGCATTCGCGGCGCGAATCGCATCTGCGCACCCGGCATCTAGTCGCGATGAAATCGCAAGCGTCGCTACGGAATCGAATGCTAGCGACCGCACCTTCGCTCGCACTCGAGCAGAGACGCAGCGGCAAAGCGGCGGCCGAAGAAACGCGAGGAGCCCGGTGGGAACTGCAGATACGAAAAAGCCCCGACAAATCGGGGCTTTTCGATAAAAAGCAGAGATAAATCAGTGAGTTACAGTGAGTGGCGGAGCGGACGGGACTCGAACCCGCGACCTCCGGCGTGACAGGCCAGCATTCTAACCAGCTGAACTACCGCTCCGCGTTTTTCTGCAACTCGCGCACGTCCTGTGCGTTTTCACTCCCTGTCGCCCTTCACCTTATGGCGTCCCCAAGGGGATTCGAACCCCTGTTACTGCCGTGAAAGGGCGGTGTCCTAGGCCTCTAGACGATGGGGACGCTTAGGAAAACCGAACCTGTCTGGTGGAGCCAGCCGGGATCGAACCGGCGACCTCTACAATGCCATTGTAGCGCTCTCCCAGCTGAGCTATGGCCCCGAGAGAGCGCGAGAGAATAGTGGGCGATCGCGCGTTCGTCAACTCACCGCGGAAGTTTTTTTCGCGCGCCCGAACAGGCCGCCGCCGCGCGCATCCGCTGCCGGCGTCTCGCTCTCGATGTAGCCGATCGCATTGTAGGCATTGATGAAGTTGGCGACGTCGGCGGCGCTCGCGCCGCTCTGCGTCGCGATTTCCTCGACGGTAGCCGCCTGCTTGAGCATCACGGTCGCGATGCGGAAGTGTTTCGGAAACTCGCGCTCGCTCTGCGGCCAGCGCGACAGCTTGTAGTGGCCGCGCGGATCGAGCGCGCCTTCGAGCTGGCCGTCGTTGCCCACGAGATGGACGAGCCACTTGAGACGGGACACCGGCTGCGCGGCGAGGGCGCCCGCCTGGCGGGTGTAGTCGGCTTCGCCGGTCACCTGGATCTCGCCATGGCCGATCGTGCGAGTGCACCACGGCGTGATCGCCTTGAGATTGCCGCCCGACCGCCAGGTCTGCTCGTGCGTGTCGATGAACAGGTCCGGCAGTCCGTTGGCCTGCAGGTGCAGGCGACCCGGGAACGGCGAGTTCTGTCCGAGCAGGTCGGCAAGGTGCAGCGTGCGACCGTGTTCGACGGGCGTGTAGCCATGATGCGGCGCGGGTGCCTGCGGCGCGCGTGCCGCGGGCGTTGCAGCCGGCGGCTGCGGAGCGGTGCGCTGCGGCACGCTCGCCTGCGCGGCCGGCTTCGCGGGCGTGGCGGCTTTTGCCGGCGCCGCCGCGACGGGCGCAGATGGCGGAGCGGTCGGCACGGGAGCGGCGGTCTCGGGCCTCGAGGGTGCCGGCGCGGCGGTCGGGTCGCCTGCGAGGTGGGCACTGACGCGGTTGAGCATCGCGACGAGGCCGGCTGCATCGACCGGCGTGCGCACCGCGAAATCGTACGACTCGGGCGTTGCCGTGAGCGCCGCGACGAGACGGCCGCTGCCCTGCGCCTTGAGCCAGTCCATGTGCCCGTAGACGGAGTCGGTTTCGATCAGGAGCAGGTCTGCGGCGACGTAGTCGCCGACGCGCCAGCGCGCGTCCAGGCGCGTGCGCTGGTCGTCGAGCAGGACATGGATACGGGCGCTGACATCGGCCGGCGCGCCGACGACGCACACGGTATGGAGTTTCGGAGTGTTCAAGGGTGGCTTCCCGTAGAGCGAGCACGACGGAGGTAGCAAGGACCATGCCTGCCCGATCATGCATGGACTCGTCCGCGAAGTGTGCGCCATTCCTCATCGGCTGGCGCGAATCTGACGATCAGTGTCAGGCTTGGACGGCCTCGGTGGCGGCCTCGGTGGCGGCCTCGGTGGCGGCTTCGGCGGCGGGTTCGGCCGCGCGGCTGCGCTCGCGCTGCTGCATCATCCACAATTGGGCGTAGCGTCCGCCGAGCGCGAGCAGTTCATCGTGGCTGCCGCGTTCGACCACGCGGCCGTGCTCGAGCACGAGAATCTGGTCGGCATCGACGATCGTGGACAGGCGATGCGCGATCACGAGCGTCGTGCGACCGCGCGCGATGCCGTCCAGTTCGCCCTGGATGATCTTCTCGGTGCGCGTGTCGAGCGCGCTGGTCGCCTCGTCGAAGACGAGGATCGCCGGGTTCTTGAGCAGCGTGCGCGCGATCGCGACGCGCTGCTTCTCGCCGCCGGAGAGCTTGAGGCCGCGTTCGCCGACGCCGGTGTCGTAGCCCCGCGGCAGTGATTCGATGAAGGTGTGGATGTGCGCGGCCTTCGCCGCGGCGATCACTTCCTCGCGCGTCGCGTCGGGGCGGCCGTAGGCGATGTTGTAGTAGATCGAGTCGTTGAACAGCACCGTGTCCTGCGGAACGATGCCGATCGCCGCGCGCAGCGACTGCTGCGACACGGCGCGAATGTCCTGGCCGTCGATCGTGATGCGCCCCGCGCTCGCGTCATAGAAGCGGAACAGCAGCCGCGCGAGCGTCGATTTACCGGCACCGGTCGTGCCGACCACGGCGAGCGTCTGGCCGGCGGGGATGCGGAAGTCGACGTCGGCAAGGATCGGCCGATCCGGCGAATAGTGGAAGTCGACGTGTTCGAAGCGCACTTCGCCACCCGCCACCGCGAGCGGCGGAGCACCGGGCGCGTCCTCGACTTCACGCACCTCCGCGAGCAGCACGAACATGCGCTCGATGTTCGTGAGCGCCTGCTTCACCTCGCGATAGACCATGCCGAGGTAGTTGAGCGGGATCGAAAGCTGGATCAGGAACGCATTGACGAGCACGAAGTCGCCGAGCGTCATGGTACCGGCGACCACGCCGCTGGCGGCGCGCCAGAGCAGCGCCGTGAGGCCGAGCGCGACGATCGTGGCCTGGCCCACGCTGAGCACGGCGAGCGTCTTCAGGCTCTTGACCGTCGCTTCCTCGAGCTTGACCAGGCTCGCATCGTAACGACCGAACTCGTGCCGCTCATTGCCGAAGTACTTGACCGTTTCGTAGTTGAGCAGCGAATCGACCGCGCGCTCGTTCGCCTCGGTGTCGGCGGCGTTCGCGGCGCGGTAGTAGCGCATGCGCCATTCGGTGATCGAGAACGTGAAGGCGATGTAGGCGACCAGCGTGCCGAGCGTGATCGCGGCGAAGGTCCAGTCGAAACGCGTGACGAGGATGCCGCAGACGAGCACGACTTCGAGCAGCGTCGGCAGGATCGTGTAGATGGTCCAGTCGAGCAGGTCCGACGTCGCCGTCATGCCGCGCTCGACGTCGCGCGACACGCCGCCGGTGCGGCGGTCGAGGTGGAAGCGCAGCGAGAGCGCGTGCAGGTGTTCGAACACGCGCAGGGTGATGTTGCGCGAGGTGCGCGCGAGCACGCGCGCGAAAACGATCTGGCGCAGTTCCTGGAACAGCGAACTCGACAAGCGCAGCGCGCCGTACGCCATCAGCAGCATCAGCGGAATCAGCAGCGGCTTCGGGGCGAGGTCGAGCGAATCGATCAGGCGCTGCATGATGAGCGGCACGCCGACGTTGGCGAGCTTGGCCGCGACGAGGAACAGCAATGCGACGCCGACGCGCACGCGGTAGCGCCACACTTCCGGCCAGAGACGGCGAAGGATCGAGAATGTGCTCGCGGATCGGGTTTCGGTCATGGAGGGCGTCTGAGGATGCGCTGAACGCCCCATATGGGGGCGATTCGTCGACGGGCAATGCAGCGTAGCAGCGGCGCTATGATCCCGCTTCCCAGGATTGCAGGAGCGGACCCATGCGTACCCGACTCGTTGTTTCCGGAGCGGCCCTGGTCCTTGTCGCAGGCCTCGTGCAGTCGACCCGCGCCGCCGACCCCTCCGCGCCCGCGCTCGCGCGCGAACCGGCGCCGAAAGGCGCGCGCGTGTTTCTCGTCGAGCCGAAGGACGGCGCGACGGTCGGTCGCGACGTGGAGGTCGAGTTCGGCGTCGAGGGCATCGCGGTCGCACCCGCGGCCGAGGCGAGGCCCGGGACGGGGCATCATCACCTGCTCATCGACGGCAAGGAACTGCCGCCGCTCGATGCGCCGATCCCGAACGATGCGACCCACAAGCACTACGGCAAGGGCCAGACCGCGGACACGATCCACCTCGAACCCGGCACGCACACGCTGCAGCTGGACTTCGCCGACGCACGCCACGTGCAATTCGACCCGCCGATCGTGTCGCCGAAGATCACGATCCACGTGAAGTAGGGCGAAAGGACCGCACGCGAAGCACGGGACGCGCCAGCGTGTCCTCGTGCGCTCTCCGCGCGCTGCGTGTTTCCGGCGCTTCTCCTTCCGCTTTCGACCTCGCCGCAATCAGTCGATCGGCAGGTCCAGCATGAGTTCGCGCGCGTAGCGCACCGGCGGCGAGCCGAACGAGAGCAGCTTGTCGTGGTAGGCGTGCTGGTCGAATGCGGCTCCGGCCTTCTGCTCGGCCTCCCGGCGAAGGTCGAGGTGCTCCTGCCAGCCGACGAAGTAGGTCGGCAGTTGCGCCGACGTCAGCTGCGCGCGGGTCCATTTGCCTGCGGCCTCGCGCTCTTCCTGGAACGTGCCGACCGTCATGAGCTTCATCGCGTCGGCGCGGCTCATGCCGTCGACGTGGATCGCCTGGTCGAGGATCGCATTGGCGATCACGCGCAGGTCCCACTTGAGGTGCACGAGTCGATACAGCGGATCGCGATCGAGGTAGCCTTCGTCGGCCATGACCTTTTCCGCGTAGACGGCCCATCCCTCAACGAACGCGCCCGAATACAGCACCGCGCGCAGGGTCGACGGGTACGCATTCGAATGCCACAGCTGCAGGTAATGGCCCGGCATCGCCTCATGGATCGTGAGTTCGTGGATCGAGCGCGTGTTGTACTCGCGCAGGAACGAATCCACCTGCTTCTTCGACCAGTCGTCCGGGATCGGCGAGACCGCGTAGAACGTGTCGAGCCCCTTGTCGAGCGGGCCTGGCGGATCGCAGTAGGCGAGCGCGACGCCGCGCTGGAACTCGGGCATCGTGATGATCTTCACCGGCGCGTCGGGCAGCGAGACGATGCCCTTCTCGCGCACGAACGCGGTCGCCTTCGCGAGCGCGTCCTCGGCGGTCTGCAGCACCTTGTCGCGCGCGGGGCGATCCTTGTAGGCGAGTTCGAGCGCAGCCTGGATCGCCTTCTGCTGCTGCGCGTCGGTCGGGTGCTCCGGCAGCGCGGGCGCCTTGCGCCTTCCGGCGAGGACGCCGCGCGCGATCGCGTACATCTCCTCGCGCGTGCCCTTGAGCGCGGCTTCGGCGCGCGTGCGGATCTGCTGGCGCGTGAGCGGCGAGTTGAGCGCGAACGCGAGCTTGGCGTCGTAGAGTTCAGCGCCGATGCGGAAGTCGCCTTTCGCATTCGGCACGAGTTCGGTGTCGAGCCACTGCTGCTGCTCCTCGACGGCCTTGCGCAGGTTCGCCGCTGCCGCTTCGAGTCGCTTGCGATCGGCGTCCGGCAGTTCCTTCGCGTGCGGCAGGATCAGCCCGTCGACGAGGCTGAGCACGCCCTTGTTCTGCTTCGACACGGTCTGCGCATGCACTTTCGGCACGCGCGCGGGGTCGAGGTTCGCGCGCATCTGCGCGAACAGCGTCGGAAGCTTCTCCATGCGCGCGGTGGCCGCGCGCAGGCGGTCCGGCAGCGGCGCGAACTCGCGTGCCATGAGTCCGTACAGCGCGCCGCCGGCGAGCTGGCTGTAGAACGTCGGGTCCCAGGCCCAACTGCGCAGGGTTTCGTTCGCGAAGATGTCCGAGCGCAACTGGTTGCGCAGCATGCCGTAGTCGACCTGGTTCTCGCGCGAGAGCGCGGTGCGGTCGATCCGGTCGAGGTCGGCGAGCATGCCGCGCGAGAACGCGAGCGAGCGGCGCAGCCCGTCCGCGCTGAGGTCGTCGAGTTCGGCGTCGTGGCGGTGGTCGCCGACCGACGTCGCGGCGACCGGGCTCGC
>DASTSE010000007.1:0-9427 GCA_035760865.1 Dokdonella sp.
CAGGACCAGATGATCCAGCTGCGCGAGTTCCGCCACCTTGGCCTGGTCGAGCCGCGCTCCCTGCGGACTCAGGTAAACCACTTTCGTCGTGCCCGATCCGGCCGCGGCGCGCACGCTGTCGAGCGCCTTCCGCAACGGATCGATCATCATCACCATGCCGGGGCCGCCGCCGTAGCAGCGATCGTCGGCCGAACGGTAGTTGTCGCTGGCGAAATCCCGCGGATTCCAGGTTGCGATTTCGAGCAACCCGCGCTCGCGCGCGCGCCCCACGACTCCTATCCGTGCACAGCTCTCGATGAAATCCGGAAACAACGTGATGACATCGATGCGCATGTCGTTCCTGCGTCCGTCCCGGGCGCAAAGCCGGACTCCATCCGGATTCCGTGATCCTAGAACTCCGGGTCCCAGTCGACGGTGATGCGACTGCCGTCGAGATCGACCGCGGTCACGAACTGGCCGGGCAGGAACGGGATCAGCCGTTCGCGCTCCGCGTCCTTCACCACCAGCACGTCGTTCGCCCCCGTCGCGATCAGATGCGACACGCGACCGAGCGCCCTGCCTTCGACCGTGACGACCTCGAGTCCTTCGAGATCGGCCCAGTAATACTCCCCGGGTTTCGCCTCCGGCAATGCCGAACGCGCGACCCAGATCTCGGTGCCGACCAGCGCCGCGGCAGCGTCGCGGTCCGTCACACCGGGCAGTTCGGCGACGATGCCCTTGCCCTGGGCGCGCCCACGACCGCCTTCGATCACTGTTTCACCGCCCGCCGATCGCATCCGCCATGGTGTGTAGCGAAAGATCTGCGTCCGCGGTTCGGTGTACGACTCGAGCTTGAGCTCCCCCCGCACACCGTGCACGCCGACAACCTTGCCGAGCAGGACGAATTTCTCCGACCCGCCCACGCGATCAGGCTGCCTTCTTGCTCGCTTCCTTGTAGAGCGACTTGACCTTCGCGGTCATCTGCGCGCCCTTTTCGACCCACGACTTGACCTTCGCGGTGTCGAGTTCGAGGCGCACGTCCTTGCCGGCCGCGATCGGGTTGAAATAGCCCACGCGCTCGATGTTGCGACCATCGCGCGCGTTGCGCCCGTCGGTCACGATGATGTGGTAGAACGGACGACCCTTGGCACCGCCACGGGAAAGGCGAATCTTGACCATTGTTTTTGCTCGATATTTTGCGAAGTCGTCGACGTCGCACCCGGGCCGTTGATCGGCCGTCGCGCGTCGGGAGCCGGGCATTCTAGCGGGAATCAGGAAAAAATAAAGCCCCGCAACGACTTGTCGGTGGAAAACGATGCTCGATGCCGGCACTGCGGCGGCATCGGGGCCGAGCCGGGGCACGCGCCAGCGGGCACGGATGACGTTTCCGATGCGCACTCAAGGCACGAAGCCGCGGATGTCGAAGCCGTCGCGGAACAGCGTGCTGCTGGCGCCCGGCAATGCGCCGTTGGCGATCCAGTCGTAGATGAGCGCCTGCTGCTCGGGCAGCAGGCCGCCACCGTAGCCGTCCAGCGGCATGCGTGCACCGACCCCGGGCACGTCGCAATTGACCTTGCGGAACAGCAGGCTGTCCTCGGGCCGCCCGGGCACGACGTACAACAGGCTCGCGTCCTCGCCGCTCGGCACGCCGACGAGATGACCCCACGACGCGCCCGCGCTGAGGTCGAGCCCGCCGCTCGGCATCGGCGGCGGGGCGAAATGGCAGTCGATGCAGCCGGCGCTGCCGCCGTTCGTCGCGTAGTCGTCGAACAACCCCTGGATTGCCGCGCCGTAGGTGATCGAATAGTTCGGCGCGACGTCCGCGATGCGCGTGCAGCCGTCGGGTGCGCCCGCGCGCGCGCGCGCGACCGCGAGCGCCAAGCCGGTCGCGACGGCGACGATCGGCGGCGCCGGTCCCCGCATCAGACGAAGCCGAGGTTGCTGCTGCCGAAGTTCGCGAGGTTCGGGAAGATCGCTGCGAGGTCGGTCGGCGAGGTCACGCCGAGCCACTGCGCGAGGGTGGCGGCGTACTGGTCCACGCCGATCCCCGGGATCATCTGCCCGCGCGAGAAACTGTTCGGCGCATCGAGGTGCTGGTCGGGGAATCCGCTGATCGGCCCGCCGCCGTCCGTGTAGAGCCTGCCGCCGGCGACCGCGCCGCCCAGCACGAACTGCACGCCGCCCCACGCATGGTCCGAGCCGGAGCCATTCGACTGCAGCGTGCGCGCGAACTCGGACGCGGTGAACAGCGTCACTTCGTCCTGCGCGTCGACGTCGCCCGGCGCGAGCGCCTGCCAGAACGCCGAAACCGCATCCGAGACGAGCTTGAGCAGCGCCGCGTGATCGCTGTTGCCGCCCGACATGAGGCCCGAGTGGAGGTCGAAGCCGCCGAGGCGCACGTAGTAGATCTGGCGCGCGGCGTAATTCTGCGCCTTCGACAACTTGATCATCTTGGCGACCATCTGCAACTGCGACGCGAGCGAGTTGTTGGCCGGGAACTGCTGCACGAGCGTGGTGCCGTCCAGCCCGGTCTTGAGCAGGTTGTAGAGATCGCGACTGCGCGCGAACACCTTGGAATACTCGCCCGCGAAATCGCTGGCGTAGGTGTCGCCGAGCAACGCGTTGAGCGCGTTGTCGCGCACGCTGGTCGCACTGACGCCGTTGCAGGGGGTCGGATTGCACACGCCGCTCAGCGACGAAAGGCCGTTCGACGACATCCGGTACGGAACCGTCGAAAGGCCGACCTCGAAGCGGTTCGCGCCGGAGATCGAGATGCACGACGACAGGTCCTGGTTCGGGTTCGACGAACGCACGATATCGCCGCAGCGGCCTCCCCAGCCGAGCACCCGGTTGGCGATGCTGTTGCCCTGGTGCCAGAGGTTCTCCTGGTCGGAATGCGAATACAGCTGCGGCGGACGGTTCGCCGGCGTCGCGTAGTCGGCCTTCACGATCGGCCGGACGAGCGTTCCGACGTTGACTGCGAACGCGAGCTTGTTGGCGCGGAAGAGCGTGGCGAGATCGGCGATCTTCGGATGGACGAAATACTGGTTGGTGGCGCTGCTCGCGTCGTTGCCGTCGACGATCTTCTGCAGCGCGACGTCGGCACCGGTCGGAACGCCGAGGGCGAGGCCGTCGGCATTCGACTGCGCGTTGTAGACGCCGCCGCGCGCGTCGGCATAGACGTCGTGGCGCGCCGTGTCGAACGGCACGAGCAGGTTCCACGAGTCGTTGCCGCCGGACAGGTAGACGCAGACGAGCGCCTTGTAGCCGGTCAGCGATCGCGTGTTGGCGAGCGCGCTGCCGATCATGCGCAATTGCGGGAACAGCGCGGCGGTGCCGCCGCTGCAGGCGGCGAGCGCGAGCGTGCGCAGGAACTCGCGGCGCGCGTTGCGGGAATGGCTCATCGTCGTCTCCTCAGCGCTGCGTCGCGAATTCGGGCGAAAGCATCGTCACGTAGATCGCCGACCACGCCTTCTCCGCCGCCGAGGCGCCGTTGAGGTTGGTCAGCATGCCCGTGAGCGTCGCACGCATGTTCGACGACATCGTGCCGTAGAGCAGGCTGTGGTCGATCGTCGCGACCATCGCGGCCGGATTCGTCGCGTTCGCGGTCAGCGTGGAAAGGTCGAGCAGCGGCCGGTCGGTCGGCGGGTTCGTCATGCCCTGGTACGCCTTCGCGCTGAAGTTGTAGTACGCGTTCGCGGTGGAGTACGCGCTCGCCTCGCTGAGGATCTGCAATTCCGGCGAATAGCGGTCGTTGTCGGCGAACGGGCCGGGCTGCTGGTAATCGGGCTCGTAGAAGTTGAACACCGTCGGCGACTCGAGCGGCCCCTGGCCGAACGCGCTCGTCTGGCTGTTGCCGGCGCTCATCTTCACTTCGCCGTACGCGTCGGCCGGCTGCGCCTGTGCGTTGAACGCGCGCCACACCGCCGTCAGGCGCAGGATCGGCTCGCGCAGCTTGCCGTAACCGTCGCCGCCCGCGAGCGCGGGCGGATGGCGCGCCTCGTCGTCCATGAGGATCGCCTTGACCACGTCGCCGAGGTTCGCGCCGGGCGCGTCGAACGCCTGCGCGACGCGCTCGATGTACTGCGGCGACGGATTGCTGGTCACGAATCGCTGGATCAGCTGGCGCGAAACGAACGGCGGCACGTTCGGGTGCGCTGCAAGGATGTCGAGTTCGTCGCCGACGTCCTGCGCGCAAGTCTGGTTCGGCGGGATCGTCATGCCGCCGACCACCGTCTTCGGCGTCGCGGTCGTGCCGTCGTCGCCGGTGATGTCGTGGCGCATGTTGTTGCTGCCGCTTCCGCTCGCCGGGAAGTATTCGGTTCCGAAGCAGCGCATCGGCGCGTACTGCGCGGCGAACGTGAGGCCGCCGCCGAAGAAGTTCGGCGGATCGAGCGGCGCGTCGCTCCAGGTGAAGCCGGTGAACACCTTCGCCGTGTGCGTGATCGTGGTCTGGTCGTAGGTCGGGATCTCGACGCCGTTGGAGAGGATCGGCGTGAAGTCCATGTCGCGCAGGATCAGGCCGATCGAGAACAGCTGCATGACTTCGCGTGCGTAGTTCTCGTCGGGACTCGTCGTCGCGCCCGGTTTCTGGTTGCGGAACGAAGACAGGTAGCGGCCCATCATCGGGTGCCACGTCACGTCGCCGAGCAGCGTGCGGTACGGCACGAACGCGTCCTTCGCGAGCATGTCGTAGTAGCCCGCCATCGGCACGATGTAGTTGTTGATCGAGCTGCCCTGGTCCGAGATCACGAAGATCTGGCTGAGCGCCCACGCCATGCGCTGGCGCAGCTGGTCCGGCGCATACGCCGCCTGCCAGTACCAGCGCTGGATGCGCTGCGACTGGCTCACGCTCTGCGATGCCGCGATGCGCGCGTTGACGACCTGTTCGACGACGGGCGCGCCGAGCGTCGGCGCCTTGCCGAGTTGCTCTTCGAGCCAGGCGTCGTAGCCGAGCGCGGTCAGGCGCGCGACGTCGGTCGTGGTCGGGCCGAACGTGGCTTGGGTGAGGAAGCGCGCGGCCTCGTTCGCGTCCGCGGGCGCGTCCGGCGCGGGATCGAAACCGTACGCGAACAGGCGGTCGTGCGTGGCCGCGTGCGCGCCCGCGCAGGCCACGAGGGTGGATACGGCGAATGCGCCGCATGCGTTGCTGAAGCGTGTCATCGCTCGTCCCCACGAGTGGCCGGGTGGACCGGTGCCGGAGCGGCGCACATTAACCGCTGCGACCGCCGGCAATTGTGACGATCGCCCCACTCGCCGTGGGCCGATCGACATCCGGTCCGAACGCGCGGATGCGCGGTCGGTTGACGAGCGACGATGCAGCGGGCGATCAGCGCCCGGGCAGGCCGCCCGGCGGGAAGCCGCCCCCGCCCATGCCCTTCATGGCCGCACCCATCTGGCGCATGAGGCCCTTGATGCCGCCGCTGCCGAGCTTCGCCATCATCTTTTCCATCTGCTGGTACTGCTTGAGCAGCTTGTTGACGTCGGCCGGCTGGGTGCCGGATCCGCGCGCGATGCGCGCGCGGCGCGAGCCGTTGAGCAGGTCCGGGTGGCGTCGCTCCTTCTTCGTCATCGAGCCGATGATCGCCATCATGCGATGCACTTCGCGGTCGTTGACCTTCGACTTCACGTGGTCGGGCAGGTTCGACACGCCGGGCAGCTTGTCGATCAGCGACGCCATGCCGCCCATGTTGACCATCTGCTCGAGCTGGTCGCGCATGTCGTTGAGGTCGAAGCGCTTGCCCTTGATCACCTTCTCGGCGAGCTTGCGCTGCTTCTCCTGGTCGACGCCCTGCTCGACCTGCTCGACCAGCGACAGCACGTCGCCCATGCCGAGGATGCGCGTCGCGACGCGGTCGGGATGGAACGGTTCGAGTGCGTCGACTTTCTCGCCGGCACCGATGAACTTGATCGGCCGTCCGGTCACGTAGCGCACCGACAGCGCGGCGCCGCCGCGCGCGTCGCCGTCGGTCTTGGTCAGCACGACGCCGGTCAGCGGCAGCGCGTCGGCGAACGCCTTCGCGGTATTGGCCGCATCCTGGCCCGTCATCGAGTCGACCACGAACAGCGTCTCGACCGGATCGAGCGCCGCGTGCAGCGCCTTGATCTCGTGCATCATCTCCTGGTCGACGTGCAGGCGGCCGGCGGTATCGACGATGAGCACGTCGGCGAACGCGCGTGCGGCCGCGTCGCGCGCGGCCTTCGCGATCGCGACCGGGTCCTGCTCGCCCGTGGACGGGTGGAACAGCACCTCGACCTGGCTGGCGAGCGTGCGCAGCTGCTCGATCGCGGCAGGCCGGTAGACGTCGCAGCTGACCACCATGACCTTCTTCTTGCGACGCTCCTTGAGGAACCGCGCGAGCTTGGCCACGGTCGTGGTCTTGCCTGCGCCCTGCAGGCCGGCCATGAGCACGACCGCAGGCGGCGCGGCGGCGAGATTGAGGTCGCTGTTGGCCGTGCCCATCACGGCGGTGAGCTCGTCGCGCACGACCTTGACCAGGGTCTGCCCCGGCGTGAGGCTGCGCAGCACGTCCTGTCCGAGCGCCTTGACCTGCACGCGCTGGATGAGCGCCTGCACGACCGGCAGCGCGACGTCGGCTTCGAGCAACGCGATGCGCACCTCGCGCAGCGCCTCGCGGATGTTCGACTCGGTCAACCGCCCCTTGCCGCGCAGGCGCTGGACGGTGGCGGACAGGCGTTGGCTGAGCGACTCGAACATGGGGCGGACCGGCGTACGGAAAAGATCGTGATTATAGCGGGCCGGCGGCGACGCGACCGCGGATGGGCGCACTGGCATGCGGTCCGCGTGCACGGGCATCCGTCCTCGCCCGCGCCGATGCCGATACCGCGCCCGTGCTGTGCCACACTTGCGGCATGCTCATCCCGATCCTCGCCGCACTCGCGATCCTCGCCTACCTCCTCGCCAGCGCGCTGCTCGCGCGGCCGCTGCTCGGGCGCAGCGACGCCGCGCCGCGGCCTCCGCTCGCGATCGCGACCGTCGCGGTGCTCGCGCACGCGGGCGTCCTGCTCGGCGCGCACCGCGGCGCGCTCGACCTGCACTTCTTCGCCGCGCTGTCGCTCGTCGCCGGCGTCGTTTCGGCGCTGACCCTCGTCGTCAACCTCACGCGCCCGGTCGCCGCGCTCGGCGTGATCGTGTTTCCGCTCGCCGCTCTGCTGCTCGCGATCGACGCCTACGCGGCGCCGCCGACGACCCCGGAACCCATGGACTGGCAGATCAAGCTGCACGTGAGCGTCGCCTTGCTCGCATTCGGCGTGCTGTCGATCGCGGCCGCGCTCGCGATCCTGCTCGCGCTGCAGGAGCGCGCGCTGCGCCACCGCCAGTTCGGCGCGCTGTTGCGCTCGCTGCCGCCGCTGACCTTGACCGAAACCCTGCTGTTCCGCCTCATCGCGGCCGGCTTCGTGCTACTCAGCCTGACCCTGCTGACCGGCATCCTGTTCGTCGACAACCTGTTCGCGCAGCACCTCGCGCACAAGACCGTGCTGTCGATCCTTGCCTGGATCGTCTTCGGCGTGCTGCTCGCCGGCCGCCGCATGCGCGGCTGGCGCGGGCGCCGGGCGGTCAACCTCACCCTCGCCGGCATGGCGATCCTGCTGCTCGCGTTCTTCGGTTCGAAGTTCGTGCTGGAACTGGTCCTGCACAGGACCATGTGACGAAATCGAGCGTTGCGCGTAGCGGCCCTACACGTTCCAGGCCGCCGACAGCGCGTCGCCGAGTCGCTCGACGGCGACGACCTCCATCTCGCCGAGCCGCGCCTTTTTCGGCGCGTTCGCCTTCGGCACGATCGCGCGACGGAAGCCGTGCGTGGCCGCTTCCTTGAGGCGCTCCTCGCCGTTCGGTACCGGCCTGATCTCGCCCGACAGGCCGACTTCGCCGAAGGCGACGGTCTTGTCCGGCAAGGGTCGATCGCGAAAGCTCGACAGTACCGCGAGCAGCACCGGCAGGTCGGCTGCGGTTTCCTGCACGCGGATGCCGCCGACCACGTTGACGAACACGTCCTGGTCGTAGACGGCCGCGCCGCCGTGCCGGTGCAACACCGCGAGCAGCATCGCGAGCCGGTTCTGTTCGAGGCCGAGCGCGACGCGGCGCGGGTTGCCGAGGGAGCTCTGGTCGACCAGCGCCTGCACCTCGACCAGCAGCGGGCGCGTGCCCTCGCGCGTGACCATCACCGCGCTGCCCGCGGTCGGCTGCGCGTGTGCGGACAGGAAGATCGCGGACGGATTCGGCACTTCGCGCAGGCCCTTGTCGCCCATCGCGAACACGCCGAGTTCGTTGACCGCGCCGAAACGGTTCTTGAACGCGCGCAGCACGCGGAAGCGCGAGCCGGATTCGCCCTCGAAGTAGAGCACGGCGTCGACCATGTGCTCGAGCACGCGCGGTCCGGCGATGCCACCTTCCTTCGTCACGTGGCCGACGAGGAATACGCTCGTGCCCGACTCCTTCGCGAAGCGCACGAGTCGTGCGGCCGATTCACGCACCTGCGACACCGAGCCCGGCGCGGCGGTGAGCTGCTCGGTCCAGATCGTCTGGATCGAGTCGACGATGAGCACTTCGGGCTTCGCCGAGGCGGCCTCGGCGAGGATGCGTTCGATCGACGTCTCGGCGAGCGCTTCGAGGCCCTCGAGCGCGATGCCGAGGCGCTGCCCGCGCGCGGCGACCTGCGCGAGCGACTCCTCGCCGGTCACGTAGATTCCGCGCACGCGCTGCCCGAGCGTGCCGAGCATCTGCAGCAACAGCGTCGACTTGCCGATGCCCGGATCGCCGCCGATGAGCACGACCGAGCCCGCGACGAGGCCGCCGCCGAGCACACGGTCGAGTTCGCCGATGCCGGTGTCGTTGCGCCGCTCCGCCTCGGCGGCGACGCTCGCGAGGCGCGTGATCTTCGCCGGCCCGGTCGCGCCCGCGTAACCCGTGCGGGACGCCGCAACCGACTTCGCCGCCGGCTGCACGACGAATTCCGCGAGCGTGTTCCAGGCGCCGCATTCGATGCACTGTCCCTGCCACTTCGAATGCTCCGCACCGCATTCGGAACAGACGTACGCGGTCTTCGACTTGGCCATCAACTGTCGTCCTCGACGAAGCGCACGCGGCGCGTCACGCCGCAGGTGAGTTCGTAGCCGATCGTGTCGGCGTGCGCCGCGACCTCCTCGACCGGCAGTCCGCGGCCCCACAGCACGACCGGGTCGCCGACCTTCGCGCCGGGATGCTGGCGCAAATCGATCGTGACGAGGTCCATCGACACGCGCCCGACCAGGGTCGCGCGCGTGCCGTTCACGAGCACGGGAGTCGCGCCGTCGGAGTGGCGCGGATAGCCGTCGCCGTAGCCGATCGCGGCGACGCCGATCGCCATGTCCTCGGGCGCTTGCCAGGTCGCCGCATACCCGACATGTTCGCCCTTGCGCACCCGATTGATCGCGACGAGGCGCGTCG
>DASTSE010000008.1:0-12020 GCA_035760865.1 Dokdonella sp.
CGCCGCGCGGCTCCGCGCGCAGTTCGTCGACGACGTCCTGCGCGGCGCGCGCTTCCTCGAGCGCCGCGCGGCAGTGCGCGTAGAAGCGCTCGCCGATTTCGGTCACCGCGAAGCGGCGCGTGGTCCGCTGCAGCAGGCGCACGCCGAGGCGTTCCTCGAGCTGGGCGATGCGCTTGCTGAGCCGCGATTTGGGCGTGTTCAGCGCACGCCCGGCGGCCGAGAAGCCCTTGTGTTCGACCACCGCGGCGAAGAAGCGCAGATCGTTGAGGTCGTGCAGCGCACCGTCGGCATCGGCCATCATCGTTTCCCAGCGTGAACGAACCATCGCATTTTGACCGACTTATCGCGCGATTGTCCACGCCATATCGTTTCCGGGGTCGGGAGCACGGCTCCCACGGTCGAAGGAGACCCGCGATGAAACTGCTCCACGTCGATTCCAGCGCCCTCGGCACCCATTCGGTCACGCGCGACCTCGGCCGCGCCATCGTCGAATCCTGGACGCGCAACAACCCGGGCACCGACGTCGTCTACCACGACCTCGCCGCGCAGCCGCTGCCCCACTGGGCGCCGGTGGCGGACGCGAGCGACCCCGCCGCGCGCGCCGGCAATGCGCTGCTCGACGAGTTCCTCGCCGCCGACGTCGTCGTCGTCGGCGCACCGATGTACAACTTTTCGATCCCGAGCACGCTGAAGGCGTGGATCGACCGCGTCGCCGTCGCCGGCAGGACGTTCCGCTACGGCGCGAACGGGCCCGAAGGCCTCGCCGGCGGCAAGCGCGTGATCATCGTCTCCGCGCGCGGCGGCATCTACAGCGAAGGCCCTGCCGCGGCGATGGACTTCCAGGAAGACTACCTGCGCACGGTATTCGGCTTCCTCGGCGTGACCGACATCGAAGTGGTGCGCGCGGAGGGCGTGAACCTGTCGCCGGAGAACAGGCAGCGCGTGCTGGCCGCAGCGCGTCGCTCGATCGCGCAGCACGAGCGCCGCGCGGCCTGACGCAGCCGGCGCGTGCCGCTCGCTGGACGAGCGGCACGCGATCCGCGGCCTGCGCCCGAGCGGTGTGCGGCTTGCCGCATTCGTGTGCGGTTCGGCATAGTCGATGCGTCGGACAAGGAAGCGGATCCATGCGCGCATCGACCGGTTCGTGGCTGGGATGGACGGGGCTGCTGGTCGGCGTCGCCTGCGCGCATGCAGGGCAGCCGCCTCGGGTCGCGTCGGTGATGGCGACGACGGGCCGATCCGTCCACGTGGGATTCGACCAGCCGATGCTGACCTGGAGCGGCAGCGGGCCGTCGCAACAGCTCGCATTCGATCCTCCGTACGCGTGCAACTGGTACTGGAGCGACGACACCGGGCTGGAATGCGAAGCGGCTGTCGAAGCGGAACCGTTGCGTCCGGCGACCCGCTATCGCCTCGTGATCGGCGCCGGCCTGGTGTCGCAGCAAGGCAATGCGTTGCCCCCGCAGTCGTTGCGTTTCGATTCCCCCGTTCCGCTCGTCGACGCCGACGTGCAGTGGTCCGATGGTCCGGCGCCGTACGTCGAACTCGGCGTCAACACGGCCGTCACGGAAGCCGCACTGCGTGGTGTATTGACGGCGGCTGTCCACGGCGGCGCCACCGAGCCCTTCGCACTTTCGAATCCGTCCGGCGAACGCGCGTCGACGTCGTGGCAGTTGCGCTTTCCGTCGACTGCCACGGACGAACGCGTGGTGGTACTGCGCGTGCAACCGGGACTGCGCACCGAAGCCGGCGAACTTGCGGGCACGCAGGACGAAGCACTCGCGCAAGTGATGCTGGGCGAGCCATTCCGGCTGCGCAGGGCGGGCTGCGGATCGTCGGTCGTGTACGCCGCGGCCGGCCCGCTGGTGCTGTCCTGCGCCGCCGGGGCACCGGTGCTGTTCGAGTTCTCGTCGCCGCCGACGCGCGCGTCGCTCGACGCGTGGCGCGCGACATTCCCTCCCGACATCCACCTCGATGACGGCCCGCCGGGGTCGTTCTTCGCCTCGTACGACCGGTCGGGCCCGGCAATGCGCACAGGACACGTCGTCAGCGTGGTTGCGGCGCGCGCGAATGCGCACATCGCGTTCGAGGTTCCGGCCACCCTGCGCTCCGACGGCGAAGTCCCGTTGGCACGCGGCTACGCTACAGTCCTGCATACCGGCGATTTCGCCACGCGGCTGGAGCCGCGACCGGCACAGCTGCTGCTGCCGACGGGTTCGCGCGAGCGGGCCGCGATGTTCGCGCTGAACAGCCGCGCCTTCACGCTCGAACAGCGCGAATTCGGCGCGGACCTGCGGGTCGACCTTCGCAAGAATCCATACGCCGCATCGCCTCGCAATGCGCCGACCCTTCTGCCCCTTCCGGCGCCGTCGCGCGGCGTTCGAGAGCGCGGCGGGCTCGTCGAAGGCCGGATGCGTTCGACGCCGGCGGACTTCGCCACACCCGCTTACACCGTCGCCTATGCGCCGTTCAACATCGTCGCCGACATGTCGTCCGGACACGGCCTGGTCTGGGTGACGGCATGGGGCGACGCCGCGCCCGTCGCAGCAGCGCAAGTCGAGTTGCTCGTTTCGGCGCGGCTGGGCTCCGCCCTGAAGGTGCTTGCGCGGGCCGACACCGATGCCGATGGCGTCGCGCGCATGACGCTGCCTGAAGGCGACGGCCGCACCGTGTTCGTTCGCGCGACCAAGGACGGTCGCCGCGCCGTCCTGCCGCTGCTCCAGGCGATGCCGCAGACGGCGAACGGCGACGATGGGGCATTCCGAGCAACCGCGTCCGAAGGCGACCGCGTCGCCTGGGGCGTCACCGACCGACCAATCTATCGGCCCGGCGACACGGTTCGATATCGCGTATGGGTGCGCGAACGGCGAGCGAACCACCTCGATCCGTCGAGTCCGGCGCACGTGCCGCTCGCACTCACGCAGTGGGGCGATACCGTCACGCCGCTGCCTGCCGTGGACCTCGACCGGTATGGCAGCTCGAGCGGCGACTTCGCATTGCCGGACACGTTGCGCGACGGCGACTATTGCGTCGACCTCGACGATCCGGAGTACCGCGAAATTCGAGGCGGCGCGTGCTTCCGGGTCGCCGCCTACCGCGCCTCGGACAGCTGGACAGAACTCCACGCCGATCGCGATTTCGCGCGCGACGGCGAACGCATCGAACTGACGACGCGCGCCGGCTACTACTCGGGTGGCCCACTCGTCGACGGCGACATCCAGCTCCAATCGCTGCTCACCCCTCTCGCGATCGAGGAGGCGTATCCGCGCTTCCGCGCCTTCACCTTCATCGACAGTTTCGCTGACGCGCTCGAGATCGGAGGAGAAACGTTCGCCGATCGAATTCCAGAGGGGTTGCGCACGCGCGCCGACGGCGTGCTCGACATCCCGCTGCGGCTCGAAAACACTCGCTTCGAACAGCATCTCGCCGAACAACATGTTCGGCCCACGCCGTTCGGCAAGCTCGAGTTCACGGCGACGGTGACTCCCTCGGGAAGCCACCTCGGCACGAGCGCGTCCACCTCGCTGCGATTCAGTCGCTTCGATCGTTTCGTCGGCCTGAAGCTCGACGACTGGCTGCTGCGCGACGCCGCCGATCCGATGCTCGAAGCGATCGTCGTCTCTGCCGGCGGCAAGCCGCTCGACGGCACGCCGGTCCACGTGCGCATCGACGCATCGCCCGGGCTCGGCGACGACATCGATGCGGCGCAGGTTCCGCTGGCAACCTGCGAATTGCGGTCGGGTGTCCGCGCGACGTGCGCGTTCCGTGCTCCGCGCGCGGGCCTCTATCGGCTCACGGCATCCAGCGACGGGGCCGCGAGCCCGAAACTCGAACGCTATGCCATGGTCGGAGGCCGCCTCGGCGCCGTCCAGGACGCCGCCCTCACGCAGCTTAGGGTGGAGGTTGAGGACCCGGGGCGCGCACAGATCGTGTTGAGCCAACCGTTCGCGAAGGCCCGCGTCCTGTTCGCCGCCGAACACGGCCGCGTGCTCGACCACTGGGTCCAGGACGTCGAGCAGCCGATCAGCCGGTTCGAACACCCGTTGCCCGGCTCGTGGGCCCCGGGCGTCACCTTGCGCGCGATCGTGCTCGATGCGGCGAGCGATCCGTTCGCGGCCCCTGCCGCAGGCATCGTGGGTGTCGCGACCGCGAACGTGCGCGTCGTCCCGGTGCATCGAGAGCCTTCCATCGAAATCGCGTCGACGCCTGCGGAAGTCCGCCCGGGCGAGGACGTCACGGTGAGCGTTCGCAATCGCGGCACGACCCCACGCAGGGTCACGCTCGCGATCGTCGATGATGCCGTTCGCGCATTGGCACCCGACCTTTCGTCGCAGTCCGACCCGCGTTCGCCCGAATGGCTGGGCCTACTCGAGCGGTGGACGCCGACGCGCACGTACGGGCTCTCGGCGTGGAACCGCACGGTCGAGGATTCCGCGCGCGGCACGATGCCCGCGATCGTGTTCGATTCCACCCGGGACCATCTGGAGACGATCACGGTCACCGGCTCGAACGTCCGCGCCGTCGACGCGTTCACGCGCGCGGATCCCGCCGATCATTCGCTCGGCCAGCCGCAACGGGGCGGCACCGGCTCGACGGCGTTGCGTTCGCGTTTCGCATCGACGGCGTACTGGAACGACGCCATCGACCTGCCCGCGGGCACCGGGACTACGGTGCACGTGCGGCTGCCCGACAACCTCACGCGCTGGCGCGTGCTCGCCTGGTCGAGCGACGAACGCGATGCGTTCGAACTCGCGCAGGGGACGATCACCACGCGGTTGCCGATCGAAGTGCGCAGCGACCTGCCTGCGCGCTTATTCGAGGGCGACACGACGACGCTTGCGGCGAGCGTACGCAACCACGGCGACGCCCCTGCATCCGTGGTGGCGACGTTGCGCGCCGGCCGCGACCCGGCCGAGCCGCGCGCGCGCTGGCGTGCGACCTTGGCGCCGAATGCGGACCGGCGCATCGAACTCGGTTTCCGCGCCGACGCCGTCGGTGTGATCGCCGTCGAGGCGCAAGCGAAGGGCGAACGCGCGGGCGACGGCACCGCGGGCGAACTTGAAGTCGCATCGATGCGTGTCCGTCGGCGCGTGCCCGTAGCGGGATGGCTGCCGGACGCCGGCGTTACCCTCCCGCTGCCCGCGTTGCCTCCGACCGCGAGGGACGTCGAGCTCCGCATCGACGCGTCGCGCGGGTTGCTCGTGCAGGAAGCGGACTGGATCGCAGGACTGCGGGACTATCCGCATCGGTGCTGGGAACAGATCCTCAGTCGCGCGGTCGGCGCCGTCGCGGCGCACCGGCTGGGACTGGCCGGGCGTTGGCCGGATGGCGATGCGGTGGTCGCCGAGGCCCTCGTCGATGCCAAGCAGTTCCAGGACGAAAGGGGGCTGTACCACTTCTTCGCCGGCGAAGACGGCGCCGAAGTCAGCGCGCCGAGCCTGTACCTGACTGCCTACACGGTTCGTGCATTGGAGTTCCTCTCCGCTGCGGGGCATCCGCCGCCGGCCCATATCATGGAGCGCGCGCGCGGCGCCCTGCGCGATGCGGTCGCCGGCAACCCGCGGGGCTGGCAATCGTACGGCGACGCGGAAATCGCGGCGGCGCTCGCGGCGGCAGGGCCCGACGCGAGAATCGGCGCCGCGGCCCTCGAGCGCCTCTGGTCGGCCCGTTCGAAACTCGACTGGGCCGCACGCGCGGACCTCGCGCGTGCGCGCGCCGTCGACGGCGGCGACGACACCGGCGTGAGCGAACTGCGCGAAGCCGCGCCCGCCCACGCCGGTCGGCGCCGCATCGCGCCCACGCGGGGGAACTGGACGTTCACTTCGCCTGCGCTCGAGCAGTGCAAGGTGATCGGGGCACTGGCCGAACTCGATCACGCGATGGACGCGCGCGCAGTGCAGCTCGAGTATCAACGCGGACTCGCGGACCTCTACGCCGGCGGCGCGTCGCAGCTCGACACGCATGCGGCTGCACAATGCCTGATGGCGCTCGCCGACCTGCCCGACGACACGTCGCGCGCGCCGTTGCACGTGGAAGCCACGGCCGGTACGAAGCGTGCCTCGCTCGAGCTCGGGGCCGGCGAACCGATCGCCTCGACGACCCTCGAACCCGTTCCGCGCACGGATGCCGCGCTGCGCCTCACGGTCGATGGCGACGCCTCGCTCGCGAGCTATGTCGCAAGCCTCGAGTACGACATCGACGGCCGGCACGCGCGACGCAGCGGCGTCGGATTCGCGATCGACCGGCGCTACAGCGTCCTGCGCGGCCGCGCGTGGAAGACCGTGTCGCCCGCGTCGATCCGCGAAGGCGATTGGATTCGCGTGACGCTGGCCCTGACCACGAGCGCGTTGCGCAACCATGTCGCATTGACCGATGTCGTTGCAGGCGGCCTGCATCCGACGGACCTGCGCCTCGCCGGCGTGGCCGGACTCGATCTGCTGGGAGCCGCGGGCGACGGCAGCGGCTATTTCTCCGCGCGCCGGGTCGACGAGCGCCATGCGCGCTTCTACGCCGACGTCGTGCCGCCCGGCACGCATGAGGTCCACTACTACGCGCAGGCGACGCACGCGGGGCGCTACACGGCACTGCCCGCGGTCGCCGAACTCATGTACGGCAACGCGAGCGTCGCGAACACGGCGGCCGACACCGTCGTGATCGCCAAGCGGGCGTCGCCGCGGCCGTGAACCCATCCGCGGAGGCGTTCGGTGTGCGACGCGTGCCCGCGCGCATCCGCTTCGATCCCGGTCAGCCCGCGCTCGAGCGGCTGCGCGCGAGCCTGTCGAGTACGGTCACCGTCACGCTCGAGCCGCCCGTGAACCGCCAGGCTTCGCGCTGAACTCCCGCGGCGCGGGCGCCGCATGCGACCACGACCACCAAGGACACGCACATGAAGATCCAAGGCAGCACCGCATTCGTCACCGGCGCCAACCGCGGCCTCGGCCTCGCCTACGCGAAGGCGCTGCTCGACGCAGGCGCGCGCAAGGTCTACGCGGGCGCACGCGACCCGTCGTCGGTCACGCTCGCGGGCGTCGTTCCGATCCGCCTCGACGTCGGCGACGCCGGAGCGGTCGCCGCGGCCGCGCGCGACTGCGGCGACGTCGACATCGTCGTCAACAACGCGGGCGTGATCGGCGGCACGCCCCTGCTCGCGGACGGCGGCGACGACGCGCTGCGTGGCGTGCTCGAGACGAACCTGCACGGCATGCTCGCCGTGAGTCGCGCCTTCGCACCCGTGCTCGGTCGCAACGGCGGCGGCGCGCTCGTCAACATGCTGTCCGCGCTGAGCTGGATCAGCCTGCCGCAGTCGGGCGCGTATTCGGTATCGAAGGCCGCCGCGTGGGCGCTCACCAACAGCCTGCGCCACGAGCTGCGCGCACAGGGCACGCTCGTCGTCGCCGTCCATGCAGGCTACATCGACACCGACATGGTGAAGAGCGTCGATGCGCCGAAGGCGAAGCCCGAGGACATCGCGCGTTCCGTGCTCGCGGCGATCGAGGCCGGCGCTGCGGAAGTGCTCGCCGACGACACCGCGCGGCGCGTCAAGGCCGGCTTCGCCGCGACGCCGCCGGCCTATCTCGGCTGAGCCCGGGCCGCGCGCCGCGCGTGGGCGGCGCGCCGACTTGACCGGCGTCAAGGCGCGTGCGCGCGTATCGCGGATGATCGCGTCCATGAACGCAACCGCCTTCGACCGCAACCTCATCGCGCGCTACGACGTCGGCGCGCCGCGCTACACCTCGTACCCGACCGCACCGCATTTCCGCGCGAGCTTCGGCGAAGCCGAACTGCTGCGCGCGATCAAGGCGTCCAATGGCGATCCGATCCCGCGCGACCTCTCCGCGTACGTGCACGTGCCGTTCTGCCTCTCGCCGTGCTTCTACTGCGGCTGCGCGCGCATCATCACGCACGATCGCGGCAAGGCGGCGGCCTACCTGACCCGCCTGCATCGCGAGATCGAACTCGTCGCCGCGCGCTTCGACCGCGACCGCGTGCTCGCCCAGCTGCACTTCGGCGGCGGCACGCCGAACTTCCTCGACGTCGAACAGCTGATCGAACTGGTCGACTCGTTCGAACGCCACTTCGGTTTCAGCCGCGACCCCGGCCGCGAGTTCGGCATCGAGCTCGACCCGCGCTTCTGCGGCGAGGACTATGCGCGGCAGATCGCCGCGGCCGGCATCAACCGCGTCTCGATCGGCGTGCAGGACTTCGACCCCGCCGTACAGCACGCAGTCAATCGCGTGCAGAGCGTCGACGAGACCGCGGCCGTGATGATCGGCGCGCGCCGCGGCGGCGTGCGCTCGATCAACCTCGACCTCATCTACGGCCTGCCGCGACAGACGCCGGAGTCGTTCGCCGCGACGCTCGAACAGGTCATCGCGCTGTCGCCGGATCGCATCGCGGCCTACGGCTACGCGCACCTGCCCGAACGCTTCAAGGCGCAGCGCCAGATCGACAAGTACGAGCTGCCCGATGCGGCGACGCGCCTCACCCTGCTGCAGCAGACGGTCGAGATGCTCACCGCCGCGGGCTACGTGCACATCGGCGTCGACCATTTCGCGCTGCCCGACGACGACCTCGCGCGTGCGCTCGCGAACGGCACCCTGCACCGCAATTTCCAGGGTTACTCGACCCATGCCGCGTGCGACCTCGTCGGCTTCGGCATGAGTGCGATCGGCCACGTCGGCGACACCTTCAGCCAGAACGCGAAGGATCTCGTCGGCTACTACGCCGCGCTCGACAGCGGCCGCCTGCCGGTCGCGCGCGGCCTGCGCCTCGACGAGGACGACCTCGTGCGGGCCGAGGCGATCCAGCAGCTCATGTGCAGCGGCGACCTCGACGTCGCCGCGTTCGAGGAGCGGCACGCGCTCGATTTCCCGCTGTACTTTCGCGACTCGCTGCGGCAACTGCGCGCGCTCGAAGACGACGGCCTGGTCGAATGCAGCCCGGCGCGCATCCGTGTGACGCCGCGCGGCCGCTTCCTCCTGCGCAACATCGCGCGTTGCTTCGACGCGTATGCGGAGAGCCCGGATATCCGCTACTCTCGCGCGGTCTGACACCGGCGGAGGTACGCGTGGGCCAGGACCGGGTGACGAGCGGCCGTTTCGCGCGCAGCCCGATCGCCGACGACGGCGACGAACTGCGCTTCTGCTCCACCTGCGCCTTCGGCGCGGTCTGCTGCGACCGCGGCGTCGACAAGCTCGCGTTGAACGAACTGCACTGCCTCGTCGAGCACGTCGGTCCGTTCCGCGCCGGCGAAGCCGTGTTCCGCAACGGCGACCGCTTCGGCGCGATCTTCGCCGTGCGCAGCGGTACCGTGAAGACCCGCGTCGTCGATCTCGAGGGCCGCGAACTCGTGCTCGGCTTCCACCTGCCGGGCGAGCTCATCGGCCTCGACGCGATCCATCCCGAATCCTATCCGTGCGACGCGGTCGCGCTCGAGCCGGTCGAAGTCTGCCGCTTCTCGTTTCCCGCACTGTCGACGCTCGCGACGCGCCTGCCCGGGATCCAACAGGAGCTGTTCCGCCGCATGAGCAAGGACATCGGCGGCAAGGCGCTGCTCGCGGGCGACTATTCGTCCGACGAGCGTCTTGCCGCGTTCCTCGTCCTGCTCGGGCGGCGCTACGCCGAACGCGGCTTCGCGCCGGGCACGCTGCACCTGGCGATGTCGCGCGGCGACATCGCGAACTACCTGCGCCTCGCCGCCGAAACGGTCAGCCGCGTGTTGCGCCGGTTCCAGGACCAGGGGCTCATCAAGGTCGACGGGCGCGAGCTCGCGGTCGCCCGGCCCGCCGAGTTGTTCGCGCTCGCGCGCCCGATCCTCGACCGCTGACGCGCACGGCTTGACCCACGTCAGGGCGGCGACGACGCGCCGGCGGCACGATCGCGCCACCATTTAAGAGGAGTGCTGCGATGTCGACGACGTCCCGTCTCTGGATCGCCCTCGGCTGCCTGCTCGGCGTCACGTTTGCCGTGCTGCTGTGGATGGGCCGGGAGATCTACCACCAGGCACCGCCCGTGCCCGAACGCGTTTCGACGCCGAGCGGACAGGTGCTGTACACGCGCGCCGACATCGAGGCGGGTCGACAGGTCTGGCAGAGCATCGGCGGCCAGCAGCTCGGATCGATCTGGGGCCACGGTGCGCTGATCGCGCCGGACTGGAGCGCCGACTGGCTGCATCGCGAAGCGGACCAACTGCTCGGCCTGTGGGCGCGACGCGACGACGGCGCCGCATGGGATTCGCTCGACGAAGGCCGCCAGGAAGCGCTCAAGGCGCGGCTGCGCAAGGAACTGCGGACGAACACGTACGACGTCGGCAGCGGCACGATCGCGGTGTCCGACGACCGCGCGCTCGCGATCTCGAACGTCGCCGCGCACTACGAGAGCGTATTCAGCAACGATCCGGCCAGCGCCAAGCTGCGCGCGACCTACGCGATGCGCGACGGCACGGTCGACACCGACGCGCATCGGCGCGAGCTGACCGCATTCTT
This sequence comes from Dokdonella sp., assembly GCA_035760865.1. GTDB lineage: Bacteria > Pseudomonadota > Gammaproteobacteria > Xanthomonadales > Rhodanobacteraceae > Dokdonella_A. The sequence continues at coordinate 10,485 of DASTSE010000008.1, forward strand.
CTTCTGGAGCGCGTGGGCGACCGTGACCACGCGGCCCGGCGCGGCGATGAGCTACACGAGCAACTGGCCGTACGACCCCGTGGTCGGCAACACGCCGACCTCGAGCGCATTCCTCTGGACCGTGTTCAGCGTGCTCTTCATGATCGCGGGCATCGGCCTGCTCGCGTGGCACTACGCGGTCTGGCACCGCAACGAACCGCACCTCGCCCCGCCCGCGAGCGACCCGCTCGCGGGGCTCACGATCACGCCGTCGATGCGCGCGACCGCGAAATACTTCTGGATCGTGATCGCGTTGTTCCTTACCCAGATCCTGCTCGGCGCGGTCACCGCGCACTACCAGGTCGAGAAGGACTTCTACGGCATGGCGATCTCCGAGGTGCTGCCGTACTCGCTGTCGCGCTCGTGGCACACGGAACTGGCGGTGTTGTGGATCGCGACCGCATGGCTCGGCACAGGCCTTTACATCGCGCCGGCCGTGTCCGGCCACGAGCCGAAGTTCCAGCGCCTCGGCGTCAACTTCCTCTGGGGCTGCCTGCTCGTCATCGTCGTCGGCGCATTCGCCGGCCAATGGTTCGCGGTGATGCAGAAGCTCGGCCTCGGCAACAACTTCTGGTTCGGCCACCAGGGCTGGGAATACGTCGATCTCGGCCGCTTCTGGCAGATCTTCCTGTTCGTCGGCCTCGTGCTCTGGCTCGTGCTCATGGGCCGCGCGCTGTGGCCGGCCTTGCGCCGCAAGGACGACCTCGCCTCGATCGTCGGCCTGCTGTTCCTGTCGACCGTCGCGATCGCCGCGTTCTACGCCGCCGGCCTCATGTGGGGCGAGCACACGCACATCGCGGTGGTCGAGTACTGGCGCTGGTGGGTCGTGCACCTGTGGGTCGAAGGCTTCTTCGAAGTGTTCGCGGTCGCGGTGATGTCGTTCCTGTTCGTCAAGCTCGGCCTCGTGCGCGCGCGCACGGCGACCGTCAACGTGCTGTTCGCGACGATCGTGTTCATGGCCGGCGGCGTGCTCGGCACGTTCCACCATCTCTACTTCGCCGGCACCACGACCGCTGTGATCGCGCTCGGCGCGTCGTTCTCCGCGCTCGAAGTCGTGCCGCTCGCGCTGATCGGCATGGAAGCGTACGAGACCTGGTCGCACGGCCGCGCGACGCCGTGGATGGCGCGCTACCGCTGGCCGATCATGTTTTTCCTCGCGGTGTCGTTCTGGAACCTCGTCGGCGCCGGGCTGTTCGGCTTCCTCATCAACACGCCGCTCGCGCTGTACTACATGCAGGGCCTCAACCTCACGCCGCTGCACGGCCACACCGCGCTGTTCGGCGTCTACGGCATGCTCGGCCTCGGCCTCATGCTGTTCTGCCTGCGCGGCCTGCGCCCCTCGGTGCAATGGAACGAAGGCCGCCTGCGCGGCGCGTTCTGGTCGCTCAACATCGGCCTGACCCTGATGGCCCTGCTCACCCTGCTGCCGCTCGGCGTGCTGCAGCTGTCGGCCGCGCTCGATCACGGCTACTGGTTCGCGCGCTCGGAGCACTTCAT
>DASTSE010000009.1:0-5002 GCA_035760865.1 Dokdonella sp.
ATCGGCGGCGCCTCGCCCGTGAGTTCGCAATAGCGCTCGACGAAACCCGTGATGTTCGCGTAGTTCTCCTCGATCAGCTTGCCGAGCCGCGTGCGAAATGCCGCATGGCGCACCGCATGCAGGCGCGCCTCCATCCATAGCAGGCAGTGGTCGCTGTTGCGGAACACCTGGCCGTAGAACATGCGCAGGCGGGCCGCGAGATCCTTGGTGTCGGCCGTGCTACGGAATACCTCGCGGAACGTCTCGAGCATCTCGCCGTGGTCTTCCCGCAGGAGTTCGATGAACAGTTCGTCCTTGCCCTTGAAGTTCGAATAGAACGCGCCGCGCGTATAGCCGGCCTCCTTCGCGATGTCCTCGACGCTCGTGCCGCCGAAACCGCGCTTGGCGATGACCTTCGCTGCAGCGACCAGCAGCGCCTGCCGGGTCCGCGCCTGACTTTCCTCTCGATTCAATCGTTTACGGGTCATGCAAAAAGCATAGCACGGGCTTCCGATTCCGAATACGAATAGGTATTGCAATACACATGCGTATTCGGATATGGTTTCGTATCTGTACTCTCCGGTATGCAAAAGGCGCCGCCATGATCCTGCTTCGCACATCGATCCGGAGCGCCGTCGTCGTTGCGGCCGTCTCCGCTGCCGCCACGCTCGCAGCGTGCAGCCATTCCGGCGCCGGCACCCCGGCCTCGACAGCGGCCCGTCCGGTCATCGCCGAAACCGTCGTCGCAGGCGGTCGCGCGCGCGTCGAGCGCTACAGCGGCGAAGTGCATGCGCGCTACGAGGCGCCGATCGCGTTCCGCGTCGACGGCAAGATCAGCCATCGCTCGGTCGGCATCGGCGATCGCGTCAAGGCCGGCCAGGTGCTCGCGACGCTCGACCCGAGCGACGCGACGATGAACGCCGCGGCCGCGCGAGCCGCAGTCGCGGCGGCGACGAGCCAGCGCGATGTCGCGCAGCTGCAGCGGAATCGCATCGCCGCGCTGCGCGAGCGCGCGCTCGTGAGCCAGGCGCAACTCGACCAGGCGAACGATGCGCTGAAGGCGGCCGAGGCGGCGTTGCAGCAGGCACGCCAGCAGCTCGGCGTGCGCGAAAACCAGGTGCGCTACGCGACCCTGACGGCCGAACACGACGGCATCATCACGACGCAGGACGCGGAGGCGGGACAGGTCGTCGCTGCCGGCCAGCGGGTATTAGGCCTCGCCTGGTCCGACGAGCGCGAAGTGCACATCGCGGTGCCCGAGAGCCGCGTCGGCGCGATACGCGACGCGGCCACGCTCGACGTCACGCTGTGGGCGCACCCGGGCCGGCACTATGCCGGCACCCTGCGCGAGCTGTCGGCGGCCGCCGATCCGCAGAGCCGCACCTTCCTCGCCAAGATCGCGATCCTCGACGCCGGCGCCGACGTGCAGGTGCAGATGAGCGCCGACGTCGCAGTCGGTTCGGCCGGCAGCGACGATGCGATCGTGTTGCCCGCCAGCGCGCTGTTCCACCAGGCCGCGCAGCCTGCCGTGTGGGTCGTCGGCGCCGACGACCGCATCGCGCTGCGCAAGGTCGAGGTCGCACGCTATGTCGACGACGGCGTCGCGATCGCGGCCGGACTCGCCGCCGGCGAGCGCGTCGTCACGCGCGGCGTGCACACGCTGCACGAGCGCGACGCGGTACGCATCGTCGAACTGCCGTTCCAGCCGACGGTCGCCGAACGATGAGCGGCTTCAACCTGTCCGCGTGGGCGCTGCGCCAGCGCGCGCTCGTCGTCTACGCGATGGCGGTCACCGTGGTGCTCGGGCTGTACGGATACCTGCACCTGGGCCGCTCGGAAGATCCCCCGTTCACGTTCAAGGTCATGGTGATCCAGACCGCATGGCCCGGAGCGACCGCGCGCCAGGTGCAGGAGCAGGTGAGCGACCGCATCGCGCGCAAGCTGCAGGAAACGCCGAACGTCGATTTCGTCAACAGCTATTCGCGCCCGGGCGAATCGGTCGTGATGTTCTCGATCAAGGATTCGGCGCCGTCGACCGAGGTCCCCGCGACCTGGTACCAGGTGCGCAAGAAGATCGGCGACATCGCCGCGCGCCTGCCGCAGGGCGTGCAGGGCCCGTTCTTCAACGACGAGTTCGGCGACGTCTACACCAACATCTACGCGCTCGAAGGCGACGGTTCCGATCCGGCCGAGCTGCGCGACTACGCCGACACGATCCGCGCCGAACTGCTGCGCGTGCCCGGGGTCGGCAAGGTCGACTACTTCGGCGACCAGGAGCAGCGCATCACGATCGAGATCGACAACGCGCGCCTCGCCACGCTCGGCATCACGCCGGCGCAGCTCGCGCAGGCGATCGCGGCACAGAACGCGGTCGCGCCGGGCGGCGTCATCGACACCGGCGTGGACCGCGTCTACGTGCGTCCGAGCGGCCAGTTCGCCGACCTCGACGGCCTGCGCGCGACGAGCCTGCGTGTCGACGGCACGTCGTTCCGGCTCGGCGACGTCGCCGACGTCCGTCGCGGCTATGTCGATCCTCCGGTCGAACAGGTCCGCTACGACGGACGCCCGGCGCTCGCGATCGGCGTGACGATGCAGGCCGGCGGCGACGTGGTGGAACTCGGCCGCGCACTCGACGCGGCGACCGCGCGCATTCGCGCCGGGCTACCCGCCGGGCTCGCGCTGACCGAATACAGCAGCATGCCCGATGCGGTCACGCGCTCGCTCGACGACTTCCTCGAAGCGGTCGCGGAAGCGGTGCTGATCGTGCTGCTCGTGAGCCTCGCGAGCCTCGGCTTCCGCACCGGCATGGTGGTCGCGATCACGATCCCCTTCGTGCTCGCCGCGACGGCGCTGTGCATGTGGTGGTTCGGCATCGGCCTGCACAAGGTCTCGCTCGGTACCCTGATCCTCGCGCTCGGCCTGCTCGTCGACGACGCGATCATCGCGATCGAGATGATGGCGGTGAAGCTCGAGGAAGGCTGGGATCGCATGCGCGCGGCGAGCTTCGCCTACACGAGCACCGCGTTCCCGATGCTCACCGGCACGCTCGTCACGGTCGCGGGCTTCCTGCCGATCGCGCTCGCGAAGTCGGGCACGGGCGAGTACACGCGTTCGATCTTCCAGGTTTCGGCGATCGCCCTCGTCGCGTCGTGGGTCGCCGCGGTCGTCGTCATCCCCGTCCTCGGCCATGCGATGCTGCCGGAGGCGCACCAGCCGCCCGGTCGCTTCGCGAGCTGGTTGCGCTCGCGCGTGCTGCGCCGGCGCGCGGCCGTCGCGAGCCACGGCGCGGATCCGTACGACCGCGCCTTCTATCGCCGATTCGGCGCGCTCATCGCCTGGTGCGTGGATCATCGCTGGCGCGTGCTCGCGGCGACGCTCGCGCTCTGGCTCGTCTCGATCGGCGCGTTCGCGCTCGTGCCGCAGCAGTTCTTCCCGAGTTCCGATCGCACGGAACTGCTGATCGACCTGCGCCTCGGCGAAGGTGCGTCGATCGAGGCGACGCGCGCCGTAGCGCAGCGCATGGAGCGCGAGCTCGCCCGTAGCCGCGACGTCGATCATTACGTGAGCTACGTCGGCGCCGGAGCGCCACGCTTCTACCTGCCGCTCGACCAGCAGTTGCCGCGCGCGAACTTCGCGCAGATCGTCGCGACTGCGCGCGACGTCGAGGCACGCAAGCGCCTCGCCGACGTCGTGCAGCACGCGCTCGCCGAACGCTTCCCCGACGTCAGCGGCCGCGTGAGCGCGCTCGAGAACGGCCCACCGGTCGGCTTCCCGGTGCAGTTCCGCGTGTCCGGCGACGACATCGGCAAGGTGCGCGCGATCGCCGAGGACGTCGAACGCGTGATGCGCGCCGATCCGGGCACCGCGAACGTGCAGTTCGACTGGGACGAACCCTCGACGCGCTCGATCCGCCTCGAGATCGACCAGGACAAGGCGCGCGTGCTCGGCCTCACCTCGCAGGACGTCGCCGCCGCGGTGGACCTCGCGTTGAGCGGCCAGGCGGTCACGCAGTTCCGCGAGCGCGACAAGCTGATCGAGGTCGACCTGCGCTGGCCGCGGGCGCAGCGCGTCGACGCCGAGCGCCTCGGCGACCTCGCGATCGCGACGCCGGCCGGCACGCCCGTGCCGCTGACCCAGCTCGCCCGCATCGACTACCGCATGGACTACGGCGTGATCTGGGAGCGCGATCGCCAGCCGACGATCACGGTGCGCTCGGATACCGCGCGGGGTCGGCTCGGCATCGACGTCACCCGAGGCGTCGACGCGAAGCTCGGCGACCTGCGCGCGAAGCTGCCGATCGGCTACCGCATCGAGGTCGGCGGCTCGGTCGAGAACAGCGCCAAGGCGCAGGGGTCGATCAACGCGCAGATGCCCGTCATGGTGATCGCGGTACTGAGCCTGCTCATGCTGCAGCTGCGCAGCTTCTCTCGCACCTTGATGGTCGTTCTGACCGCGCCGCTCGGGCTCATCGGCGTGGTCGGCGCGCTGCTGCTGTTCGGCCAGCCGTTCGGCTTCGTCGCGATGCTCGGCACGATCGCGATGTTCGGCATCATCATGCGCAACTCGGTGATCCTCATCGACCAGATCGAGCGGGACATCGGCGAGGGTCATTCCGCCCATGACGCGATCCAGCGCGCGGTCGTGCGCCGGTTCAGGCCGATCACGCTGACCGCCGCGGCGGCCGTGCTCGCGCTGATACCGCTTCTGCGCAGCAACTTCTTCGGGCCGATGGCGACCGCGCTCATGGGCGGCATCACGGTCGCGACGGTGCTGACCCTGCTCTACCTGCCCGCGCTGTACGCGATCTGGTTCCGCGTGCGGCGGCCGGCCTGACGGTGGACGGAGCGGCTGGTGCGGGGCCGGAAACGGCCCCGGCGCGCGTAAACCGTTGTAAAGTATGCGGTGCGCGCCGCAGTGACCTTCGACACTGGGCCATTCCGCCGGAGCGCCCTAGCCTCTTTGTCCACCCCCCGTACCGGAGCGACGCATGCCTGCATGCAGGACCCGCGTGCTGGCCTCCGCC
>DASTSE010000010.1:0-20465 GCA_035760865.1 Dokdonella sp.
GCGCACCATAAGGCGCGGGTCGGCCACAACCACCCTAGCAGCCCGTGAAGCTCCCCGAGACGCACAAGCCGCTCAGCGGCCGTGGCGGCGACGGAACCGACGTGTTCGTCGCGCAGGTGTTCTGCAGGTTCGGAACGCAGAGACAGTCGTTCGAGTTCTGGATCATCGAGTGATCGAAGCAGCTGGTATACGCTCAAGCCCGATTGCTTCGTCTTGCATGGAGGTTGCGGCGCGACCAAAGGTCGACGTCTGGCCCGCCGCTGCCGGGCATCCGGTCATGCCGGACACACACGGCGAATAGCCTTGCGTGTGCCCGCAATTCATCGTGCACACCAGAGTCGATCCCTGCAGGTTCGGGTGGAAATCGGGTGGACCGCTGCTGCAAGTCCCGTCGGCACACGGCGCTTCGCCTTCATGTCCGCACGGCGCTGCGACACAGGTCATGCGCAGCGGCGGTTTGGGCACGCTGCCGTCTCTGCAAGGCTCGGCTCCGTCGCAAACGGGCTGGCCTTTCGCACCACACGGAACGCAGATGTTGTTGACGTCTTCGGTGGTGCCATCCTGGCACGCAGGCTCACTGCGGCACGATGGCGCTCCGGGTAGCCCACACTGTCGGCACGTGCCACGGGTCCAGGAACCTGCGGCGAACTCGCAATACAGGGCCGGGTTGATGCACGTCGCCACGCCGACGCCGGGCTGGACGCCACAGCACGCCTCGCCGGCGGACATGCCGCATCCGCCGACGCAAACCCTGGACAAGGGCTCGCAGGTCGAACCCCGGCACATGTCGCGCGTATTGAACGCATTGGGCACGAACAGCCGACCGTCGTCGGTCCAGCGCGTCGCTCGCGTTTCTGGTCCATCGCAACAGGCCTGGCCGGGATTGCCACAGGCGCTCACGCATGTATCGGTCGTGATGTCGCACCCCAGCCCTTCGCCGCAATTGACGAGGGGGCCGACTTCGGGCGGCGCATGAACGTCGGCAGGCGCGTGGCAGCACGGACCGCCCTCCTTACCGCAAAAGGCGAAGATCCGATCGTGTATCGACAGATGGAAGGGGTCGATGGGTTGCGCGCGCAGGCACGCACCAGCGCCGCCGATCAGGAACGCGACGAGTATCGCGAATCGAATCATCTTCCCTCCCCCAACCGATGGACAGGGCGCCGACATCGCGCCTCGCTGCATAGCGGATTTGGACGAGCTGCATCCATGACGTCGCGGATTTCGACGCCGCGTGCGCTGCATGGACGGTCGATGCGACTTGCAACGCCACGCACAAGTGCACAATGAACCAGAAACCGGCCAAGTTCAACGGCCGCGCCCCGCATCCATTCGCGTCTCGAACGCTTCCACGTGCCCGCATCGGGCTCCGCCGACACTTACAGACCCCGCACGACCTGGGCCGCCGCCCGCGTGGTCGAAAACCGCTCGCCGGCGAGCGACCGGGCGCGGCGGCCCATGGCTTCGCGCAGCGAAGCATCGGCAGCCAGTTCCTCGGCGTACTGGAACAGCCGTTGCTCCGACGCGTCGCCGACGCAGACGCGACCGATGCCCGCGGCCTCGATGAGCGCCTCGAGGTCGTTGCCGGGATTGATGCGCGCGAGTACGGGCAGCCCTGAGCGCAGGTACGTCAGCAGCTTGCCGGGGATGTTGTGCGTCGTGTGGCGCGGATCGAGTGCGATGAGGCCGACATGGCATTGGGCGAGGATCGAGGGGACTTCCGCGGCATCGACTTCGCCGAGGAAAAGCACGTTGTCGAGGCGCCGCTCGGCGACGGTAGCCGCGAGTCGCGCCATGTCGCTGCCGCGTCCGACGAACAGGAAGCCGACGTCGCGCCGCGATCGCATGCGTGTGGCGAGGTCGAGCAGGCAGTCCATGCCCTGGGCGGCGCCCATGTTGCCCGTGTAGGCGAAGACCGTGCGTCCTGCGAGCGGTCCGGCCTCGCGGTCGAACGTGGTGGCCCCCCGTTCGGGTTCGGACAGCCAGTTGTCGAGCACTTCGATGCGCGCGCCCGCGCGCACGTCGGGCGCGACGCACGGCACGTTCGCGGCCGTCTGCACGCCGATGACGTCGGCGACCGCGTACTGGTAGCGCTCCACGCGCTTGAAGAAGCGATAGACGAGGCCCTTGCGCATCACGCCCGTGTCGACCGCCCAGTCGGGAAAGAGGTCGCGCAGGATCAGGTATGCGCGACAGCCACAGCGGCGCTTGATCGCATGCACGGCAGCGGCGAGGAAGATCGTCGGCGAGTACCAGACGACGCCGTCCCAACGCACGTGCGCGAGCGGGCTTCGTGCGAGTCCGCGCCGCAGCGCGAACGGCAGCAGGCATTCGGCGAGCGCGCGACGCACGAGGCCGACGTCCTTCGTCGGCGCGGTGCGCACGCGCAGTACCTCGACGCCGTCGACGCGCTCGATCGCGAACGGCGCACGCAGCTCCGCCGACGGCACCATCACGGTCGGCGCATGCCCTTGGGCGACGAGTTCGCGCGCGAGATCGCGCATCTGCAATGCGCCGGATATGCGTGCGGGAACGTAGGTGTCGACGACGACGAGCAGCCGCATCAGGTCGTCTTCCAGACGACGCGGTTCACGTAGTCGGTGTAGCTGTGCAGGATGCGGACGATCTTGTCCGACACGTTCGCCGCCGAATAGTCGGCCACCGGTCGTATCAGGCGCTCGGTGCCGGTCGGCTGGGTCTCGAGCACCGCGAGTGCCTGCCCCACCCGCTCGGCATCGAGGCCGACCATCATGACCGTGCCCTCCTCCGTGCCTTCGGGTCGCTCGTGCGCTTCGCGGATGTTGAGCGCGCGGAAGTTCAGGATCGACGCTTCCTCGGTGATCGTGCCGCTGTCCGACAGCACGGCTTTCGCGCTCGTCTGCAGCTTCACGTAGTCGCAGAAGCCGAGCGGCTTGGACAGCCGCACGGCCGGATGCAGCGTCACGCCGGCAGCATCGATGCGCTTGCGCGTGCGCGGATGCGCCGATACGACGATGGGCAGCCCGTGCGTGCGCGCGAGCATGTCGAGCACGTCGACGAAGCGCCGGAAACTCGCCTCCGGCTCGATGTTCTCCTCGCGGTGCGCGCTGACGACGAAGTATCCGCCCGGCGCGAGTTGCAGCCGGTCGAGCACGTCCGACGCGTCGATCCTGTCGCGGTGGTGATCGAGCACCTCGCGCATCGGGCTGCCGGTCTTGATCACGAGGTCCGGCGGCAGGCCTTCACGCAGGAGGTACTCGCGCGCGATGTCGCTGTACGTGAGATTCACGTCGGCGACGTGGTCGACGATGCGACGGTTGATTTCCTCGGGCACACGCTGGTCGAAGCAGCGATTGCCTGCCTCCATGTGGAACGTCGGGATGTGCCGCCGCTTCGCGGGCAGGACCGCGAGGCAGCTGTTGGTGTCGCCGAGCACGAGCACCGCGTCGGGTGCGACGGTCTCGAGCACGCGGTCGACGGCAGCGATCACGTTGGCGATCGTCTGCGCCGGCGTCGCTGCTGCTGCGTCGAGGACGTGGTCGGGGCTGCGGATGCCGAGTTCGTCGAAGAACACGCCGCTGAGCTCGTGGTCGTAGTTCTGCCCCGTGTGGATCAGCACATGCTCGCAGTGCACGTCGAGCTTCGCGATCACGCGCGACAGGCGGATGATCTCGGGCCTGGTGCCGACGATGGTGGCGACCTTGAGCTTCTTCATGTGCCCGTCCCTGCGGAAAACGTGTCGGGCCGCGCGCGGTCGAAGACTTCGCTCGCCCACAGCATGACGATGAGCTCGTCGTCGCCCGTGTTCGTGACATCGTGCGCCCAACCGGGGATCGAATCGACGATCGTCGGCGTGGCGGCGTCGGTATCGAGTTCGTGCGTCTCGCCGGTCAGCAGGTGGCGAAAGCGGAAGCGCGCGCGCCCGCGCACGACGAGGAACTTCTCGACCTTCGCATGGTGATAGTGGCCTCCGCGCGTGACGCCGGGGTATGCGGTGAAGAACGAGACCTGGCCGGAATCGGGCGTCTTCAACATCTCGACGAAGGCGCCCCGCGCATCCGCGTGCGCGGCGACCGGATAGGCGAACGACGTCGTCGGGAGGTAGCTCACGTAGGTCGCGTACAGCGCGCGCAGCCAGCCGTGGCCGACGCGGTCGACCGCGAGCGTACGGCGTTCGCGCTCGAACGCCTCGATCTGTCCTGCGAGCTCGCCGACAGTGATGCGATGGACGGGCCCCGCCGCGCGGAACGTCGTACCTGGGCGCGTTCGCAGCACCGCATCGAGCAGGTGCTCGACGACGTCGTCGACATGGATCAGCTGCAAGGGGGCGGATGCGTCGTGGACCTCGATCGAGATGCCGCGCGCGACGTCGTGGCAAAACGTCGCGACGACCGAATGCCGATGCGCGGGACACCATTTGCCGAACACGTTGGGCAGACGGAAGATCGCGACCGGCGCGCCCGTGTCCTCGGCATGCCGCATCAGGCGCTGCTCGGCGGCGCGCTTGCTGGCGCCGTAGGGGTTGTCGAGTCCGGCCTGGATCGAGGATGCGTACGCGATCGGCAATGCGCGACCGTCCGCGCGCAGCGCGTCGCAGACGATGGCGGTGAACCCTGCGTTGACCTCGTCGAACTCGCGCGGATGCCGGGGCCGGTTCGTGCCCGCGAGATGGATGACCGCGTCCGCGTCGGCGATCGCGCGCACGAGGGCGGCTTGGGTCGTCGAACGGGTCACGTCGAGCGTCCGGTGGCCGGCCGAACCGGTCACCGAGACCGCGAAGTTGCGGCCGACGAATCCTGCGGCGCCCGTGAGAAGGAGCTTCATCGTCACGCGATCGGTTGCGCCGGCCGCTGTTCGACGAGGTCGCGGATGAACTCGAGTCGCAGCAGCAGCGCCTTCATGCCGTCCACGTCCAGTCGTTCGGTGTTGTACGAAGTGTAATCCTCGCTCTGCGTGATGCGGGGCTCGCCCTGCTCGAAGTACTTGCCGTAATTGAGGTCGCGCTGGTCGGGCATGATGCGGAAGTAGCCGTCCAGCTCCTCGGCGTGCGCGCGTTCCTCCCGGCTGAGCAGCGTCTCGTGGAGCTTTTCGCCGTGCCGCGTGCCGATGACGTCGATCGGGTGATCGGGCCGGCCCAGCACATCGGCGAGCGCGCGCGCGATCACCTCGAGCGTCGCCGCGGGCGACTTCTGCACGAAGATGTCGCCCTTGCCGCCGTGGCGGAATGCGAACATCACGAGGTCGACTGCGTCGTCGAGCGACATCATGAAGCGGGTCATGGACGGGTCGGTGATCGTCAACGGCTTGCCGGCGAGGACCTGCGCCGCGAACAACGGGATGACCGAGCCGCGCGAGGCCATCACGTTGCCGTAGCGCGTGCCGACCATCGTGCACACCGGGGCCGCGTTGCGCGACTTCGCGACGAGTACCTTCTCCATCATCGCCTTGGAGATCCCCATCGCGTTGATCGGGTACACGGCCTTGTCGGTGCTGAGGCAGATCACCTTCCGCACGCCGCACTGGATCGCGGCTTCGAGCACGTTCTCGGTCCCGAGTACGTTGGTTTGCACGGCTTCGAGCGGATGGAACTCGCACGACGGCACCTGCTTGAGCGCCGCCGCGTGGAAGACGCAGTCGACGCCGCGCATGACGTTGAGCACCGCGCGCGGGTCGCGCACGTCGCCGATGTGGAACTTGAGCTTGTCGCTCGCGTACGCCTTGCGCTGGTCGTCCTGCTTCTTCTCGTCGCGGCTGAGGATCCGGATCTCCCTCACGCCGGTGTCGAGGAATCGCCGCAGTACCGCATTGCCGAACGAGCCCGTGCCGCCGGTGATCAGTAGAACCTTGTCGTCGAACACGCCGATCCTCCTCGACAATCGCTACCTTGCTCAGTACTGGCGCACGCGCGGATCCGGCGCGCCGGGACCGGCGTGGCGACGGACTGGCGCGCATCCGGTCGATCGCATCTCGCGCAGCTTGTATTCGACCAGGCGGTAGACCTCGCAACGCAGGTGCGACCACGCATGGCCGACGCGACCGGCTCGCCAGGCGCCGAGCACGACGTAGTGATAGAAGAACATGGCTGCGTATCGAAATGGAAGATTCCGATAGTGCTTTTTCATCCACATGCGCCGCTGCAACGGCGTGCCGAACAGACGCGGCAGCGCCGCGAGCGCGTCGCCACGCAGCGCGGCGGCGGCTTCGGCGCTCGTGTAGCGGTTCTGCTTGTCGATCCAGTGCTCGAGATCGGGACTGTCGTGGTGCTCGAGCTCGCCATCGATGTGTTCGACACGTCCTTCGACGAGCGGATGCTCGTTGACGACGACGTCGGTGAACCGGCAATGCCCGGTTCGCCAGACGCGCAACACGCGCTGCCGCACCGGCAGCGGACTCGCCATGAACCACAGCCTGCGGTCGAAACTCAGCGCGTCGCCCTGCCCGCGCTCGATCGCCTCGGCGATGCTGCGCTTGAGCCGATCGGGGAGCCGTTCGTCCGGATCGAGTTTCATCGTCCATGGCGCGCGGATCGGCAACTCGGACAGCGCGAAGTTCCATTGCTCGCCAAACCCCGTGAAGCGGCGCTGCACGACGTGGACGCCGCGCCGCAGCGCGATGTCGACCGAGCCGTCGCTGCTGCAGCTGTCGACGAGGAACACTTCCTCGGCCCAACCGTCGAGGTTGTCGAGTACCGCTTCGAGGTTGTGCGCTTCGTTCAGTGCGATCATGACGACCGCGATCGGTGCGCGCCGGACGTTCGGCGGCCCGCTCATGCCGCGCCCCCGTCGCCGGCCCGTGCTCGGTAGCGCGCGCGTTTTTCGAGCGGAATCGCAACGGTATTGCCCGCGGCGAGCGCGATGCCGAGCCCGTCGGCCTGGCTGAAATCCTCGCCGTCCCACATCGCGTACGAATGCGCATGGAGCAAACGCGAAACGGCCGAGCGCGTCGCGCTGCAGACTTCACAATAGATGGCCGGCCGGATCTCCGCGAGCAGACGCGAGGCACCATCGAGCACCTCCATTTCGGCGCCTTCGACGTCGATCTTGACCACGTCCGGCGCGCCGAACCGCTCGATCAGCGCGTCGAGCGTGGTCGACGGAACCTCTCTGACTTCGCGCGTGCCACCCGTCTGCGTCGAACCGAAACCTTCGATGGCATTCGCCGCGCGCGCGCGCCGCGCGATCGCGAACGAAGCGACGCCGCAGCGCCGGCCGACCGCGGTGGCGACGACCGTGATCGGCGCGCAGCGCGGCGCAGCCAGGTGCGCCGTGCGCAGCAGCAACGCAGCCGCGTCTTCATCGGCTTCGAGCGCGACCACGCGTCCGCGCGCGCCGGCTCGCTCGGAGGCGGCCTTCGCGAACAATCCGACGTTGGAACCGACGTCCCAGACGACGTCCCCTTCCGACACGAGGCAACCCGCGATCCGCACGAGTTCGGGATCCCACAGATCCGCCGGTTTCAGCAGGTATTTGAGGCCGCCCACTTTCGCGCTGACCACGAGCCAGCCATGACCGGCCGACGCGGGCATGCGCCGTCGCACGACCAGCGGCCCCAGCAGGACTTCGGCCCATCGTCGAACGAGTGCGCTCATCGATTGGCATTCCCGCGCTGCACGTCAGTTCGTCCGCACGCACGACGGCTGCGGCGCCTCGCCGAGCGTCCACCGATACGCCGACTCGATCCGTTCGGCGACCGAAGTCCAGGAGAAATCCCGTTCCATCCAGCGTCGCCCGGACATGCCCATCTCGACGAGCCTGCCGGGCGACTCGCGCATCGCGGCATCGAGGGCGGCGGCGAGCGAGGCGACGTCGTTGTCGATCCACCAGCCGCAGCGTTCGGTCTCGAGGCCGGCCCATGGCGCGCCGCGGGCGACGACGGCGGGCACCGCATGCGCGAGCGCCTCGGCGACGGCCATGCCGAAGTTCTCCGAATGGGTCGGCAGCACGAACAGGTCGGCCGCGAAATACGCGTCCGATTTCTCCGATCCGTAAAGCGCACCGGCGAACTCGACGCGCCGCAGGTCGAGCGATCGCGCCAATGCTTCGATGTCCGCGACGTGGGCGGGTTCGCCCTTTCCTGCGATCCGCAGCCGCCAGTCGACGTGCACGGATTGGAGCTGTGCCCACGCCTGCAGCAGGCGATCGAGTGCCTTCGTCGGATGGATGCGGCTGAGGAACAGCAACGTGCGGATCGCCTGTGGCGGCCGCGCTGGCCGCAGATCCGGCAGGTCGACCCCGTTCGGAACGACGGCAACGGGCGCAGCGAGATGGAGCGAGCGGATGTCCTCGTACTCGGCGTCGCTGGTCGCGTGCAGCAGGTCGGCGCGTGCGAGCACGCGCCGCTGCAGCGGCCACAGGATCCGCTTGAGCGCCCGCGTGCGTCCGAGCGCCCAGCGCGAAAGCGTGCCGCGCGGCGAGGCGACGAGGCGTGCGCGCCGTCCCGGCACGGTCCATCCCGCCGCGACGTTCACCATCGACCACAGGCTGTGGTTGTGGACGACATCGACCTGCGAGGCCGTCCGCCGCAGCGCTAACGCGTGGCCCGGCGAAACGGCGAAGCGCCCGAGCACGGGCCACTGCCGATGCAGCTCGACCCTGACGCCGGCCAGGTCGCGCGCCGCGAGGCACATCAGCGTGACCTCGTTCCCGCGCGCGGCCAGCGACTCGCACAAGCGCGGCACGGAGTACGACGGCCCGGCCGCTTCGGCGTCGACGTGCGGCACCACGTGCACGAGCTTCATCGGAGCGTCCACGCGTCGCGGGTACGTCGCGCGCGCGGACGCCGAGCCAGGGTGCGCGCCGTCGCCGGCGGCCTCATGCGCGCGCATCCGACACCCCGTGCGGAGCGCGCGCGAGCCGGCGCCAGACGTCGACGAAGGTGGCTGCGGCAATGCGCTGCTCGAATCGGCGCTCGACGGCGAGGCGCGCCGCGCGCCCCATGGCAAGGTTGCGCTGCGGGTCCGACAGCAGCAGCGCGAGACGCTGCGCCATCCCCGCGGCGTCGCCGCGCGGCACGAGATAGCCGTCCACGGCATCGCTCACGACGCCCTCCGGACCGCCGCAGCGCGTCGCGACGACGGGCACGCCACTGGCCATCGCCTCCAGGAGCACCATGCCGAAACCCTCTTCGTCCGACGGCAGCGCGAATACGCTCGCCGTCCGGTACATGCGAGCCAGCGTAGCACGGTCGGGGCGCTCGTAAAAATGGACTTGTTCGCGAATGCCAATATCTTCCGCACGCCGCCAGAATCGCTGCGGCGGCGCGGAAGCGCCGGCGAGCACGAGGCGCGCTGCGCCCCCGACGAGCGTGCGCAGGACCGCACACGCGTCGAGCAGGAGTTCGACATTCTTGCGGGGATCGGCGAAGCGCGCGACGCAGAGGATGGTCGGATCGTCCTGCGGTCGGCGATCGTCCAACGGCCGGAAGTACGTCGTGTCGACGCCCGGCGGCGCGAGCCGCAGGTCGACGCCGCGCTCGCCGATGATGGCGCGCGCGTAGGCGAGCATCGCCGGATTCATGACCTGGATCGCGTCCGCGCGCCGCAATGCGAGGTCGTCCATGCGATCGGTGACGCGCGTCATCGCGCGCCGCCAGCGCCCGAGCGCACCGTGCGGATCGGCGTCGCGGCGCCGGCGCTCGACGATCGCGCGCGTCGCGGCATGCACGGACACCGGCTTGCCGAGGCCGAACACGGCGTTCGCCCATGCCGGGGAGCCCGCCACGACCTGGATGACGTCGCATCCCGCGAGCACGCGCGCGAGCGCCGCACGCGGACGATAGCGCTGGAACTCGAGTTCACCGAGCGTGGCGCCGACGTGCTGCACCGGCAAACCCTCCCATTCGCCCGCCGCGACGGCGACGCCGTGCAGCCAGCTGCCCGGGCGCGCGATGCGCACGCTGCAGGGATCGCGGCTCGACATCGCGAGCGAGACGACGCGCAGCTCGCAATCGCCCGCGGCGAGCGCGGCATCCTTGACGAAGCGCGCGACCGCCGGCACGCCGCCTCCGTCGAGCAGCGACGGCACGACGAGCGCGAGCCTCATGCCCGCCCCCGTTCGCGGGCGAGCGAGCGCACCGCGTGCGCGATGCCACGCGCGGATGCCTCGACGCCCCAGTCTTCGATCAGCCGTGCGGCCTTGTCGCCCATGCGTTCGCGTGCGCCCGGCGAGCCGACGAGCTGCGCGAGCGCTTCGGCCAGCCGCTCGACGTCGCCGCACGGGTACACGATGCCGGTGTCCTTGCCCGAGACGAGGTCCGGCGCCGCACCGACATCATCGGAAGCGATCACCGGCAGCCCCGCGGCCATCGCCTCGTTGATGACGAGGCCCCACGATTCGTCCTGCGCGGGCAACACGAATATGTCCGCGATCGCGTACAGGCGCGGCAGCTCGCTCTGGTTTCTGAAGCCGAGGAAACGCACCCGCCCACCCGCCGGTGCCGCGAGCTCGCGCAGCGCCCCCTCTTCGGGTCCGGAGCCCACGATCAGCAGGATCGCGCCGGGATCGGCGCGCAAACGCAGGAATGCGCGCAGCAGGTCGTCGACGCGTTTGCTTCGGATCAGCTTTCCCGCGAACAACACCACCGGTGCCGCCGCGTCGATGCCGAGTTCGGCCCGACCTTCGCGACGCGCGCCGGGATCGCGCGTGCGCAGCGCGAACGCTGCGTTGTCGATCGCCATCGGCGCGAAGAAGATACGCGTGTCGGCGACGCCGAGCGTGCGGTAGTACGCGCGGTTTGCCGATCCGATCGCGATGCAGCCGTCGAGGAGTCGGAACACCGCGCGCTTGAGCGCGCCCTTGATCACACCCGCATGGCGCGCGGACGCGCGCGTGTCGCCGCGCATGAGCACGCGGACGCCGAGCAGTTTCGCCACCACGAGGGCGACGAGGTTCGTCGGTCGAGCGTAGCCGTGCAGCACGAGCACGTGCGGCCGGTGGCAAACGAGTTCGCGCACGATCGAGGGCTCGAACCCGCGGTCGCCGGTCTTCGACGAAAGGAAGGTCGAACGATAGCCGTCGAGCAGCGGAATATCCCAGCATACGGTGCGGTCGAAACCGGCGTCGACATAGCCTTCGACGCCGATGCGCGTGCGGTAGACGACGCGCAGGTCGAGGTCGTCGATCTGCGCGAGCGCGCGATAGACGGGCACAAAGTACTGGATCGGATGGCTCACGAGCACCGATACCTCGACGCGCGAGCGCGCGGCACTGACGGCCGCGCCCGTCGCATCGGTGGTTCCCTGCGTGCCGGTCATGCGACGCCCACCGGCGCCTGTGGCGCGATCGCGGCGGCGCGTCGCCGCGGCCGCGCGTAGACCAGGTGCTGCAGCACGAGCGCAAGCGGCAGCGTGCGGCAGAAGAACACGAGGACGCCGTCGACCGCGCTGCCGACGTTGGCGAGATTCATCACGAGGACGAGATAGACGAGCGCGCGTCCCGCGCCCTCGTGCGGCCGCACGAGGAAGAACAGCAGCCGGTAGAGCGTGCCGAAGCAGAAGAATCCGACGAGGACCGCGACCGCGCCGCCGGCGAAATAAAGATACGTGACCGGACTCATCGCCGTCGACGACGGCACGTCGTGGCCGAGCACCACCTGCGTGTACCAGAGGCCGAGGTCGCCGATCGGTTTGGAGCGCCAGATCGACCTCGGGATGAAGGCATACGCGGGCGCGAGCACGAGGTTGGCGAGGAAGGCGGGACTGCCTTCGGGCAGTTCCTCGTGTTCGTCGCGATACTCGATGCCGAGCGAGCCGACGTACGTGAGCGTCGAGCGCGCGATGATCGCGATCCATACCGAGCCTTGCGCGGGACGCACCTCTTCGCGCGCGCGCGCCGCGATGAATGCGTCGAGGATGCTGCTCACCGACGTTCCCTCGAACGCGCGGTCGGTCGAGCGCGTGACGCGGAACGGCTCGATGACCGCATAGGCCAGTACGAGTGCGATCGCGAATCCGGCCAGCCATGCGCGCGGCACGCGCCCGGACTGGAGGTAGCTGCACACACCGGCAATCACGAACGGAATCGCCATCTGGCTCTTGAATCCCGACAGCACGCCGAACCCGACCTCGAGCGCGAGGATCGCGAGGAACCACGCCCGCGCCGGCCAACTCGAGCGGTCGGAGAAGTAGTCGAGCGACGCGACCACGAGTGCGACCGAGCCGAGCCCCGCACCCATGCTGAGGTACTGCGTGATCGCGCTGAGCTCCAGCTGGCGCTCGTGGCTGCTGCTGTAGCCGAACACGCCGAGCCTGACCTGCAGCAGGCGCGCGAGCAGCGCGATCGCGACGAGCACGGGCACGGCGAACCGTCGCGGGCGATCGGAGCGACGGAACCAGCGCGACACGGCGCGCTGCTGACGCGCGCCGCTCTTGCCGGCCGCGAACGGCGACCAGTAGCCGAGCCACATGCCGATCGCGCCGAGCAGGACGAGCCACATGAGCTTCACCATTGCGGGCGTGACGTCGGGTACGAGCCCAACGATCTCGAGCGTGTCCGCGGGCAGGAAGAACAGCACGTTGCCGACGCCGAAACTGAGGCAAAACACGAGCACGCACGCGATGACGGCGGGATTGAGCATCCAGCGATCCGGATGGACGCGGCGCACGCGCGCGATCTCCGCAACACCGTAGGCGAGCAGCAGCAGTGTCAGGAGCATGAAGACCGCGCGTGGGCCGAGCATCCCCGTCGACGACGTCAGCGCGAGCAGACTTGCCGTCGCCGCCGCGGCGAGCGCGGGCACGAGGGGTGGCAGGCGACGTCGGCTCACCGGCCTGCCCCGCTGACGCGCGTCGACCGCTTCATGGTCCACTCCGCATCGGCAGCCAGCGCGCGCCGAGTGCAAGGAGGCGGCGGCGCACGTCACCGTCGAGTCGCAGGAAGCCGCGCCAGGCCGCGACGAGCATCGCCGCCGCGACGACCGCCAACAGCAACGGCGCCGCGCCGGCGCCGGACGCGGCTGCCGCGAGAAATGCAATCGCGCAAGCAGCCGTCGTCCAGGCCCAGCCGAGGCGCGGACCGCGTGCCGCCCTGTCCAGTCGCCGCAGAGCCGCCGGGAACAGCACCGACGCTGCGAGCGAGAAACAGGCCGCCTCCGCGAGCAGGATGCCGTAGCCTGCGCCGGCGACGCCGAAACGCATCGCGGCCGCGCCCGCGGCCAGCGTGAGCAGTGCGCGCACGAGCGCGAGGCCGAGCACCGCGCGCGCGTCGTTGATGCCGGTGAGGTACACGGTCATGAGCGCGCCCGCGTTGTAAAGCGCCGCGGCCGCGAGCAGCGCCGCGAGCAGCGGCCGGTCGAGCGGCAATGCTCCTCGCGTCCACGACGCGTAGACCGCGACCATGAAGGGATAACCGATCACGATGCCGAGATCGACGAGCGTGCCGACGAGCCACGCGTGGGCTTCGACCAGCGCGACCAGCTTCGCGGGCTGTCGGGTCGCGTGGTAGCGCACGAGGTCGGGCAGCAGCGGCGAGGTCAGCGTCGCCGTCAACGTGTTCCAAAGGTTCGCCATCGTGCGCATCGTCGTGAACACGGGCACGGCCGCAACGCCGAGCATCGCGCCGACGAGCAGCACGGTTCCCCCGGTCGCGGCCTGCTGCAGCGCCGTGCCGAGCACGAACGTCATCGACCGCGCGAGATCGGCGAACGCGGTGCGCGCATCGGGACGGTGCCACCACGGAAAGAACTCGGGGAGTCGACGCCGGATGTAGAACGCCGAGGCGAAATACACCGATGCCTGCACGGTCGCGACGAGCAGGCTCGTCGCGAGGAGATCGAGGCGTGCGATCGCTGCCGTGACGAGTCCGGCGAAGATCGCCGTCTGGTAGCCCATCGCCCACCAAGCCGCCTGGCACATCATTCCCGCGGGCACGAGCAGGCGATGCACGATGCCGATGAACGAGCCCGACATCACCCACGCGGCGACGAGCACGACGAGCGCCACCGGAGCGCGCTCGGCCGCGCCCGCGGCGGACGCACCGGCCGATGCGCCGACGGCGAGTGCCACGCACACGATGCCGAGCTGCAGCAGGCCGAGCACCGCGGAGCCGACCGCCGACGAGGCGAGCACGCGGCGCATCGCGTCGCGGTCGGTGTGGTACAGGAGGTTCAACCGATTGCCGACGTAGTCGATGAAGCCGCCGTCCACCATGCGGAACATCGTCGCTGCGGCGAACACCGCGAGCCACGCGCCGTAGCGTTCCCTGCCCCAGAAATGCAGGCAGACAGGCACCGAAACGAGCTGGAACACGATCGAGAGCAGCGCGCCGAGGCCGCTCACGAGGCTCACCGCCGCTGCCCTGTGCTCGACGCCGGCGCGGCTCATGTCGAGGGCAGGAACCGCGTCGCGCGAAGCAGCAATGCCCTGAACACGCGCAGCGGCCAGACGTCGTAGGCCGTGCGCGATTCGCCGCAGCTGCGCAGCATCGGGTACTTGCGTCGTACGAGTGCATAGACGATCCACTTGGCGGTCTCCGCGCTGAGCCGGCAGCGGAACGCGAGCCAGCGCACGCGCCCGACCAAGCGTCGGCGACGCAGATAGGTCGCGCGGTTCGCCGCATGGATCTCGTAGAGCAGGCGCAGGCGCGTCCACGACCACGTACCGCCCTTGTAGATGTCGGGGTAGTAGCTGGGACGCGCGTGACGTACCACGATCAACGGCTCGTCGACGTATCCCACCGGGCCGCGCATCGCGAGGCGCATCCAGAGGTCGACGTCGGCGAGCAGGCCGAACGCCGCGCGCATGCCGCCCTCGCACAGCCACGCGCTGCGGCGGATCATCGCGGTACCGCGAATGAGGCATCCCCAGCGTGCGAACAGGTGCCGCTCGAGCAGCCAGTCGCCGTCGATGCATTCGCCGGGCATCGGCGCGCCGCAGATGCGGTCGCTGTCGACTTCGCCATAGCAATTGAACACGAAGCCCGCATCGGGATGACGCTCCAGCACACCGGCCCACTTCTCGAGCAGGTCCGGCCGGTAGAGGTCGTCGTGGTGGAGCAGCGCGATGAACTCACCCGAGGAGTGCGCGACGGCGAAGTTGGCATGCTCGGCCATGCCGAGGTTGTGCGGCGTGCGGATCGCGCGCACGCGCGCATCGCGCCGTTCGATCCTGCATAGCGCGTCCCAGGTGCCGTCGGTCGAGCAGTCGTCGCTCAACACGATCTCGACGTCGTCGATCGTCTGCTCGAGCACGGATGCGACGGTCGACTCGATCACGTCGACGTGGTCGAACGCGAGCAGGCAGACCGAGATGCGCGCCTGCCGCGAGCGCGTGGGATCGTGCGCGACCGCGTCGGCATCGCGATTCACGGCTTCTCCAGCAGCGCGCCGATCGCGACATGCGATGGAAACGTCACGTCGCGTCCGGAGGTGTCGAACAGGCGGTGGACGACGCGCGATCGCCACCGCCTGAAGCGTGTCTGCACCGGCGCCGGCAGGCCGGCATCGCCGCTCGCGTCGGGGTGGTCGTGCACACGGCCCCGCCCGATGTACTCGAACCAGCGCTGGTCGAGCGACAAGCCGCGCCGCTGTGCGTAACGGACGTAGAAATCGGGAAGCAGACGATAGCAGTCGATCGGAAATCGATGGATCGGCCACACTGCGGGCGTGACGACGACGAGTCGCCCGCCCGCGCGCAATAGGCTCGCCGCGTTGTCGAGTACGGGAATCGGCTCGAACGTGTGCTCGAGGACGTTGAGCACGAGCACGGTGCCGAACGTGCGCGAGGCGAATGCTTCGGCGACGCTGCCCGGATCGGAGAAGTCGGCGACGAAATCGACCGCGCCTTCGATGTCGGTTGCGAAGTAGTCGAGCCGCGCGTCCGCGACCGCCTGTCGGCAGGTGCGACCGCCGTATCCCGCGCCGAGCTCGAGCACCGGGCCAGCCAGCATCCCCGCCGCGAGCAGCCGCGCCACGTACTCCGCATCGCCGTCCGTCATCGTGGTCCTCCGTAGGCCTCGCCGGACGCTCCGGCAACGGGCGAGGTTCGCCGCGTTGGGGCGGCCTCATGCGTCATCGTCGACGGCGCGCGCGCCGCTGCGACCGCGATGCCCGCCAGCAACGCACCCGCGGCCATCAGTGCCGGCGTCCGCAACGGATAGTCCACACTCGAATGTACGAGGAGCGCCAGCACGCCCGACCATGCCGCAACGCCGGTCGTTCGCGCCGGCGATCCGGGATGTCGCCGAACCAGGCGGACGAGCGTGCGTGCGAGCACGATCGCCGCGGCGAGCAGCGCGGCGATCGCGAGCGCGCCACCTTCGAGCCACCATTGTGCGTACTCGTCGTGGGCTGCGTTGATGTAGTTGCGAGCAAGCGTTTCGGGACCGGTCCCCTGCTGGAACACCGACACGAAGCTGCCGAATCCGCCGCCGAGCGGCATGTTGGCGACGGCGAGGCGCACGGTCTCCCGCGTCAGCATCCAGCGCGACCCGGAGACAGCGGCATCGCTTTGGACCCATGCGAAGCCGACGTAAATGCCCGCGACGAGCAGGCCGAGGGCGGCGGCCGTCGCCCATTGCGTCGGACGGTGCTCGCGCAGGCGCGCGAGCGAAGGCACGCCTGCAGCCGGCAAGACGACGCCGACGGCGACCATCGCGATGACGATGCCTGCACGCGAGCCGACCAGCGGCAGCGCGACCGCAAGCACCAGTGCGGCGAGCGCGAACGGGATCGCCGCGATCGATCTCTCGCCGCCCGCCGCGTCGCGCCTGCGCGCATCGACGAACAGCGCGACCGACAGCACGAGGCCGATCGTCAGTGCGGCGGCCTGGTGATTCCTGTTCGCGAACACACCCGCAAGCGCGGGGGCGTATTGCGGAAACGGATTCAGGACGCTGTCCTGCGCGGCACCCGCCTGCGCGAAGCCGAGCAGCAGGCTGGCGACCGCGAGCGCGACGAGCCATGCGCACAGCGCGCGCCAGGCGTCGCGATCGATCGCGAGCGTGCAGAAGAACAGCGCCAGCGGCGGGAGCATCGCGAAGGCATCGCGTTCGGTCGCTGCAGGAGACAGGCTCCAGTGCAGCGAGATGTGCTCGACCCCGGCCGCAGTGAGGTCGTGCGCGAGGGCCTGGCGCGCGGGAGCTAGCGTCCAGAGCCAGTCCGGCACCGGCAGGAGCTGGAGCCATGGCAGGCCCGCGATGAACACGGCGACGCCGATCGGGGCGCGGAATGCACTCAGGCGTGCGCGCGAGCGTGCCTTCACGACGGCATGGACAAGGATCGGAAGCGAAGCGAGTTGCGCGACGGCAGTGCCGACGCCGTTCTGCTGCGAGCTGCCGCCCGTGACGAAACAGAGGGCCAACAATGCGCCGGCCAGTATCGCCGTCAACCGGCCATCAACGTCCGTACGGTCGCCGATTCGCATGGTCGCCGCCTCCGATCCACCACGCGTCGGACGCGCGACGTGCCCCGCACCGAGCGCGAGCGGCGCGCGATCCGGGCCGCCCTGTGCCACGATTCTGAGCGCGCATCGCGCAGCCGCCGCGGATCTCGTCCGTTCAGCGGCTGATCGGCACCTCGACGTCGGCATCCGCGTCGATGTTGTGCGCGATGACGCCGGCGGCGACCGCAGTAGCGGCAACGAACGCCACGGTCCCGCCCGTGCCCGCGCCGCTGAACCCGCTCGAGCCGCTCGTCGCGCCGGCGGCGAGCGCTTCGCAGCCCTCACCCACCGTGTACACGCCGGGCTGCTCGTAGGTATGCCGGCAGCTGCCGAATACGATCGTCGCGGCGCCATCCTTGGTGACCATTACGCGTTCGCCTGCGCGCAGGCTCTGGCCGCTGTGCGCGGTCACGAACTCGCCACCGCTGCTCGTCATGACGACACCGCGCTCGACTTCCAGTGTCGCGGCGTCCTGCGCGAATGCCGCGGTCGCGGCCCCGGCGACCAGCAAGGCGACCGCATGGCACGCAAATCGCTTCATGACGACCTCCTTTCGCGGAAGATGCGAACAAGTATAGACCTTGATATCCGCCGCGACAATCGCGCGTCGAGGCGCGGCGAGCGGTTCATGAAAGCAATCCGAACCGACGCATGCCACGCGCACGCACCCGCCCTCGCGATCACGGCGCGGGCGCTCGCGCGATCGGCTCGATCGACATATCGTCGAGCCAGATGGTCCCGGACACGATCTTGCCGGGGCCGTCGGCGCCCGGGTTGCGCAAGCGCAGATGCTGGGCCACGCATCCTTGGGCGGGCACGTCGAAGGTCATTGCGTAGGTTTTCCAGTCGGAGCGTCCGGCGAGTGGCGCGCTCACCGCCAACGGCCGCGATGAACCTTCACAACCGATCGCCCATTCGACGCCGCGATCGCTCAGCAGGTCTTCGGTGCGCGCGCGGTAGCCCAGTCGATAGGAGCCCGGCGCGAGCAGGGTCACCTGCGACAGTCCGGCGTCGGACACGCGTCGATGCGCGAAGGCGACCTTCAACGCGAAGTGGCCCGAGACGCCCGGCGCGTGCACGCGCTCGACGAAGACGCCAGGCACGTCGCGAACGCGCCAGTCGAAGCCGATGCCCGACAGCGCGTGCTCGAAGCCGCCGTCGTACAGTGCCGGCACGGCGGCTCCCGCCTCGCGCCGGACTCCGCTCGCCCAGCGGCCGTACGCCTCGCCCCACCGACCCTCTCGCATGAGACGCTCCAGCCACGCCCCCGTTTCCCCGCGCGACAGGTCGCCTTCGGTATCGAGTCGGCCGAACAGGCGATCCACGGTCGCAGCGTCGCCTCGCGCGAGCAGTGCGTCGAGCAGCGCCTCGCGCCACGCAGGATGCGTCGACAGCGCGCGCAACATCGCGTCCGCGAAGGCCGGGACGCGCGCGAGGTCGACCATCACCGGCAGCAGCGCGCGTCGCTGCGACGGCCACACGCGCAGCAACACCGCGAGGTGGTCGAGTGCGTCGTCGTAGTGGCCGCGCGCGAGCTCATGGTCGATCGTCCACGCGCGCGCATGGAGGTCGCGTGGCGCACGACGCAACACGATCGCGTAGAGGTTCGCGGCGGCGCCGGCGTCGCCCGCGCTTTCCGCCGCCTGCGCGAGCAACGCGAGCGCAGACGCTTCGAGCGGTTCGTCGCGCAACAGGGCCTGCGCGGCCGCTTGCGCGCCAGCGACATCACCGCCGCGCAGCCCTCGCCGCGCGAGTGCGATCCGCGCGGCGCGGTTGCGCGGATCCCGCGCGAGCGCCTGCGCGGGCGACGCGTCCACACGGAGGTCCGCAGAAGACGTGACGACGATGCGCCAGCCGATGCACGCCATCGCCGCGAGCGCGATGCCGAGCATGGCCGCCGGGCGCAGCGCGATCACGGGTCGGGCCGCAGCTCGACGTGCGACACCAGCCACATCCGCACGCGCCAGACCATCGAGAGCGTGAGCAGGCCCGACTCGCGCGCCTCGTGGCCCGAGCGCAGCCGATAGCCTGCCGACAGCGTCGCCGCATCATCCGACAGCCGCCAATCCGGCGTCGCGACTTCGAATCGGACTTCTCCACTCGCGCCGCCGCGCTCGTGCAGCGCGGCGCGCGCGCGCTCTGCGGCGAGCTGGGTCCCGAGGTCGTTCCAGATCGGCGGCGTCGGCGCGTCGAGATGGCCGAAGTAGCGGCAGATCTCCGCGAGCCGTTCCTCGGCGGTGTCGAAGCGCCCGAGCTCCACCTCGGTCGCGACGAACGCCCCTGTCGCCTCGCCTCCCGGCACGGCCGGCGCGTCGACCGATGCGCTCGGCGCGACGGCTCCTCCCGCTGAAGCGGACTCGCGCACGCGACGGATGTTCGGTGATGCGAGGATCGATGCGTCGGCGACGGTCGATTCGGGTAGCGCGGACAAAGGGCCCGGCGGCGCGAACGCACCGGCGTCGACCCGCACCTCAGCGCTCGTCCGGACGTCGTGCACGAAGCGTCGTACCCGCGGCGGATCCCTACCGGCCCGCGCCGGCTCGGCATCGGCATCGCGGCGATCGATGCGGGTCGCGGCAACCGGTGGCGACGTCGCGATGTCGAGAACGCGCATCGACGCGGCCGGAGCGTCGATTGCAGGCGCTGGGAGGTCCGCCGGCACGGCGGCGGGCACGCCGCTGGCCGCGAGTGCGGGCTCGTCCGCGGGCGGCGCACCGAGACGCACGACCGCGAGGACGAGCAATGCGACGCTCGCCACCCACAAGCCGAGGACGATCCGCTTCGGCCAGCTCGAACGCGCGAACGGGACCGCCTTCCACGCGCCGCCCTCGCGGCTCGAGATCAACTCCGTCGGCGGCTCGTCGCTGCCGAGCTCGCGCCGCCTATCGTAAGCGTCGCGCGACTCCGCGTTGCGCAGCTGCCGCCACGCCCAGTTCACGCGCTTTGCGTAGACCGATTCCCACTCGTCGCCGAGGCGATCGGGATGCAACCAACGTTGCAGCCAGCGATAGTGCTGGCGAACACGCTCGGCCGGTGCATCGGGTGCGAGGCCGAGCACGCGATAGGCGTCGGTGCCTGGATCGAACAGCGCCTGCTGCAGGTAGAACCGCAC
>DASTSE010000011.1:0-12314 GCA_035760865.1 Dokdonella sp.
CAGGTGATGCGACAGCTCAGCGCCCAGCGCGCGCTCGATCAGCGCCTTCTTGAACGCCATCGAGGCCGCGTTCACCGCCTCCGCGCTCATCGGTCCCTTCACGAACTGGTCAATCAGTTCCGCCGGAATCTTCGGCAGCTCCGCCTGCCGGGTCGGCTTCGTCTTGCGGGCCATACATGCTCCTTTTGCTCATGATAGGCCTCGCACACAAAATTTCTGACAGGCTCTCGTGTGCTCCGTGTGCTCCGTGTTTCAATCTTCTTTCTTCGCCTTGGGCTTCACTTCGTGTCCTTCGTGTCCTTCGTGTCCTTCGTGTTTCAGGCTTTGCCTCGCTTTTGCTTTCGCTTGATCACTCGGCGAGGTAGGTATAGCCCGTGAGCCCGTGTTCGAGCGCGGCCTCGAGGCGTGCTGCTTCGTCCGCGCCGACGCCGGCCGCGGCGATCTTGTCGCGGTAGGCCGCGCGCAGCGCGGCGAGGTCGTAGCCGACGTAGTCGAGCATGAGGTCGGTCGTGTCGCCGCGGCGGCGGTGGCTGAACACATAACCGTCGCCGGCGAGCTTGACGTTGACAGCGTCGGTGTCGCCGAACAGGTTGTGGATGTCGCCGAGCGTTTCCTGGTACGCGCCGACCATGAACACGCCGAGGCGATACGATTCCTGCGCGCGCGGCGCGTGCAACGGCAGGCTCACGTCGACGCCGTCGGCTTCGACGTAATGATCGATGCGGCCGTCGGAGTCGCAGGTGAGGTCGGCGATCACGCCGCGCCGGTCGGGCGCTTCGTCGAGGCGCGCGATCGGCACGATCGGGAACACCTGGTCGATCGCCCAGATGTCGGGCGCGGATTCGAACACCGAGAAGTTGACGAAGTACTTGTCGACGAGCATCGCGTTGAGTTCGTCGAGCACCTGCCGGTGCGCGCGCTCGTCGGGCTTCAGGCGCGCGCGCACGGCATTGACGATCGCGTAGTAGAGGTCGTCGAGCTGGGCACGGCCCTCGAGCGAGAGCTGGCCGAGCCCGTACAGCGAATAGCCTTCGGCGAGCTGGTACTGCGCCTCGTGGTAGAGCTCGGTCGGCGGCGTCTGGTCGATCTCGGCGTACACCTCGCGCAGGCGGCGCAGCACGCTCGGTTCGTCCGTGCGCGGCGGCGGGATCGCGCCGCGCGGCGCCTCCTCGATCTCGCTGACGTTGACGACGAGCACCGCGTGGTGCGCGGTCAGCGCGCGTCCCGATTCGGTCAGCACGTGCGGCGGCGCGAGCCCGTTGGCCTCGCACGCTTCGGCGAGTGCGCCGACGATCGCCGACGCGTACTCGTCCAGGCCGTAGTTGATCGAGCAGTCCGAGCGCGAGCGCGTGCCCTCGTAGTCGACGCCGAGCCCGCCGCCGACGTCCATGTGGGTGATCGGCAGACCCATGCGCGACAGTTCGACGAAGTAGCGCACCGCCTCGCGCATGCCGTTGGCGATGTCGCGCACGTTCGACATCTGCGAACCCATGTGGAAGTGCAGCAGCTTGAGCGTGTGCGACAGCTTCGCCGCGGCGAGTTCGTCGAGCAACGTGAGCAGCTGGCGCGGCGTGAGGCCGAACTTCGCCTTGTCGCCGCCCGAGTTCTGCCACTTGCCCGCGCCGAGGCTCTTGAGGCGCATGCGCACGCCGAGCAGCGGCTCGACGCCGAGCGCGTTCGCCTCCTCGACGACGTGGCGCAGCTCCGACGGCTTTTCGATCACGATGAAGATATCGAGTCCGAGCTTGCGCCCGATCAGCGCGAGGCGGACGTACTCGCGGTCCTTGTAGCCGTTGCAGATCACCGTGCTGCCGCGGCGCGCGAGCGCGAGAACCGCCATGAGCTCGGGCTTGGAGCCCGCTTCGAGGCCGAAGCCGGGCGCGGCGTTGGCGGCGAGTTCGCCGGCGACGTTGTTCTGCTGGTTCACCTTGATCGGATAGATCAGCGTGTAGCCGCCGTGGTAGTCCCAGTCCGCCATCGCCTTGGCGAATGCGCGCTGCAGGCGCGCGCGACGATCCTGCAGGATGTCGGCGAAGCGAACGAGCAGCGGCAGGCGCGATCCCTGCGCGCAGGCTGCGTCGACGATGCCGGGCAGCGACAGCGCCGGCCCGTCGCCGCGACGCGGACGCACGAGCAGGTCGCCGCCGTCGCCGACGTCGAAGTAGCCTTCGCTCCAGTGCGGCACCGCCCACGTGTGGCGTGCGTCGTCCGCTGTCCAGCGCTGCTTGCTCACCTCGTTGCTCCATCCGTCCGTGCCAGCGGCATAGTGTAACGAGCTGTCGCAAAGCGCGTATGTCGGCGCGCGCGGGAACGGCTACAATCGCGCCCCCGGCGCCCGCCGGGTTCCCGTCCTCGACCCTCCGCAGGAAGCACCATGTCCGCGCCCCAGCAGAACGCCACCGCCCAGAACTGGTTCACCGAGCAGCATTCTCGCTCCGGTTCGTCGTTCGGCCTGCGCATCAAGGAACGCCTGCACGCGGAGCAGACGCCGTACCAGTCGATCGAGATCTACGATACGACCGACTGGGGCAAGCTCATGGTCATCGACGGATGCACGATGGTGTCCACGCGCGACAACTTCCTCTACCACGAGATGATGTCGCACCCGGCGCTGTTCACGCATGCGCGCGCCAAGCGCGTCGTCATCATCGGCGGCGGCGACTGCGGCACCCTGCGCGAGGTGCTCCGGCACGAGGAAGTCGAGCATGCGGTGCAGGTCGAGATCGACGAGCGCGTCACGCGACTCGCCGAACAGTACTTTCCCGAGCTGTGCGAATCGAACGCCGATCCGCGCGCGCAGCTGCTGTTCATCGACGGCATCAAATACATGGCCGAGCAGGAGCCGGAATCGATCGACCTCGTCATCGTCGACTCGACCGACCCGGTCGGCCCTGCCGAGGGCCTGTTCAACGCGGATTTCTACGCGAGCTGCCATCGCGCACTGCGGCCGAGCGGGATCCTCGTGCAGCAGAGCGAATCGCCGCTCGTGCACCTGGACCTCATCAAGTCGATGCGCACGGCGATGCGCGTCGCCGATTTCCAGGCGGTGAGGACGCTGCTGTTCCCGCAACCGCTCTACCCGACCGGCTGGTGGAGTTGCACGATGGCGCGCAAGGGCGCCGACCTCAGCGGTTTCCGCGAACGCGGCGCGGCGACCAAGCAGTTCGCCACGCGCTATTACAACGTCGACGTCCACAAGGCCGCGCTCGCGCTGCCGGAGTTCATGCGCGAGGCGCTCGGCGAGTAGCGCAGCGCGGGCGGATTCGATGGCGTCGATCCTGCCTGCGTTCGCCTTCATCCTCGCGTTGCTCGCGGCTGGACGCCTGCTCGCGTGGCGGCGGATCGTGCCGGCCGACGCGCCGGCCGCGCTCAATCTCGTCGTCCTCTACGTCTGCCTTCCGGCCGCGGTGCTGCTGTACGCGCCGAGGCTCGCGTTCGAGCGCGAGCTGCTCGGCCTCGTGGCATTGCCTTGGGTCATTCTCGCCGCGAGTGCGGTGCTGACGCTGTTCGTCGCGCGTCTGCTGCGCTTCGATCGCGCCGCCACCGCAGCCTTGCTCCTGCTGGTCGCGCTCGGCAATACCTCGTTCCTCGGCTTCGCCCTGATCCCGGCACTCGCCGGCTCCGGCGCGCTGCGTTACGCGGTCGTCTACGACCAGTTCGGCAGCTTCCTGATCCTCTCGACGTTCGGCCTCGTCGTACTCGGCCTTTACGGCGGCGAGAGGCCGACGTTGCGCTCGATCGCGCGGCGCATCGCCACGTTCCCGCCGTTCATTGCGCTCGTAGTCGCGCTCGTGCTGATGCCGGAAAATTACCCGGATGCCGTCGCGAAACCGCTCCAGCTGCTCGCCGACTGCCTGCTGCCGCTCGTCGCGCTCGCGAGCGGCATGCAGCTGCGCCTGCGCGTGCCGCGCCACCACCTCGGCGCATTCGCGTACGGCCTCGTCGCAAAACTGCTGCTGATGCCGCTGCTCGCGCTCGGCCTGTGCGCCGCGTTCGGCCTCGACGGCGACCTGCGCGCGGCCGCGGTCTACGAGACCGCGATGCCGCCGATGATCACGGCGGGTGCGCTACTGTCGCTCGCCGGGCTCGCGCCCGAACTCGCCGCGGCGCTGGTCGGTTTCGGCATCGTCGCGTCGATGGCGACGTTGCCCCTGTGGCACTTCGCGCTCATGAGCTAGGGGCGAGTGGATCGCCGTCGACGTAGCCTCGATCGCGGTCGCCCGGTGGGCGCCGGACCTGACGCGGTCCGTGATGGCGCACTGAATACCCCACGCCCGCGCGCCCCGCGACGAGCTACAAGTCGAGCCCGTTCACGAAGATGTCGTCGGTGAAGGAACCGGTGAACTTGTACAAGGTGGCGGTGGACTCCGCCGACGCTTCGTTGGTAAGCGCGAGGACGAACACGCTGTTGTTGGGCGCGCGCCGGATGTCGATCGGTTCGTTCTCGTTCAGTGGATCCGGACTGCCGAAATCGACCTGCCACATCACATCGTACGAGCTGGCATCGATCTGCGTCGCGTGCATCCGGCGCGGCAATGCTGCCCCTTCGGACGTCCACGTGTACAGCAGGTTGGAACCGCCCGATCGCAACGCCTTCGATGCGGAGTCGGTGCGCGGCGCTTCGGCAGCGAACGTCGTGTGCCATTCGCTGACGCCCGTCCCGACCGAAAGCCGGTCGATCTCCGCGGCGCGCCCATTGCCGTCGTCGACATCACCGGCCGCGTAGAGGCCGCCCGAATCGGCCGTCGCGTCGAGCGCTTGCACGATCGCAGGGAGCGTCGAACCCTGTAGCTGGGACCATCGCGTACTCCCCGTCACGTCGATCCGCCGCAGGACGCCATCGGCGTTCAGCAGCACTGCCTGAATAAGGTCCAGCGCATCAAATGCGATCGGCGCCGAATTGCCGACGGCGGGGTATCGCTCGATGAACTGCGCATCGCCCGGGTCGGCCAAGGCGACCTGGACGCCGGACTCCGCGACGGGAAGCGGCTGCAGATAATGCCCGGCGATGAAAGCGAAGGTCCCGGAATGCACGATCCTGAAATCGTCCCATGCGTCGTCGGCATCCGGGATGGAGATACTCCATAGCGGCGCGCCGTCGAGATCGTAGTGTGCCGCGTATTGACGATGGGAGCCGTAGAACGTCGCAGAGATATCTCCGCCCGGATCCACTGCGAGCCCATAGCCCCGGGTCCCGGGCTCTCCATCGACGCGCCATACCGTCGCGCCGGTCTGGTAGTCGATCATCGCCAGAAGGGACCGGTCCACGCCGTCGGCCCGCGTGTAGCCGATGACGACGACATCCCCATGGCCGTCGTACAGGGTGGCCATCTGCCGAATGGTGCCTTCGACGGCGGAATTCTCGTAGGGCTGCCAACGCCAGATGATGTGTCCGTCCGAGTCCGCGACCTTCGTCACGTAGGGTGTCAGCGTGCCCGGCGACGGCGCATCCGGATCCATCCTCGCGCCGCCTGCGATGATGAAGCCCGGCGAGTAGCCGATGCCCCCATCCGAATGCGCGAGCGTCGTTCCAAGAGGGAGCAGCGGCATCCTTTGCATCTCTCCCGGCGCGACGTCGATTTCCGCATGCACGGGAACGCGCCAGGAAACCCACGAACTCTGCGCCGAAGCGGTGGACACCGCCAGAAGAACCAACCAAGGATGGAGCTTCATGCGCATCCCCTAGACTGGGAGATCGCCGTGCGTTGTACAGGCAAAAGCAACATTATTCAAATGTCTGGGGCCGCGCGCGTTCATGCGCGCGGCCCGTTTTGACATTGCCGATCGGCGGTGTGCTCGCATGTTCTCGTCGGTGGCACGCCATGCGTTCGATGGCCTTCGCATCTTTCCTTCACGTACTCAGGGATGGCGGCACTTGGGATCGACGCCACGATCGCCGCGAATGCCACGCTCGGGCTCATGGGAGCCGTGTCGGACGGGCGCCGGCGGCGGCCTTGTTTTCGATTGGCCGGTACCCGAAGAACCGCGTCCAGGTCGGGCCTCGGGGCCTGCGGGGACGCCAGGCCGCAGGCTACCGAAGCCGGCGCGCCGCGTGCGTTTTGTGCGGGCGCCCCCGCGGTGTAACCTTCCCGCCACTTTGCGTACCGGCGGAGGCGTTCATGCTGAAGGTCCTGGTGGCGAGTTCGAAGGGTGGCGCGGGCAAGAGCACGCTCGCGACCAATCTCGCGGCGTACTACGCGGTCGACGGCAAGAACACGGTGCTGGTCGATGCCGACCGCCAGGGTTCCTCGCTGCGCTGGAGCGAGAAGCGCGCGGCCCATGCGAACGCGGTGCTCGGCATCTCGGGGCTGCGCCGCGACTGGGAGAAGCAGGTCCCCGAAGACGCGCAGCGCGTCGTCATCGACAGCGCGGCGGGCATCCGTCCGGGCGAGGTCGGCGACTGGCTCGAGAGCGCGGACGTCCTCATCGTGCCCGTACTGCCGTCAGCGATCGACCTCGAGGCGACCCAGCCGTTCCTCGACGAAGTCGGCGCGCTGGCACGCGTGAAGAAGGGCAAGGTCGCGGTCGGCCTGGTCGCGAACCGCCTCAAGCCGTGGACCAACGCCTCGCAGCTCGCGGTCGAGGAAATCAAGGGCTTCCCGTTCCCGCTCGTCGCCGAACTGCGCGATACGCAGGGCTACGTGCTCGCCAACGCGCTCGGCAAGAGCATCTTCGACTACCACTCCGAAAGCGTGCGCTCGCACCAGGACGATTGGGCGAAACTGCTGCGCTGGCTCAAGAAGCACGCCTGACGATGCTGCGGGCCGCAGGCGCGCTGCGGCCTTCCCGGCGAATTTACGCGATCTTTGCACGCGAGCGGTCGGCGTAACGCGGCACCGCGCGTTGTCGGGAGTGCGGCCGACGTGGCCGCAGCAAAGAGTACCTCCCATGCGCAAGATCTTTCCCCTCCTCGTGCTCGCCCTCGCCGGCGTCGCCGGCAGCGCGAGCGCCGCCGATGCGACGGCCGGTGCGCCCGACCGCGCCGCGCGGCGTGCCCAGTTGCAGCAGCGCTTCATCGACCAGATCGACACCGACCACGACGGCAGCGTCACGCGCGTGGAGTACCAGGCGTGGATCGATGCCCGATTCGCCGGTCTCGACGCCAACGGCGACGGCGAAGTCGACGCCGACGAGATCGCCCGCTCGCCGCAGGTCGCCGAACGCGTGCGCAAGCGCGCGGAGCATTTCGTGAGCCGCTACGACGCCAGCGGTTCGGGTCGCGTGAGCAAGGCCGACTTCGAAACGAAGGCGATGGCGCGCTTCGATCGACTCAGCGACGGCGCAGGCGTGGTCGACGCCGACCGTCTCCTGCCCAGGCGCCGCGCCGGATTCGGGCGCCATGGCGACGCGAGCTCCGCCGGCGACGACGGTTGAGCCGCACGCGACGGACGGCCGCGCGCCTCCCGCGCGGCCGTCCGTCGCATTCGCTTGACCGTCGCGGGCACGAATGGGGCATGATCGCGTATCGGACCTTGGAGGGATTTGCCGATGACGATGCGCGAAATCATCCTGCTGCGCCATGCGCACGCCGACGGCGCTGCGCCTGGCGAGGATGACACCGGTCGCCCGCTGAGCGTGCGCGGAGAAGCCGAAGCCGATGCAGCCGGCGCCTGGCTCAAGCAGCACGAGGCCGCGCCCGTGCGCGTACTGTGCTCGCCCGCCGCGCGCACGCGTGCGACCTGCGAGCGCGTGCTCGCGGCGCTCGGCTACGCCGATCTTCGCTTCGAGCCGCGCATCTACGACGCGACGCCGGCCACGTTGATCCGCGTGCTCGACGACCACCACGATGCCGACACCGTGCTGCTCGTCGGCCACAATCCCGGCCTCGAAACGCTCGTCGCCCTGCTCACCGAGGGGGCGTCGGATTCCGGCCGCGGCATGCCGCCGGGTGCCGTCGCCTGGCTGACGTTGCCGGCCGGGTCGATCGAGCCCGGGACCGCTCGCGTGCGCCATTTCTGGTGGCCGTGACATCGGCGCGATGGTCGGCGTACACGCCCTCCTGTTCGGTTGCGCCCTGCTCGGCGGCACCGGCCCCGTGCCCGCGGGCGATGCGGCGACGCGCAGCCAGATCATCCGCCTCGACGCGACGCGCTCGCAGGTCGGATTCCGCGTGAAAGTGCTGTGGCTGCTCGGCGTGCGCGGCCACTTCGGCGACATCGACGGCACCGTGCGCCTCGATGCGTTCCGCAACGAGCTGCGCGTGGACGCGCGCATCGGCGTCGCCAGCGTGCGCATGAACAGCGCGTCGTACGAGGCGTGGGTGAAATCGCCCGAATTCTTCGATGCTGCCGCGCATCCGCAGATCGAGTTCTCGTCCGAAGCGTTCCCGCGCGCGCGCCTGCGCGCGGGCGGCGAGCTGCCCGGCGAACTGACCGTGCGCGGCGTCCGGCAGCCGGTCAGCTTCGACCTGCAACCGGCCGAATGCGACCGTCCCGCCTACGACTGCCCGATCCGCGTCAACGGCGCGATCCGTCGCTCGATGTTCGGCATGGGCTCGCATCGCGGCACGCTGGCGGACAAGGTCGACCTCGACTTCACGGTGTACGCGGTGCCGCCGCAGCGGGACGCCGCGGCGCCACCGACGCCCGGATGAAGCCACCGCTGCGTCGACATGCGCGCGGCGCCGCGTGGGCGCTGCTCGCCGCCACGATGCTGCTCGGCGGCTGCGGCCTCAACCGGCCGCTCGCACGCCGCGCGGATGCGATCGTCGCCGCCACGCAGTCGCAGGCGACCGACTGCGCGCGCGAGGA
Organism: Dokdonella sp.; assembly: GCA_035760865.1. GTDB lineage: Bacteria > Pseudomonadota > Gammaproteobacteria > Xanthomonadales > Rhodanobacteraceae > Dokdonella_A. Next base: position 8,751 of record DASTSE010000011.1, read on the forward strand.
CCGCTGCGCGATCGACTCGCCGTACCACGAACTCGCCGCGCAGGCGCGCGCGGACAGCACGGCCTCCGCGCCGGTGCACTACGTCGACGTGATCGAGCGCGGCGAGGATTCGCTGCTGCTGCGCGTGCACCTGATCCGCGCCGCCCGGCGCAGCATCGACATCCAGACCTTCATCTGGGCCGACGACGACGCCGGCTGGCTCGTGCTCGAGGAACTCGCCGCGGCCGCGCGGCGCGGCGTGCGCGTGCGCGTGCTGGCCGACCAGCTGTTCTCGCTCGACGACGTCGAATGGCTCGCCCACGTGGCGCGCGCGCACGCCAACCTCGAGTTCCGCCTGTACAACCCGACCTTCGACGACGCGGTCACGCAACCGCTCGAGTTCGCCGCCAGCCTGCTGTGCTGCTTCTCGCGCTTCAACCAGCGCATGCACAACAAGCTCATGCTCGTCGACGGCGAGATCGGCATCGCGGGCGGACGCAACTACGAGAACCGCTACTTCGACTGGGACCAGGAGTTCGACTACCGCGATCGCGACGTGCTCGTGGTCGGCCCGAGCGCGGGTGCGGAGATGCAGGCGTCGTTCGACCGCTTCTGGACCCATCCGCGCGCGGTGCCGCTGACGCGGCTCAACGACGTCAACCGGCGCCTCGTCGCCGATGCAGGCGCCGACCCGCCGCTGCAGCCGCGCAGCAGCATCGATCGCGAGCGCATCGCCGCGCTGCGCGCGCGCGCGACGGATCCGGCCTACCTGCGCGATCGATTCGGCGCGAACACGTTGCGCGTCGGGCGCGTCGACTACTTTTCGGACGCGCCGGACAAGGCCGCCAGGCCCGACGACCCCGCCCTGCTCGCCCTCACGACCCGCATCAGCGGCCTGCTTCGCGGCGCGCAGCGGCGCGTCGTGTTCGAGACGCCGTACCTCGTGCTGAGCCGGCGCGCACGCGAGGTCTTCCAGGAACTGCACCAGCGTTCACCCGCGGTCGACGTGCTCGTATCGACCAACTCGCTCGCCGCGACCGACGCGTTCTACGTCTACGCCCTGTCGTACAAGTACAAGAAGCGCTACCTCAAGCGGTACGGTTTCCAGATCCACGAGTTCAAGCCGTTCCCCGACGACGCACCGCAATTCGTCGCGAACTACGACCGCCTCGTCGGCGGCGGCAACAGCGGCCGCTACCAGCGCTACGGCCGGGCGCCGCTCGTGCGCGGCGGCGTACGCCTCGGCCTGCACGCGAAGTCGATCGTCATCGACGATCGCATCAGCCTCATCGGCTCGCACAATTTCGATCCGCGTTCGGACGACTACAACACCGAGTCGGGCTTCATCATCTACGACGCAGAAGTCGCCGCGCGCGTACGCGCCTCGATCGAGCGCAATGCGGCGCCCGGCAATGCGTGGACGATCGCCAAGCGCCAGCGCGACGGCCTGTTCGGGCGCCTCAACAATGCGATCTCGGACCTGTCGACGGCGCTGCCGCTGTTCGACCTGTGGCCATTCCGGTACGCGAGCAGCTTCGACCTCGCGCCCGGCTGCGCGCCATCGCGGCCGGGCACGCCCGACTTTTACGCCTGCCACGTCGACGTCGGCGATTTTCCCGAGGTCGACCTGCCGCTGAAAACGATCTACACGCGCATCGTGACCGCCTTCGGCGCCGGCCTGGTCGGCATCCTGTAGCAACGCGCGGTGGCTGCGCGAGCATGCCGATCCCGCAAGCGCGGCGATTGACGCCCCCGGCCGGGCTGGCTAGTCTTCCCGTCCGCTTTTCCGTTGGAGCCGATCCATGTCGCTCGCCATCACCATCGAGCTCGGCGATGCCGACCTCCAGCATTTCATCGACGCCATGCACCGCTCGCAGCAGGAGGCGAAGAACCTTTCGCCCCAGCAGATCGCCGAAGCGGCTTCGCGACTGCTCGTCGACGGCCATTCGAGGAAGCTCCCGCAGTTCATCGCTGAGCGCCTGCAAAAGCTCGACAGCATGATCGCGATGGTCAACGACGACGGCTTCGCGCTGCCGGAGGAAGACAAGCAGCGCGTGCTCGCGTGCCTGACCTACTTCGCCAATCCGCAGGACATCATTCCCGACCACGTTCCCGTGCTCGGCTTCCTCGACGACGCGATCATGATCGAGCTGTGCGTGAAGGAGCTGCAGCACGAGATCGATGCGTACGAGGACTTCGTCGCCTACCGCCGGCAGGAAGCCGCCGCGCACGGCGTCGACCCCGCTTCCCTGAAGACGCAACGCGTGGAATGGGCCGAGGCACGTCGCCTCGAGCTCATCGACCGCATGCGCAAGCGCCGCGGCCAGAGCTACCAGAGCTCGGGTGGCTGGAAGCCGGTGCTGTTCTCGTTCCGCGGCTGAACACCGCCGGACACGGCCGGGGTCGGACGCCGTTCGGCCCGGATACGTCGTTGGCGTGGCTCGACGCGACGTCGCGCCGTCGCCATGGTTTCGTCGTCAGCGGTTGAGCGAATCGAGTGCGCCGGGGAACATCGCGAACGCGAACAGGATCGCGGCGACCGGGAGGCCGAGCAGCACGATATTGACGAGCCAGGCCCACCACGGCATCGGCGGCCGTGCCGTCGGCGCCGGCTGGCCCGGCTGCACCTCGCGGAATACGACGAACGTCGACGCCATGAGGTCGTGCAGCGCCTGCTTGCGCTCGGTGAAGCCGGCCATCAGGAAGCCGACGTAGAAGATCGCCCCCGAGACGATCTTGCCGAAGTAGCGACCGGTCGCGCGACCGAAACCGATCCGCGCGCCGAATTCGTCGACGACCTTGAGGCCGAGCGCGCGCTTGCCCGGTGTCGCCTGCATCGCGCTGCACTCGAACAGCGCGAAATACAGCCACTGGCCGACGAACGCGATCGCGAAGAACAGCAGCATCGAGCCGATCATCGTCGATAGCGCCGCACTCGGGTCGCCGGCGGACACGACTCCGCCGAGCGCGCCGATGCCGACGGCGACCTGGACCGCGCCCATCGCGAGCCCGATCAGCAATCCGTCGACGAGCGCGGCCGTCACGCGGCGCCAGAAGCCCGCGTGGATCGCACCGCCCACCGGCAATCGTTGCGGAGCTGCAGCGGTCGGCGTCGCCACCGCGGCGAGGTTGTGCCCGTAGTCGGCCTTGGAAGTCGGCCTGTGCGCGCGCGTCGTGTCGCGCGCGGCCAAGGCCATGTCGTCGAACGCCGGGGCGGGCGGCTCCGCCGGTGCCGCCGGTGCCGGCGCGCTGAGTTCCGTGTACGGACGCCAGGCCGAGCTGCCGACTTCCGCCACCGACAGGCGCGTCGGCCACAGTCCGCGCTCGATCCGATCGTCGACGAACACGCGCGGCATCGGGCCGCGCGGCGTGTTCGCGAGCACGACGAACAGGTTCGCTCGCTCGTCGGGCGCGCAGACCTCGGCCTCGGCGCCGATCGCCGCGATGCCGGCCTGCAGCGTCTGCAGCTTGCCGAGGTCGTCGCCCTGCTTGATCGCGAGCGGCGCGCGCGCGACGAGCTGCGCGCGCAGCTTGTCGAGGTCCATGCGGAAGTACGTAGCGAGCGCCGGCCATACGGCCTCTTCC
>DASTSE010000012.1:0-3643 GCA_035760865.1 Dokdonella sp.
CGCAGGTCGTAGCGGCCCGGCGCACGCCCGACGAGCGCGATCTCGCCGAGGTAGGGTCGCGAGCAGCCGTTCGGGCAACCGGACACGCGGAGCAGAATGGGCGCGTCGGCGAGGCCGTGCGCATCGAGGCGGCGTTCGATCTTCGCGAGCAGGTCGGGCAGGTAGCGTTCCGCCTCCGCCATCGCGAGCCCGCAGGTCGGCAGTGCGACGCACGCGATCGCATGGCGACGGATCGCGCTGCCGCGGCGCCAGCCGTCGAGACCGTGGCGCGCAACGAGCGCATCGATCGTCGCGCGCTGTGCCGACGGCACGTTCGCGACGACGAGGTTCTGGTTGCAGGTGAGGCGGAACTCCGCGTGCGCACCGGTGGCGCCGTCGCCCGCGAGGGCACGCGCGATCTCGCGCAGGCCGGTCAGCGATGCGTGTCCTTCGCGATCGGCGATGCGGCCCGACTCGACCCGCAGCGTGAGATGCGAGCGACCGTCGTCGCCCTCGATCCATCCGAAGCGGTCGCCGTTGTGCTCGAAGCGGAATGCGCGCGCAGGCTCGAGTGCGAAGCCGAGGCGGCGCTCGAGTTCGGCGACGAACGCGGCGAGGCCGCGCCGGTCGATCGTGTACTTGAGCCGCGCGTGCCTGCGCTCGCTGCGGTTGCCCCAGTCGCGCTGAACGCCGATCACGTGCTCGGCGAGCGCGAGCACGCGCTCGGGCGGAACGAAACCGATCACGTCGCCGAGGCGCGGATACGTCGACGGGTCGCCGTGCGTCGCGCCCATGCCGCCGCCGATCGCGACGTCGAAACCCGCGAGCGCGCCGTCCTCGACGATGGCGATGAAGCCGAGGTCCTGGGCGAATACGTCGACGTCGTTCGTCGGCGGCACCGCGATGCCGATCTTGAACTTGCGCGGCAGGTAGGTCGCGCCGTACAGCGGCTCGACGTCGTCGCCTCCGGCGACACGCTCGAGCTTGCGCGCGACTTCGGTGCCGGCGTCGAGCGGCGTCTCGTCGAGCCAGATCTCATGGTACGCGCGCGTCTTCGGCAGCAGGTGTTCGGACAGGCGCTGCGCCCATGCGTACGCCTGCGCGTGCGCGGACGAGTCGACCGGGTTGGCCGAGGCGACGACGGTACGATTGACGTCCCCGCATGCGGCGATCGTATCGACGAGGCTCGCGTTGATCGCCGCGACCGTCGCCTTGAGGTCGCGCTTGATCACGCCGTGCCACTGGAACGTCTGCCGCGTCGTGATGCGCAAGCTGCCGTTGGCGTACTCGCGCGCGATCGCGTCGAATGCGAGCCATTGCGCGGGCGTGACGACGCCGCCGGGCAGGCGTGCGCGAATCATGAACGCGTACGCCGGCTCGAGCTTCTGCAGGCGGCGCTCCTCGCGCAGGTCGCGGTCGTCCTGCTGGTAGCTGCCGTGGAACTTGAGCAGCTTGTCGTCGGAGGCGCCGATCGCGCCGGTCACGGGGTCGGCCAGGCTCGCGGCGAGCGTGCCGCGCAGGTGGCGGCTCGCGGCCTTGATGCGTTCGAACTCGGAAAGTGTCGTGGACATGGGATGAGGAGACCGCTCTCGTTCAGGCGCGCAGCGAGGGATCGGCGCAGTGGATTTCGACGCGGCAACGGAGCACGGGCGCACGGGTCGTCGAAACAGCCGCCCGCACTACTGAGGCCACCCCCATTGAAGCCGCACCCATGCGTTGGACGCCTCGTGGGAGCGGATGCAGCGGCGATTCCCGTGCGTCGATGCGTTCCCTAGTACACGTCGCGCGCATAGCGACCCTCCTCGACGAGCTGCAGCAGGCGTTCCTCGGCCCGCTCGCGATCGACGCCGCCGTGCTCGACGAACACGTCGAGCAGCGCGGCGTGCACGTCCTTCGCCATCCGCGTCGCATCGCCGCACACGTACAGCTGCGCGCCGGCGTCGAGCCATGCGTAGAGGTCTCGGCCGTGCTCGCGCAGGCGGTCCTGCACGTAGCTGCGCGCGCCGTCGCGCGACCACGCGAGGTCGAGGCGATGCAGGCTTCCGTCGCGCAGCGCGTCCTGCCACTCGGTCTGGTAGAGGAACTCGCTGCGAAAATGCCGGTTGCCGAACAGCAGCCAGTTGCGTCCGCTCGCTCCGATCTCGCGCCGCTCCTGCAGGAACCCGCGGAACGGCGCGATGCCGGTGCCGGGTCCGACCATGATGATGTCGCGACTCGGGTCCGACGGCAGGCGGAAGCGTTCGTTCGCCTCGACGTACACGGGTACGCGCAGGTCGTCGTCCGCCTGCGCGAGGAAGTGCGAAGCCGCACCGACATGGCGCCTGCCGAACGCCTCGTAAGCGACCACGCCGATCGTGAGATGCGCTTCGTCGCCGACCGCCTTTCGGCTCGATGCGATCGAGTACGACCGCGGCGCGAGCGGGCGCAGCGCGGCGACGAACTCGTCCGCAGCCCACGCGGCGGGATACTCGCGCAGCAGGTCGATCGGCTGGCGGCTGGCGAGCCACGCGGCGAGCGCATCGTGCCTCCCGGGCGCGAGCAGGTGCCCGAGATCGTCGTTGCGTGCGCGTGCCGCGTGCGCCGCGACGAACGGGCGCGCGAGGCGCGTGAGTTCGCGTTCGCGCGCGAGCCACTCGCGCAGGGCCAGGCTGCGGCCGTCGTTGCGGACGAGCGCGTCGCCGTCGAGGCCGGTCGCGTCGAGCACCGCCGCGACGAGCGCGGGCGGATTGAGCGGCCACACGCCGAGTGCGTCGCCCGGCTCGTAGGCGAGGCCTGAACCGGCGAGCGACAGCTCGACGTGGCGGACGTCGCGCACGCAGTCGCGCGCGACGATGCGCTGGTTCGCGAGCAGTCCGGCCGCGAACGGCCGCGCCCGCGACCACTCGCCCGCGCGCGCAGTCGGCGCCGTGACGCGCAACGGCGTTACGGTCGCGCTGCGCACGGCCACGGCGGCGGACGCTTCGCGGGCGAGTTCGAGCAGGCGCGCGAGCCACGGGTTGGCGACGCTCTCGACGTCGACGTCGGCTTCGCCCGTGTCGAGCAGGCGTGCCGCACCGAGCTCGGCGAGGCGCGCGTCGACGCGGCGGCCGATCGCACAGAACTGCGGGTAGCTCGAATCGCCGAGCGCGAGCACCGCGTAGCGGAGGTCGGCGAGTCGAGGTGCGCGCTTGCCGCAGAGGAAGTCGACCAGGCCGCGCGCGTCGTCGGGCGGCTCGCCGTCGCCGTGCGTGCTGATCACCACGACGAGCATGCGTTCGGCCTCGAGTTCGCGCCGCGGATAGGCGCCGGCGCTGAACAGCCGTGCCGCGAGGCCGGCGGCGTCCGCGTCGCGCGCGAGCCGCTCGGCGAGCCGCTTCGCGTTGCCGGTCTGGCTGCCGTAGACGATCGTCAGCAGTGCCGGCGCGGGTGCCTCGCGTGCGGGTGTCGCGGGCCGCTGCGCCGTGCTGCCGTGGCGCGCGAGCGCGGCGGCGTAGCCCGACAGCCACCACAGCGCGTGCGCCTCGAGGCCCTCGAGCAGGCGCAGCACCTCGGCGGACTTCTCCTCGGGCAGGGGCGAGACCGGCAACGGCGGTACGGCGGACACGTCATCCCTTCCATGCGGACGTCCAAACGCCCATCGCAGCGGATGCTAGGCCGCGGACCGCCCGCTGCGGAAAGAACGCAT
>DASTSE010000013.1:0-19601 GCA_035760865.1 Dokdonella sp.
GGATGGCCGTGTCGAAGTGAGCTTGGGCGGCCGTCGCATGACGCCGAGCATCGCAGCGCCAAGCGGGAGCAAGGCGCGGATGTTCGAGCACAAGGACGTGCGAGTTCGCGCCGGCCCGCTTGGCGTGAGAAGCACAGGGAAGTTTCGGCAACACGAAGTTGCCGAAACCGGCATGCCAGGCGCAATGGTCTTTAGCTACTTTCTGCCGAAACAGAAAGTAGCCCGCTCGCCGCCGAGGCGAGCGGAACCCAGTCCGATCGTGGCGTGCTTGCGAAAAAATCTAACCGGTTCCGGGTTCCGTGCTACGCACGGCCCCGGAATGACGATCAGGCGAGCGTGAACCCTCACCCGGCGCTGCGGGCCACCTCCTCCTGTCGGGAGAGGGGAACGACCGTCAGAGGCCACGCACCGCCTGCGCCACTGCGCGGAACAGCGCGCGTCCCTTGTTCATCGTCTCTTCCCATTCGGCCGCCGGGTCGGAGTCGTGCACGATGCCGGCGCCGGCCTGCACGTGCAGGCGGCCATTCTGGATCACGGCGGTGCGGATCGCGATCGCGGTGTCGGCGTCGCCCCACCACCCGATCCAGCCGATCGCGCCGGAGTAGATGTTGCGCTTGAACGGTTCCAGTTCCTGGATGATTTCGATGGCGCGGATCTTGGGCGCGCCGGACAACGTGCCCGCCGGAAACGTCGCGCGCAACGCGTCCATGTAACGGGTGCCGGGCCGCACCTTGCCCTCGACTTGCGAGACGATGTGCATCACGTGCGAATAGCGCTCGACGACGAAACTCTCGGTGAGCTTTACGCTGCCGGTCTTGCTGACGCGGCCGACGTCGTTGCGGCCGAGGTCGATCAGCATGAGGTGCTCGGCGCGCTCCTTGGTGTCGGCGAGCAGCTCCTGCTCGAGCGCGAGGTCCTCCTCGGGCGTCCTGCCGCGCGGGCGCGTGCCGGCGATCGGCCGCACGACGACGCGGCCCTGCTTGAGGCGCACGAGGATCTCGGGCGACGAGCCGACGATCTGCGTGCGGCCGAGGTCGACGAAGTACATGTACGGCGACGGATTGAGCGCGCGCAGCGCGCGATACACGTCGACCGGGCGTGCGCGGAACGGCACCGACAGGCGCTGCGACGGCACCACCTGGAAGATGTCGCCGGCGCGGATGTACTCCTTCGCACGCTCGACCATCGCCTCGTACTGTTCGCGCGTGAAGCTCGATTCGAAGTCGGCTTCGCCGAGCCCCTTCGGATCGAGCACGTCGGGATAGCCCGAGCCGGAATGGCGCAGGCGGAACGCGAGTTCGTCGAGGCGACGCCGCGCGCGCGCGTACGCCTGCGGCTGCGCGGGATCGGCGTGCACGATGAGGTAGAGGCGCCCCTTGAGGTTGTCGAACACCGCGACTTCCTCGCTGAGCATGAGCAGCGCATCGGGCGTGCCGAGTTCGTCGCGCTTGTCCTCGCGCGCGAGGCGCGGCTCGATCCAGCCGATCGTCTCGAAGCCGAAGTGGCCGACGAGGCCGCCGCTGAACGCGGGCAGGCCGGGCACGCTCGCGACCTTGTACGCGGCGCGGATGCGTTCGATCTCGCCGAGCGGGTCGTCGAGCTCGCGCGACTCGATCACGTCGCCGAGTTCCTCGATCGTGAGCGTGCGGCCGCGCAGCACGTGCACGCGCCGGCACGGCAAGCCGATGATCGAATGCCGTCCCCAGTTCTCGCCGCCCTCGACCGATTCGAACAGGTACGAGTACGGGCCGTCGGCGAGCTTGAGGTAGACCGACAGCGGCGTGTCGAGATCGGACAGCACCTCGCGCACGAGCGGGATGCGGTTGTATCCCCGCGCGGCGAGTGCGGCGAATTCGTCCTGCGTGATCACGGCATGGCCTGCGAGTGGGCGGCCCGCCAAGATAGCAGGGCATGCTGCGCCGCGACAGGGCACCCGCGAACGAGCGTGCGGCTCAGGCGGGATCGAGCCCGTCGGCGAAGATCGCGTCGACGACGATCGCACGCGGCTCGCGCACGATGTCGTGGGTCAGGCTGCCCGCGGGCGTGTCGCGACCCCAGTAGAGCTCGACGGTCGTCGACGACGTGCCGACGAGCGGATGCGGTTCGACGTCGTCCTCGTCCGGCGTGTCGGAAAGCGCGATCGCGTCGCCCCAGTTCACGCCGTCGGCCGAGCGGCGCACGGCGAGGTCGAACTGGCCGCCGTTCGCGCGGATCCAGAACAGCGCGAACGCGTCGTCGGGCATGACGACCGGCAGCGAGTCGTGGTTGTTGCCGGTCACCGCGAAATCCTGCGGCGCGGCGCTCCAGTCGTGCACGTTGGTGGTCGTCTTCACGTACATCGAGAGCGCGCTGCCGCCGACCTGGTAACTCGCGAGGTAGAGGCCGTCGCTCGCGCGGAACGCGATGCGCGGCAGCTGGCTGCCGGCCGCGATCGGCGTCTTCAGCGGGTCCCAGGTGGCACCGCCATCGGCCGATTGCGCGACGTACGACGCCGACGAACCGCTGTTGTACTGGTAGCTCATCGTCAGCGTGCCGTCCGGATGGCGGATCACGTGCGGATTGAACTGGCCGCCCGAGGCCCAGCCGAGGTCGACGACGCCCTGCTCGGAGAACGTGACGCCGTCGCTGCTCGTCGCGCGGTAGATGCGCAGGGACGAGAGGCCGCCGCTGCCCTTGAGGTAGAACAGCGCATAGCTCGCCGGGCCGAGCTGCACGAGCGACGGATGGCGCTCGTTCGCCGCGGTCGCGACGACCGCGGACGGCGTGCTCCAGCTCGCGCCGCCGTCGGTCGATCGCGTGATCCAGAGGTCGCCGTTGAACGTCGACGCATCGAGGCGCTCGAACACGACGATGCGCGCGTCGTCGTCGCTCGAACGGATCACCGACGGCATGTAGTCGATCTCGTCACCGCCGGTAACCGGTTCGGCGGCATTTGCGACGACGCTCGCGAACAGGAACGTGCCGGGCAGCAATGCGCGAAGCTTCATGCGATGACCCCAGGTTCGCAGGCCCTCCTGCGGATGGCCTGCGATTACGACATCGAACGCATGAAACGACACGCCGCGATGCGGCAAAGCGCGCGCGGCCTCTGGAGGAAACGCGCGCTACGCGGCGCTGTCGGCGAGGCGGCGGCGCGGCATGCCCGACATCGTGATCGAGAATGCGACGCCGCCGGCGTCGGCGAGGTTGGCCGCGTCCGCGCGGCCCTGGTGCAGCTCGGCGACGAGCCGCACGACGTAGAGGCCGAGGCCGAGGTGCGGCGCGGCGCCGCTGCGCGCGCTGCTTTCGCGCATAGAAACCAGCGATTCGAACAGGCGCTCCTGCATCGTCGCGGGCAGCAGCGGCCCCTGGTTGGCGACGCGCACGACGACGCCGTCCGCGTCCGCCTGCAGCGACAGCGCGATCCAGCCGCCGCGCGGCGTGAACGAGCAGGCGTTGTCGAACAGCTTGTCGAGGGCCTGCGCGACGAGGTCGGGCGCGCCGTGGAACGGCACCGGCGCGTGCGGCAGGTCGAGGCGCAGCTCGCGCCCGTCGCAGAGCGCGCGGTAGCCTTCTGCGCAGCCGGCGACGAGCGCGCGCAGGTCGAAATCCTCCGCCTCGGCCGAGGCGATCGCGCGCTCGATGCGGCTCGCCTCGCTCATCGCGCGCACGATCGAGCCGAGCCGCTCGGCGCCGTCGCGCGCGCGCGCGAGGTACGGCCGCGCAGCCGCGGGCACGTCGTGGTGCTCGAGGTTGTCGAGCGACGACTTGACGATCGCGAGCGGCGTGTTGAGCTCGTGCGACAGCTTCGACGCGAGCGTGCGCAGGTAGTCGGTGTAGGCGGCGACCTCGTCGACGAGCTTGGCGAAACTGCGCGCGAGGTCGCCGAGCTCGTCCGGCGCGTCGGCGAGCGGCATCGGGCCGTCCAGCCGTCCGGACGTCCTGACCGCGCGTTCGGCGGCATTGCGCAGGCGGCGGATGCGCAGCGACAGCGAGGCGCCGAACGCGAACAGGATCGCGAGTGCGATCGCGAGCGCGACGAGGGTCGAACCGGCGAGCCCGACGAGCGCGCGGTTGGCGAGCAGCGGCAGCGCGCGGTTCGCCTGCTCGAGCACGAGCGCGCCGTGCTGGCCGTCGGCCGCCTGCAGCGGGATCGCCGCGGTGAGCACGACCGCGCCGCCGCGATCGACCGCGCGCCAGCTCGTCGCGGGTACGCCCGACAGCGCCTGCCAGACCTCGCTCGCGTCGAGGCGCGGCCGCTCGCCGTCGAGCGTCGCCGAACCGCCGAATCCGGGGGCGATGAGCACGCGGTAGACGAAGTTGGCGAAGCCACCCGGCGCGTCGCGCGCGGCGACGGCGGCGGTGTCGAGCCGGCCCGCGTCGGCGACGAGCCAACCATCGGCGGCGACGAGGCGCGTGCGCGTGTGCGCCGGCACGAGCGGTTGCAGCGAGCGCGCGGCGCCGTCGTCGTAGGCGATCAACCGGCGCGGCTCCGCCGGCGCCGTGCCGGGCTGCGCGGTGTCGCGCACCGCGACGCCGATGCGCTCGGGCACGAGGCCGCGCGGAAGGCGCAGCTCGATCCGATAGCCGGAGCCGTCCTCCTGCAGCATGCCCGCGAGATGCGCCGGCAGCCGTTCGCCATCGCCTTCGGCGGACGCGTCGAAGGCGCCGGGCGCCGCGCTCGTGAGCCGGTAGCGACGCGATTCGCCGCCGTCGACGAGCAGCAGCTCGACATGGTCGCCCAACGCGCTGCGCGCATCGACGGGATCGAAGCGCGCGCGCGTCGCATCGCGTACCTCCGCGAGCAGGTAGAGCGTGTCCCTGTCGCGCGCGAGCGTCACGCGCAGCTTCTGGGCGTCCTCGCTCGGTCCGAGCGCCTGTGCGTAAGGACGCAGCGAGCTCCAGTCGTCGGCGTAGCCGTCGACGACGATGCGCTCGTTCGCGCGCTGCAGGTAGAGCACGGGACCCGACGGTGGCCAGGCGATGCCGCGCGCCTCGACCGTCTTGGCGAGCATGCCGGCCGAGGCGAGCAGGGACTGCTCCTGCCCCTGGCGCAGCAGCAGCTCGACCTGGCGCACGAACTGCCAGCCCGCCCATGGCAGCGCGAGCGTCGACAGGGCGACCAGCAGCAGTTTGAAGCGCAGCGACATGGCGTGAAGCGAGGGCCGAGGGACGAGGGCTGGGTACCGAGGGATGAAAACGGAGGCTCGAGGATCCGAGGATGGTGGCTGAATGCCCGGGCGCATGACGGCCCGTACCTTGGCCGTCGTGCAGGGCGCTACGCTCGGGCGCCGAAGCAGCCCTCAGCCCTCGGCCCTCGCATTTCTTCCGTCACGGCTTCCACCGATACCCCGCGCCGTGCACCGTGTCGATCGCGTCGAACGCGGGGTCGATCGCGATGAACTTCTTGCGGATGCGCTTGATGTGCGACGTGATCGTCGCATCGTCGACGACGACCTGCGCGTCGCGCATGAGCTGGTCGCGGCTCTTGACGTGGCCGGGGAAGCGCACGAGCGTGTGCACCATCCAGAACTCGGTCACCGTGAGCGGCACTTCTTCGCCGTTCCAGGTCACGCGCATGCGCTCGGTCTCGAGCTTGAGCGGGCCCTGTTCGATCACGCTGTCGGCCGCGACCGGCTTGCGCAAGGCGTCCATGCGCCGCAGCAGCGCGTTGATGCGCGCGGCGAGCTGGTGCAGCGAGATGTCCTTGGCGAGGTAGTCGTCGGCGCCGAGGCGCAGCCCCGAGATCACATCGAAATCGGAGTCGCGCGCGGTGAGGAACAGGATCGGCAACGTCGCCGACTGCGCGCGCAGGTGGCGACACAGCTCGAAGCCGCCCTCCGGTTCGTCGCCGAGGCCGACGTCGATGATGACGAGTTCGGGCAGGCGCTGCACGAAGGCGGACTGCGCGTCGCCGCGCGACGCGTAGCCGCGCACTTCGTAGCCGAGCCGCGTCAGCGCCTCGACGTAGTTGGCGCGGATGAGCGGTTCGTCCTCGACGATGGCGATGCTGCGCGGCATGGATCCCCTCCTGGAAAGCGGCGTCGCCGGCGCGATGCCGTTTCGACGCGGCCAGCTTACGCAGCGCCGCCGCGGCCGCGCAACGTCCGCGCGGCGACTGCCCGCGGATTGCCAGAACTCGTCGCGGGCCGGTCACGATCCGGGCGCCGCGCGTCCTCGCGCAGACGATCCAATGAACCTGCCCACCCGCACCGGAGACCGACGATGGAACCGAGCCGCCCCGACCCGAATGCCGAACTGCACGCACGCGAGCGCCTGCGCATCGTGTTCGCGCTCGGTTCGTTGTTGCTCGGCCTGCTCGCCGCGGTGCGCCTCTAGCGCCGCCGTACCCGCGGGCGATCCACGGACGGATCGTCGGATCGACGAAGGTCGGTCCACGCCCGGGACGGCGCCCCGACACCTTGCCGAAGGAGACACCGATGGACCGTCACCGTGATGCACCGCATGCCGACCCGATCCCCGCCGCGATCGCCGAGTTCCTCTGGCTCGGCGGCGAGGCGATGGTCGCCCCGAGCGGGCTCGCCGAAATGCCTTGCGCGATCGCTGCGACGGAACGCGACGCCGAGCCGTCCTGGGTAGCGATCTGATTCATCGGCCTCGGCCGACGGTCATCGCGCGACCCATGGAAGGGTCTCCTGCGGCATCGGCGGCACCCGCCGACGATGTCTCACGCGCTCGAGCATGCAGCGGCAGGTGCGCAGCTTTTCCCTGGAAAATTCGGGTTGTCCCCCCGCGCCGGGTGCTTCGTCCCCCTTCCCTCCCCCGGGCCCGGCGCGGTTCTTTTCCCGGTCAGCCCGCGATCGCGCGCTTCATCGCCGCGATCACCGCGGCGTAGTCGGGCTCGTTGAAGACGGCCGAGCCCGCGACGAACGTGTCGGCACCCGCGCGCGCGATTTCGCCGATGTTCGACGGCTTCACGCCGCCATCGATCTCGAGGCGGATCGGCCGGCCGCTCGCGTCGATCATCTCGCGCACGCGGCGCAACTTGTCGAGCGCCGACGGGATGAAGCTCTGCCCGCCGAAGCCGGGATTGACCGACATGACCAGCACGAGGTCGAGCTTGTCGAGCACGTAGTCGAGGTACGACAGCGGCGTCGCCGGATTGAACACGAGGCCGGCCTGGCAGCCGCTGTCCTTGATCAGCTGGATCGTGCGATCGACGTGCTCGCTCGCCTCGGGATGGAAACTGATCACGCTCGCGCCGGCGCGCGCGAAGTCCGGCACGATGCGGTCGACCGGCTTCACCATCAGGTGCACGTCGATCGGCGCGGTGACGCCGTGCTTGCGCAACGCCTCGCACACGAGCGGGCCGATCGTGAGGTTGGGCACGTAGTGGTTGTCCATCACGTCGAAATGCACCCACTCGGCGCCGGCGGCGACGACCGCGTCGACTTCTTCGCCGAGTCGCGCGAAGTTCGCCGACAGGATCGACGGCGCGATGATCGGGGATTGCCTGGCCATGGTGCGTTCCTGTTCGTGATGGGAGCGTGCGCTTACTTGAGACCGCGCTCGGCCTGGATGTGCTCGTACGCCGCGTTGATCTCGCGCGAGCGCTCCTCGGAGCGGCGCTTCACCTCGTCGGGGACTTCGCCGAGCTTGTCCGGGTGGTGCTTGCTCATGAGGCGCCGGTACGCCTGCTTGATGTCGCGGTCGCTCGCCGCGCGCGTGATGCCGAGCACCGCGTACGGATCGACCTGCGACGGCCGCGACGGCGGCGCCCGTCCGGCATCGCCGCTCGGCCGCGTGCCTTGCCAGCCGCCGTAACCCTTCATCGCCGACAGCGCCGCGAGCTCGTGCTCGCGCACGCCGAGCGCGGCGCACAGCCGGCGCACGAGGTCGAGCTTGGCGCCGGCGAGCGGGCCTTCGGCGTAAACGAGGTCGAGCAGCAGGTCGAGCACGATGAACGCGGAGTCGCGCCGGTTCGCGCACCACGCGCTGAGTTCGCCGATCGCGAAGTTCACGTTGAACTCGGCCTGCTTGCCCGCGGTGAAGCGTTCGATCGCGGCGCGCCGCTGCGCGCCGTCGAGGCCGAGTCGCGTGATCAGCGCTTCGGCGGCGTCGATCTCCGCCTGCGAGACGCGCCCGTCCGACTTCGCGAGCGCGCCCGCGAACGCGAACAACGGCTCGACGAAGCCGCTGCCGATCGTGCCCGGCCGCGCGCGCGCGACCGCGCTGTCGTAAAAGTGGCCGAGCAGGAGGCCGACGAGGATGCCGAGCGGGTTGTGGAACAGGCCCCAGCCGATCAGTGCGCCGAGCAGCTTGCCGACGAAGCTCATCGCGCGGTTCTCTGCGCGGCGGGCGCGCCCGGAAGGGTCGGAACGGATGTCGGCACGTCGGAGGGCGGCGCGGGAGGAACCGCGCGATTCTACAGCACGTGCCGGCGCGCACGGCTGCGCCGCACGGTCGAGCATCGATGCGCGGCTGCCCGCCGCTACAATGGCGCTCCCCCGACCCGTGGAACCCGCGCGTGCCGACCGTCCTCTCGCAATCGAACCTGCCCGGCCTCGAGCTCGTGCACCGGGGCAAGGTGCGCGACGTCTATGCGCTGTCGCCGAGCGAACTGCTGATCGTCGCGACCGACCGCCTGTCCGCGTTCGACGTCGTGCTGCCGGACCCGATCCCGGGCAAGGGCGAGATGCTCTGCCAGATCTCCAACTTCTGGTTCGGCAAGACCGCGCACCTCGTGCCGAACCACCTGACCGGCAAGGACGTCGCGAGCGTCCTGCCTGCGGGCACCGACGTCGCGCTCTACGCGCGGCGCAGCGTGATCACGAAGCGGCTGAGGCCGGTGCCGGTCGAAGCGATCGCGCGCGGCTACCTCATCGGCTCCGGCTGGAAGGACTACCAGGCGAGCGGCTCGCTGTGCGGCATCGCGCTTCCCGCCGGCCTGCGCCAGGCCGAGCGGTTGCCCGAGCCGATCTTCACGCCGTCGACGAAGGCCGCCGTCGGCGACCACGACGAGAACGTGAGCTTCGCGCACGTCGTCGACCTCGTCGGTCGAGAGATGGCCGAGCGCGTGCGCGATGCGACGCTGGCGATCTACCGCTACGCGGCCGATTACGCGGCCGAGCGCGGCATCATCATCGCGGACACGAAATTCGAGTTCGGCACCGACGCCGACGGCACGCTGTACGTGATGGACGAGATGCTCACGCCCGACTCGTCGCGTTTCTGGCCCGCCGACCAGTACCGCGTCGGCACCAGTCCACCGAGCTACGACAAGCAGTTCGTGCGCGACTACCTCGAGACGCTCGACTGGAACAAGACCGCGCCGGGTCCGCACGTGCCGGCCGATGTCATCGCAGGCACGGCGGCCAAGTACGCCGAAGCGCTGCGGCGGCTCGCGGGGATCACGCTCGACTGAGCGAACGGTGGGCCAAGGCCCACCGCATGCGCGGACACGGTGCGTGTCGGTGGATCAAGAATTCGATGGGCCAGGCCACCCCCGCGATGAGACCGCGGGAGTGGTCAATAGGCGATGCCGACGCGGCGCATGATCTTGCCGGTCAGCCAGGCGGGACCGATCAGCAGGTAGGCGAGGTCGGTGAAGAACGACGGTCGGCGCCCCTCGATGAGATGGCCGACGAACTGGCCGACCCAGGCGACGACGAACACGCCGAGCGCGAGCCAGAACAGGTGCTGGCCGCCGAACGAGCGGTACAGCCACTCGGTCAGGAGCGCGAGGAGCACGAACACGACGAGCATCGCGGCGCCGAGCGGACGCGACAGGCGCCAGTAGAACGTCAGCGCGCCGACCATGACCAGCGCGCACCACAGCCCGGCGCGACCGATCGACGCCGGCACCGGAAGCAGCCAGAGCATCGCGATCGCCGCCCACAGGATCGCCGGAACGCAGATCCAGTGGATGAGGCGGTTGGTCGGATGGCGATGATCCTCGCTGTAGCTGCCGAACCAGTCGTTGACGCTTCGCATGCGCGGACTCCCGGGGGTTCGTCGCTCGCCAATGTACGGTGCGCGATCGCTCGCGCAAGCGGCAGCGCAAAAAAAGCGCGCGCCCCCATCGGAGGCGCGCGCCGCATGGTGCTCCGCTCAGGGAACCGGCTGCAGGACGGCCGGGTTGTTGACGATGACGCCGAAACCGCCGAACGCGGCGAAGCTCGCCATTTCGCCCTGCATCTCGACGGTCGCCGCGGGATAGTCGGTCGGGTCGAGCAGCGACCCGTGCTCGCCCTGCAGGAAGCGCGTGACCGCCTGCAGCCCGCCGGTGGTCAGCAGCACCGTGTCGTCGATCGGTGCGAGGCCGAGCGCTCGGATGAGCGGCTCGGTGCCCGACAGCGGCGCGCCCGCGACCGCATTCGGAATCACCTGGTCGGGCAGGTCGTCGCCGCTGCCGATCACTTCCTGCAGCAGGATGTTCTTGATGCCGTCGTCGTCGACGGCCGGGTCGATCAGCGTGCCGTTGCCCGCGTAGTTGATCGGGTCGCCCGAGTCGATGATCGTCTGCGTCGCGACGAAGTACGCGTCGTAGTCGGGCGTGCCCTGCTCGAGGCCGGCCGCGGCAAGGCCGGCATGGATGCGCGGACCGAACGCAGGCGATGCGTCGAGCATGCGCGCGATGCCGCCTCCGGGCACGTTGAGCACGGCCGACTTGATCGTCGGGTCCATCGCCATGACCATCGTGCCGGTGATGCTGCCGAGCGACTGGCCGACGAAGCGCGTCTGGCTCGCATCGACGTTCGGCAGCGTCGACGCCGCGTGCGCGAGCTGCATCACGTCGGCGACGCCCTGGCGCAGGTTGTCGCGCGAGGTGAGCAGGCTCGTGAGGTTGATCGTGTAGCTGCCGGACGGGTCGATCTGTCCGTCGGGGCCGGGCGCGCCGGTCGTGTTGTTCGACAGGTCGAGGTCGAACGTGCGCTCGTGCGCGATCGCGCCGAACGGCGTATTGCCGATGTAGAACGGATTGCTCGTGCTGGTCAGGCCGTGCAGCGGCAGGTCGATCGCGACGACCGCGAAGCCTTGCGCCGCGAGCGTGCCCGCGACCGCGAACATGTCGGTGCGGTTGCGCGTGATGCCGTGCTGGAAGATCACGAGCGGCCAGCCGGCGGCCGGCTTGGTCTTGCCGGAATTCGCGTTCGGCAGCGTGAGCAGCAGCGGCACCGTCTCGGTCGTCGTCGCCGCCGGCACCGGGTTGCACGCGGTCAGGTTGGTCGACGTGGGATCGAGGCCGAAGCCCGCGCACTGGTCGATGTATGCGCCCGCGTTCGCATGCCAGAAGCTGGTCAGCGGCGCGGTCGGGTTCGACGCGCTCGGCGCGGACAGGTAGTAGGGCAGGCTGATCGTGCCGATGTAGATGTCGGCGACCGGAGGCAGGCCGAGGCCGAGGTCGGCGAGCGTCTTGCCGGTCGGCGCGACGTGCGTCGCCGCGGGCGGCGACGCCTGCGTGATCGCGGTCAGCGCCTGCATCGTCGGCGTGATGCTCTGCGTCGTGGCGACCCACGACAGCGCGATCGAGCCCGCGGGCACGCCCGCGCCGGTCGCCGCCGCGGCCTGGGAGCTGTTGATCTGGCGCAGCGGCTCGAGCTGGCACGCCTGTGCATCCGACAACGCAGGGTTGGTCGAGCGACCACCCGCGCAGAGCGGGCTCTGGCTCGTCGACAGCAGGTAGGTCAACGTGCCGCGCACCGTGTTGCCCGCGGCGTCCTTGATGCCGTTGGTGAGCACGGCCATGTACGAAGTGCGCTGCTTCAGCGGCGCAGTCGGCACGATCGCGACGGTCTTGTGGCTCGCGTCGGACGGCGACAGCGCGGCGACGAATTCGGACGGCGAGGCGAGTTCGCGCACGACGCTCGTGACTGCGCCACCGGGGCCGCTGAGCGCGACCTCGAACATGCGCACGTTGCCCGCGAGCGAGGCCGGATCGATCGGCGCGCTGAACGTGGCCGACCACGGCGTCGAGGTGCCGAAGCCGTCGAGCGCGTTCATCGCGACTTTCGGATCGCTGAAGTCGGTCGGATCGGCGACCGGGATGTTCAGGGTGAGGTCGGTCGTGCCGAGCAGGAGCAGGTTGTTCGGGAACGGGATGACGCTATGGGCAGGATCGAAGTCCGCGGTACTGTGGAACACCACCGGCGCGGTGTAGTCGTAGGCCCGCGCGTCGTGCGCCGCCAAACTGCCAAACAACGCCGCGGCGATGGCCGCGGTCGTGATCGATCGAACCTGCATGGGCATGCCCCTTCTGGCTGGCGTCCTGGATTGCTTGAGTGGTGCGTGAAGCGCACCGCATCTTAGGTCGTTCAAACGAGCGTTGGCAACGCTGCACTGCGGCGAAAAAGCCGCACATCCCGTGCGTTGCGTTGCAGCAAGCGCAGGCATGGCGCCGCGCGACCTGCGCGTGCATACCGCTGCGTAGCGACGAAGCGCGCGAGCGCCGAATCAGCGCGGCGCCGAGGCGATCTCGAGCAGGTCGAGCGCGCGACCGTCGGCGTCGCGCACGCCCTGCTGCAACTCGTGCAGGCGGCGGATCGCCGGGCACAGCGCGTCGACCTGCGGGCGCAGGTCGCGCAGGCGGCGCTCGACCTTCGCCTCGAGCCTGTTGCCGAACTCGCTCGCGCGCGCCTGCAGCGCCACCGCGGCGTCGAGGTCGCCGTCGAGCGCCGCGGTGACCGCGCCGCGACCGACTTCGGCGACGAGCAACGGCGCGAGGTCGACCGACCACGCGGCGACGTCGCGCTCGAACGCGTCGGCCTGCCACTCGCGCGTGCTCGTGCTGCTCGCGATGCGACCGCGCAGGACGGAGGCGTGCGCGGCGATGCGGCGATCGAGTTCGACGCGCGCGTCGGCGGACACCGCGAGCCGGCGCGTCTCGTCGCGTACGGCGCCGGTGGCGAGGTCGAGGCCGCGCAGCGCGATCGCCTTCACCTTCGGCACCAGCGCGCGCAGCTCGCGCGCGAACAGCGCGAGCCGGTCGCTGTCCTCGGTATTGAGGCGCACGATCGCGCCGTCGACGCGCAAGCGGCCGTCGCGCCACTCGATGCGCCGCGGCGTCGGGCCCGCCCGCTCGAACACGAGCGCATCGGCGCCGACGACGAGATCGTAGCGGCTGCTCGCGCCGCAGGCATCCTCGAGATCGAGCGCGCGCGCGGGCGCGCAGCCTGCGAGCAGCGCGAGCACGAGCAACAGGTTCTGCAATGACCGCTTCATCGAAGCCTCCGGCGTGCAGCGTCAACGGACACGGACCGATCATCGCTGAACGAAGCCGCCGCGTCCCAGCAGGCGGCATCCGGCCGGAACGGGCGCGGTGCGAAGTCGAAATCCGCGCGCGCGTCGCGCAGGTCGGCGACGAGATCGAGTTCGAGCCTGTCGACCAGCGCCGTCGACAGGCCGGCCCGCCCCGCGACCGCGATAACGGCGCGCAATACCGGCAGCGGCAGCGGCACCGGCACCGTGCGGAACGGCAACGACGAGCGTACGCGCTCAAGCATCGTCGCGAACGCGAGGCGCTCGCCGCCGCCGAGCGGGTAGATGCGGCCGACGCACGGGGCGCGCGCGGCGACCGCGACGCAGGCCGCGGCGAGGTCGTCTGCGTGCACCGGCTGGCGCAGTCCGCGCGCACCCGCGATGCGCGGGAAGACGCGCCATCGCCGCGCGCGGTGCACGAGCGGCGTGAGGCTGCGGTCGACGCCGGCGCCGTAGATCAGCGTCGGTCGGAGAACGGTCCACGCGCTGCCGCGCGCGTGCGCGGTCGCGGCGAGCGCCTGCTCCGCCTCGCGCAGGCGCGCGGCGAGGTCGCGTTCGTGCGGGTCGGCCGACGCCTGCTTGCTGTCGACGCTCATCGAGCCGATCGCGACGATGCGCCGCGCCTGCAGCGGCGTGCGCGCATACCAGTGGGCGAACGCGTCGAGCGGGCCGCAGCTGAACAACGCGTCGAGCGGCGGCAGCGGCGGCAGCGCGTGCGCGAGGTCGCCCTGCAGCCAGTGCAGGCGCGCCGACGCGGACGTGCGCGGCGTGCGGCTCACGGCGAGTACGTCGTCGCCGGCGGCCAACAGCCTCGGCAGCAGGAAGCGGCCGATCGCGCCGCTCGCGCCGAGAACCAGCGCAACCGCCATCAGCGCGCGCTCACGCCGTCGCAGCGCCTGCGGATGCGGCGCGCGCGACGCGCGAGCGCAGGCGCCGCGTCGCCCGAAGGCGGGCTGCCGTTCCTGCGGTCGGGAGCCATGGGCAAAGGCTCAGGATGGCGCGAGCGTCTGCTCGCCCGCGGGCGGCGCGACCGGCTCGGCCGCCGCGCGCTCCGTCGTCGGGATGCGCAATGCGCGCGCGTAGTCGGCCAGTACGTCGATCTCGCCGAGGCCGCCGTCGAGCGGCCCTTTGGCGAGATGCAGCGGGCTCTTCTGCAGCGCGGCGCGCGCCTCGAACAACTTGCGTCGCGCGCCCTCGACGTGGCTCACGAGCTGGTCGAGCGTCGCCTTGTCGGCGCCGAAGATCATCTCGACCGGCTGCAGGCAGTACTGCACGGCGACATCGAACTGGCGTACGCGCTCGCGATAGTCGGCGATCTGCGCGTCGACGTCCTCGAGGTGCGCGCGCGCGGAACCGAGCGGTGCGTCGAGCCGATCGGCGACCGCGACGAGCGCATCGTGCGCGGCCGCGTGCGCGACGCTGTCGGCCGACTCGCTGCCGCGAGCGGCGTCGAGCTCGTTCTCGAGATCGATCTTCTCGTACAGGAGTTCGTGGCTGCGTCCGCGTTCGGCCCGCAATGCGCGCAACAACCATGCGGCGACGCCGGCCGCGAGCACCGCCACCACCCAGCCGAGCCATTCCATTCCGGTCCCTCCACCGCGCCCGCATCGCGGGCCTGCGGCATTATGGCTGCAGTTCCCGCCGCCGTCGCTAGCGCCGTGCGCCGGCGCGGCACGAAAACCGCCCCGAAAGTGCGAAGATGGCGGCGAGGTCATCGGAGACGGCACATGATCGCGCGCATCTGGCGGGGCATCACCCCGGCCGAACGGGCGGACGCCTACATCGCCCATCTCGGCGAGACCCTGCTCAAAGCCGCGGCCGCCACGCCCGGCAACCGCGGCGTGACCGTACTGCGCCGGCTGCAGGGCGAGCACAGCGAGATCGTGCTGATCACGCTATGGGACTCGATGGACGCGGTGCGCGCGTTCGCGGGCGAGAACCCCGAGCGCTCGGTCTACGACCCGGAAGACGAGAACTACCTGCTCGACATGGAGCCGCTCGTGCGCCATTACGAAGTGGTCGACACCACGGTCGGCGCCGCGACGCGCGACGCACGGGGCGGGTCGCGCTGAGCGGCCGCTACGAGAGCGCCTGCTAGACTGCGAGGCGTGCACCGGTCGTGACGACCGGTCCGGACCGATCTTGCTGGGGAGCAAACCGATGTCCATGCCGCGCGCACTCTGCGCCTTCTTGTTGCTGCCAATCGCTTTCGCCGCCTCGGCCGGTGAGCCCGGTGCCAGCCGGCGCGAGATGGACGCGATCCGCGCGGCGCGTCCGTCGGCGCCGCGCCCGCTCGCGCCGCGGCACGCGTCGCCGTGCGTCAACGGCATCGCCGACGGCTACCCGTGCTCGAACATCGACCTGCTCGCGTTCGTGCCGGTCGCCGAGTTCGCGGCGACGAGCACCAACAGCCTGTGGGGTTGGACCGACACCGACGGCACCGAGTACGCGCTCGTCGGCGCCGACAACGGCATCGCGTTTTACCGCCTCACGGACCCGACCCACCCGACCTACCTCGGCAAGCTGCCCACGCACGCGGGGACCGGCAGCTCGATCTGGCGCGACGTGCGCGTCTACCACGACCATGCGTTCGTCGTCAGCGACAACAACCCCGGCCATGGCATGCAGGTGTTCGACCTCGACGCGCTGCGCGGTGCAACGACGCCGCAGACGTTCGCCGAGACCGCGTGGTACGGCGCGTTCGGCAGCAGCCATACGATTTCGATCAACGAAGCGACCGGCTTCGCCTACGTACCCGGCAGCACTCTCACCTGCCCCGGCGATTCGCACAGCGGCGGCCTGCAGATGCTCGACATCAGCGTGCCGGACGAGCCGACCTTCGCCGGCTGCATCAACGATGCGGGCTATACGCACGAGTCGCAGTGCTGGGTCTATGCCGGCCCCGACACCGAGCACGTCGGCAAGGAGATCTGCGTCGACTCGAACGGTCCGACGCACCAGGTCGCGATCGTCGACGTAAGCGACAAGGCGGCGCCGGTGACGCTGTCGTCGTTCAGCTACGACGGCGCGGCGTATCCGCACCAGGGCTGGCTGACCGACGACCACCGCTATCTGCTCGTCGACGACGAACTGGACGAGTCGAACTTCGGCCATGCGGCGCGCACCTACGTCTTCGACGTATCCGACCTCGACGCTCCGGTGCTGGTCGGCCACCACGACAGCGCGCTCGACGTGATCGACCACAACCAGTACGTGCACGGCCAGTACGTGTACCAGTCCAACTACGAGGCCGGCGTGCGCATCCTGCGCATGGACAACCTGTCCGCGGCGCAGTTGACGGAAGTCGCGTACTTCGACACGTTTCCTGCGAGCGACAACGCCGAGTTCAATGGCAGCTGGAACAATTACCGCTTCCCGGGCAGCGGCCACGTCATCGCGACCGGCATCCATGAAGGCTTCTTCGTGCTCGATCCGCACCTGTGCAGCGCGCCGCCGACGCCGACGCTCGAAGCGACGCCGAACGGCGACCATCGCGTCGATCTCGCCTGGAGCGGTTCGGCGCCGGACGCGAGCTACCGCGTCGAGCGCGCGCAGGGCGGCTGCAACGGCCACTTCGAGACGATCGCCGACCATCTCGCGGCGAGCAGTTATTCCGACACCACCGCGTCGGGTGCGGTCACCTACGGCTATCGCGTCGTCGCGCTCGACGCGACGGGTGGCTGCGCCGCACCGGCTTCGGCCTGCGTCGAGACCCAGACGACAGGAACCTGCACCGCGCCGCCCCTGTTCGCGGGCATCGCGAGCGCGGCCAACGCGGGCACGTCGCAGTGCCGCGTCGATCTCGCCTGGCAGGACGCGCAGCCGGCCTGCGGCGGTCCCGCGTCCTACTCCGTCTACCGCTCCGAACAGGCCGATTTCGCGCCGGACCTTGCGCATCGCATCGCCTCGGGCATCGCTGCACTCGGCTTCGCCGACGACGTCGTCGCCGGTGGCGCTCCGCAGTACTACGTCGTGCGCGCAAGCGACGAGGGCAACGGCAGCGAGGAAGGAAACCTCGTGCGCCTGTCGGCGACGCCGACGGGCCCGAACCACGAGGGCACCTTCGCGTCCGGCGCCGAGCCCGGCGACCCGCTGTTCGATGCCGAGGGCGTCGGCTCGCCGTCGAGCCTCGCGCCCGGACAGATCGAACACGCGGGCTGGCACATGTCGACCGCGCGCAAGCACGCGGGCGCGCAGAGCTTCTGGTCGACGGCGGCAAACAACCTCTGCGTCACGCTCGTCACGCCGCCGCTGGAACTCAGCGCCGGCGCGTCGCCGCAGCTGTCGTTCTGGACCGCATGGGACATCGAACAGGGTTGGGACGGTGGCGTGGCCGACATCTCCACCGACGCGGGCACGACCTGGACGCGCCTGACCCCGGCCGGCGGCTACCCGGGCACGATCAGCGACGGCGGCACGCTGTGCGGGATCGCGGAAGGCTCGGGCGCCTTCACCGGCACGGCCCAGTTCGCGTTCACGCAGCGCGATGTCGACCTTTCGGCGTATGCGGGCCAGAGCGTGAAGCTGCGCTGGCTCTACCGCACCGACACCGCGCAGACCGGCGAGGGCTGGTTCGTCGACGACATCGAGGTCACGCACGCGCAGGTGCCGGGCGCGTGCACGATCGGCGGCGACGCGATCTTCGCCAACGGCTTCGATCCGGCCGCGCGCTGAATCGCGCGCCGCCGCTTGCCGGCGGCGTCGAAGCGGCGCATCGTGCGCACGCGTCCGATCGACGCCGGAGGTTTCGCCATGAAACGCCTGCCCGGTTTCGTGTTCGCCCTGCTCGCCGTCGCGGCCGTGCCCGCGTTCGCCGCCGATGCCTACACGACGGCGCGGCTGAGCCTTCGCACCGGGCCCGACCGAGGCTATCCGCGCATCCGCACGCTCGCGCGCGGCACGCCCGTCGACGTGCAGGGTTGCATCGATGACTTCCTCTGGTGCGACGTGATCGCCGAGGGCGACCGCGGCTGGGTCGCCGGCGACTACCTCGATTTCGTCTACGAAGGTCGCCGCGTCTACCTGCCCGAGTACGGCGTGCGCATCGGCATCCCGATCATCACGTTCGTGTTCGGCGACTATTGGGACAGCTACTACCGCACGCGGCCGTGGTACCACCATCGCGATCGCTGGAGCCACTGGCGGCCAAGCCATCGCCCGCCACACCGGCCGCGCCCGCCGATCGACCACCGGCCATCGCCGCACCCGAAGCCGCCGGTCACGCCGCCGAAGCCGCGGCCGCCGGTGACGCGTCCGCCTGGGCAGCCGCGCCCACCCGTGACTCGGCCGCCGGTCCAGACGCGGCCGCCGGTGCAGACCCGCCCGCCGATCGCCCGCCCGCCGGTGCAACCGCGACCGCCGGCAGCGCGTCCGCCCGCGCAGCGCCCGCCCGCTCCGGCGCGCCCTGCACCCGCGCCCGCACATCCGGCGGAGCGCCCCGCGCCACGGCCCGCGCCGGCCCCGCGCGACAAGGATCAAGGCAAGGACGGGGACAAGGACAAGGACAGGCGCGGTTGACGCGCGGGGAACTATCCGCGGCGGCCAACCTCAGAGATGCGCAGCGGCGCCGCGCGGCGCCGCATTCAGGAGGGAGTGCGATGTTGCGAAAGATCCTGCTCGCGCTGGCGCTCGTCGCCGGCACCGGACCGATCGGCGTCGGTGCCCAGGTGGCGCTCAGCGATGTCCATGCACCGAAGGTGACGATGTACGCGACCGCGACCTGCGGCTATTGCGCGAAGGCGCGCAGCTGGTTCACCGCGCACGGCGTGCCGTGGGAGGAACGCGACATCGAGAAGTCGGCAACCGCGGCCGCGGAATGGAAAGCCGCCGGCGGTGTCGGCACGCCGCTGATCCTGATCGGCAGCGCGAAGATCAACGGCTTCGACGAAGCGCGCATCGAAGGCGAACTCGCGAAGTACGCCGCCGTAAAAGGCTGAAACCAGCGGGTCTCGCAGCAGCGCGGGAGGCGCCTCGCAATGGGGGCGCGACTTCCGTTGCGATGCGCCGAGCACGCCGCGAGCTGGAAGCCCGGACGCGCGCAGCGCGGCCGGCAAGCCTGCCGATCCGCGCGAAGGTGCCGACCGACCTCCGGTCGCCCCGCGTACCGACGCCGGCTTTCGTGGCCCCAGCGGAAGCCGCGACGCGTGCGGCCGCGGAAAAAGCAGCGCGGCTTCCGCCGCACCCGCAAGAGCTCCTTCGTTCGAACGCTCACTGCGTGCCGCGCCGGCGCGCACGCCGTGCGCATCCGCGGCATCGAATCCCGCCGCAGGATATCGACGGCCGCTTCTACTTCTTCTTCGGCAGGTACAAATCGGTGATCGTGCCTTCGTAGACCTCGGCCGCCATGCCGACCGATTCGGACAAGGTCGGGTGCGGGTGAACGGTGAGGCCGATGTCGGACGCCT
>DASTSE010000014.1:0-9279 GCA_035760865.1 Dokdonella sp.
CGCACATCGTCGACCCCGTGCAGGTCGACGACGGCGTCGCCAACCGCGTCCTCGAACTCTTCTTCGGCTCGGTCATGCAGCTGGATGGGTGAGCTTTCGCGCGGAGAGCGCAAAGACTGAACCACGAAGGACACGAAGAAACGCGGATGAAGAATGAAACACGGAGCACACAGAGGAAGAGCCCAGGCATAAAACGGTCTTTGCTTTTCTCCGTGTGCTCCGTGTGCTCCGTGTTTCAATCTTCAATCTCTTGCTTCTCTTCGTGTCCTTCGTGTCCTTCGTGTTTCAGTCTTCCTGCTTCCAGCTGCGATTCAGCGCCCAGCCGCGCGTGCGCGTGCGCGGGCTAGGGCGCCCGCGTCGAGGCGGACGATCGGGTAGAGGCCGACGTTCTGCGTCGCGTACCACGGCGAGCGTTCGTAGAAGAACGCGAGGCGCGCCTGCGGGGACTTCGCGAACGCGGGATCGGCGAGGCGCTCGTCGAATGCCTTCTGCAGGGCCGGGTCCTTCGCGAGCATCTCGCGCGCGAGGCGCTCGGCCACGCGCGCGTCCGCGTATTCCTTCTGCTCGAACACGGTATCGAGCAGGCCCCAGGCGAGCAGCGAGTCGGACGCGCGCGGTTCGAGCAGGCCGACCGCGACGTTCGCGGCCGGCTGGTCGAGCGGCACGAGCACGGCGCCGGCGGCGAAGTCGGCTTCGACGCGTTCGTTCGCGAGCGTGAATCCTTCCAGCATGTGATGGCCCTCGAACGGCGAGCTCGACCAGCGCGGTGCGCCGAGGCGATAGCGTTCGACCGCGAGGCGCAGTGGCGCCGTCGTGCGCTCGGTGCGCAAGTGGTGCTCGCGCAGCTTGTCGATGACGACGGTCCAGCCGGCCGGCACGAGGTATGCGGCCGGCAGCGACACCGTCTGCGTCGCGACCAGATCGCGGTAGTACGGAATCGTGTACGTCTTCGGCGTCTTCGGATCGTAATGCACCCAGGTGTCGCCCGAGATCGCGCTCGCCTCGCGCCGGAACGCATAGCCTTCGAGCTTGAACGGCACCGACTGCTTGGCCGTCGCGTAGGCGACCGCGAGTTTCGCGTCGGCGCGGCCCGCGCGCGCCACGGTGTCGGCGTCGGCCTGCGCGATTGCCTTGCGCAGCGCGGCACCGCCATGATTCACGTAGTCGAGCGTCGCGACGACGAAATCGTAGGTCGCGCGCACGCGCGTCTCGTAGGGTTTGAGCATGTGCGTTTCGACCAGCAGCGCGGCGCGATTTCGCAGCGCGACGTAGCCGGTGGAAAATCGCGGGCCGGAACCGAAGTTGCCGATGCCCTTGGCGATGTCGCGATGGTCGACGAGGTCGAGGTACGGCGCGGACCGATGTCCCTTGCGTTCGAACGCGGGCAGGATGGTGCGTTCGAACGCCTCGTGCTGCCACTGCTGCACGGCCGGATGCAGCGGTCCCCACTGCTCGGTGTACCAGGTGAGATCGTACGGGTAGTCGGCGCCGTCGGTCGTGTGAATGTCGAGGAACAGGTCGGGCAGCCACGCGTCGTACATCGCCAGCCAGTCGCGCATCTCGGGCGCATCGGCCTTCATGTAGTCGCGGTTGAGGTTGAGGCCCTGCGCGGTCGCGCGGAATCCCATCTCCGCCGGGCCGAGCTGGTTGATGCGGTTGTACGGCCCGGAGTTCTCGTGGCCGTCGACGTTGAAGATCGGCAGCCAGACGAGGATCGCATGGTCGAGCAGGTGCGGCTGCTTCGCCGCCACACTGACGTCGCGCAGCAGCATGAGCGCCGCATCCTTGCCTTCGATCTCGCCGGCGTGGATGCCCGATTGCACCATCACGATCGTCTTGCCCGACGCGTGCGCCGCCTGCGGCGTGAACTCGCCGTCCTTCGCGGCGACCACGAGCATGAGGTCGCGGCCTTCGGGCGACACGCCGAAGCGCGTGAGCCGCAACGTCCGCGGCGACGCGGCCGCGAGACGTTCGAGGTACGCGCGCGTCTGCGCGTACGACGGCGTCGTACGGAACGCCGCGGCTTCCGCGGGCGTGGTCCAGTCGCCGTCGGCGGCGGTGGCCGACGCGCACGCCGAACCGAGCAGGAGGGTGAGCAGCATGCAGCGGGCGGCGATCATGCGGTTGTCTCGCGTCGGTCGATCGCGCGATGGTAATGCATCGCCGTCCCGCTCCTTCCGACCCGCGAGGCGACGGTGCGCAACGGCGGCGCCGCTCAATCCATTCGTGACGGTCGCCGGCCGCTCAGGTCGAACGGCAACGGGTCGGGACCCACGGCGCCCGCGGACAGGATGAACGCCATCGCCTGGTCGACGCTCCAGTCGGTCGCGACGAGCCGGTCGAGCGGCACGATCTCGAGGTAGCCGCCGGTCGGGTTCGGCGTCGTCGGCACGTACACCGACGCGAGCTCGGTGCCGCTCGCATCGCGGAACACGCGCGTGACGAACCCGATCGACTTCAGCTCCGGCGACGGGAAGTCGATCAGGACCACGCGCTGCGTGCCGCTCGGCTTGTTCTGCAGCATCGTCATGAGCTTCTTCGCGCCGCCGTAGATGCTGTGCGCGATCGGGATGCGCTCGATCACCTTCTCGAATGCGCCGAGCATGCGCTGGCCGAACACGCGGTTTGCGGCGAAGCCCATCGCGTACAGCGTGACCAAGGTCACGACGAACGCGAGCAGCGACATCAACCAGCCCTCGTGCAGGCGGCCGAGCGTCTCGGGAAACGCCTCGAACAGCGCGGCCACCCACGGCAGGTTGATCTGCGACAGCAGCGAGAAGATCGACTTGAAGACGATCCAGGTCAGCCAGATCGGAATGAACGTGAGCAGGCCGGTGAGCAGGTAACGCTGGACGTAGAGCGGACGCATGGCGGCGGCGGGATCGGGGGCGGACCCAAGCGTAGCCGATCGGTGCGCGATCCGCGCCGCGTGCGCGTCACGACGTGTCGGCGGCGGGCAGTTCGCGCACGAGGCGGATGCCGACGTTGGCGTAACCGACGTCGGCCGGCGCGCTGTCGATGCGGTCGATGTTGGACTCCTCGTCGTCGTCGCGCCACGACAGGCCGCGGAACCGATGTTCGCCGCACGCCTCGCCGCCGCGCCCGCGGTTCGCGCAGACGTCGACCCATTCGCTCACGTTGCCGGCGAGGTCGTGCAGGCCCGGCGCGCTCGTGCCGAAGCGACCGACCGGCGCGGTGTGCTCGAATCCGTCGTCGCAACCGCGCCGCGCCTCGATGTTGGCGCTGCGACATGCCTTGCCGGTGCCTGCGGCGCGCGCGGCGGCAAGCCATTCGTTCGAACTCGGCAGGCGGTAGCGGGCGCCGGTCCGCTCCGACAGCCAGCGCGCGTATGCATTAGCGTCCGCCCAGCTCACGCAGACGACCGGATGGTCGTCGCCCTGCTCGAAACCGGGATGGCGCCAGTCGATGCCGCGCGAAGCGACGAGCGCGATGAGGTTCTGCGACGCGCGACAGCGCGCGGCCGGCCGCCCGGTCGCCTTCGCGAACGCCGCGTACGCGCCGCGCGTGATCTCGTCGACCGACATCGCGATCGAAGGATTCGAGCCGCGGCCGCCGGGCATCACGACCATCTCGGGGCCGTCGCCGTCGTGGATCGTCGCTCCTTCGCGCAGCCGGGCGTTGGCCTGCCGCAAGGCCGCTTCGACCGCCTTCGCCTGTGCCGCGTCGATGCGCGCGAGTGCGGGCAACAGCGGCTCGAGCGCACGCAGCGCGCTCGGGTCGAGCGGGTCGCGCGGGCGCGCGCGGCGCTGCTCGACCGCGTCGTGCACGGACTTCGCGAACGCGGCCTCGGCCTCGCCGCCGGCGCCGCCCGCACGCGCGGCGAGCTCGGCGGCCTGGTTCATTGCGGTGGTGGCGTCGTCCGCGTGGTCGTCGGCGATCGCCTTGAGCGCCTGCGCGCCGAGTCGATCGAAGATGGCCGCGATCCCGCGGCGGGCGTCTTCCTGGTTCGGCTCGGTCGCGAGTACGGCGAGGTATTCGTCGGCCGCGCTCGCGCCGGTCGGGACGACGAGCAGGCCGGCCGACATCAGCTCGTCGGCCTTCTTCAGGCGCTGCGCGCGGCCGACCGCTTCGGCACCGTCGCCGCCGACCGGCGCGAGCGGCGTGGCCGCGCCGGTGGCGCCGTCCGCATGCGCCGCGGTGCGTTGCGCGACGTGCGGCGACAGCGCGAGCAGCGCCAGCAGTACGACCGCCATGAGGCCGACGAGCGCGAGCGCGCGCCGTCGGCGCGGTATCGCGACGATCTTCTCGACCAACGCCTTCCAATAGCGACCGAAGCTGCTCGTCGAGGCCGCCCGCATGCGCCGGCCGACAATGTCGAGCGCGGCGAGCATCTCCTCGGCGCTCTGGAAGCGCGCATCCGGGTGCTTCGCGAGCGCCTTGTCGATGAGCGGCTGCCAGATGCGCCGCGTGACCGGCAGGCGCGGGACCGGCTTCTCGATGTGGGCGAGCGCGACCGCGAGCGCGTCGGCGCCCTGGAACGGCATCTCGCCCGTGAGCAGTTCGTAGCAGACGACGCCGAGGCTGTAGAAGTCCGAGCGGCCGTCGATCGGCTGGCCGCGTGCCTGCTCCGGGCTCATGTAGCCGGACGAGCCGATCGTTGCGCCTTCGCGCGTGACGCGTTGCTGCTTCGAACCCGTCAGCGCGATGCCGAAGTCGGCCAGCATCGGACGGTCGAGCTTGTCGAACAGGACGTTCTCCGGCTTGACGTCGCGATGCACGATGCCGTGGTCGTGCGCGCAGCCGAGCGCTTCGACGAGCGCGCGCATGACCGCGAGGATGCGCTCGGGGTCGTCGCGCACGTTGCGCGTGGACAGGTCGCCGTTCGACAGGTACGGCATCGTGTAGTAGATCTGCCCGGTCGAGGTGCGACCGACGTCGTGGATCTGCACGATGTGCGGATGATCGAGGCGCGCGATCGTGCGCGCCTCGTTCTCGAAGCGGCGCACGAGATCGTCGCCGGAATGGTCGCTCGCGAGGACCTTGATCGCGACGAGGCGCGACAGCGACTCCTGGCTCGCGAGGTAGACGGTCGCCATGCCGCCCACGCCGAGCCGGCCGATCAGCCGATAGCCCGGAATGGTGAACGGTTGTTTCAGATAGGTCATGGCAATCGCATGGCGTCAGGCCCACAATTCTAGCGAACCGGCGACAGCAGAGCGCATCGCGTCGCCGGAAAACGCGGCCGACGGCACACTATCGAGTGTCCGGACGCCCGCTTGGCGCGCCATCGGAGGGCCGCCGTGCCGTTCCGGGCGAACCGGACCTGGAGCTCGACCGACGTGCCGGACAACCGAAACCCGCCTGCTGTCGACACGCGCGTGGCGTCGAGCACGCCGCTCGCGGTCGCACTGATCGGCTTGCCGGGCGCAGGCAAGAGCACGGTCGCGCGCGCGCTCGCCGCCGAACTCGGCCTGCGCCGCGTCTGTCGCGACGAGGTGCGCGCGGCGATGTTCCCCCAGTGCGACTACAGCTTCATCGAGAAGCGCGCCGCGTACCGTGGCGTGCTGCTCGCGGTCGAGATCAACGGCCTGCTCGGCCGGTCGAGCGTGATCGACGGCATGACCTTCTCGCGCCGCGAAGACTATGCGCGCTTGCTCGAACTCGCGGACCGGCAGCGCTTCGCCGTCATGGCGCTGCATCTCGACTGCGCGCCCGCGCTCGCGCGCCGGCGCGTGGCCGAGGATGCGCTGCGGGGGGCGCATCCGGCGCGCGATCGCGGCCCGGAACTCGTCGATTCGGTCGCCGCGCGCTTCGACGAACCGCCTGCCGATGCCGTGCGCATCGATGCGTCGTTGCCGGTCGCCGACATGTGTCGTCGTGCGGTCGACGCGGTTCGCGCTCGGCTGCTCGAAGGCGCAGCCTGACGTCAGCCGATGGGCGCCGCCTGACCGATCGGCGCCGCCGGCGCAGGCGAGAACGCGACCTCGCGCAGCGCCTCGTCCGGCAACGCGTACGCGCTCGCGAGCAGGTCGCCTTCGTGGATGATCTCGGGAAACAGGATCCCGGGCAGCGCCTGCACCGCGAAGATCTCCTGCACGCCGCCGGTGAACTTGAGCAAGGCGACGGTCTTGCCGGTGCCGATGTGCACGGCCCACACGCCGCTCTGGCGGTCCTTGTTGTCTTCGGTGATCTCGATGTCGGTGAACGCGTTCGTCTCGCGCAGCTGCGACAGGCCGATGAACGCGATCGGCCCGAGGAAATCGAGCCCGCGCGCGAAGCCGGGCACGGCCGCGAAATCGGTCTTCTCGCCCGTTTTCGGGTCGATCGTCACGAGCTTGCCGCGGCCCGATTCGAGCACCCACAGGCGGTTGTCGTACCAGCGCGGCGAGTGCGGCATCGAAAGCCCTCGCGCGATGATCTTGTTGCTCGCCATGTCGAACAGCACGCCGCCGTCGCGCTTGTTGACGCGCCAGCCCTGCGGTTCGTTCGTTTCGCCGAGCGCGGTGAGGTAGCGCGGCCGGCCGTCGCGCATCGCGAGGCCGTTGAGGTGGCAGCGGTCCTCCGGCGCGTAGTGGGTGACGCAGCTCGGCCGCCAGCGCGGCACGAAGCTCGATTTCATGTCGAGCGTGCACAGGCACGAGAACAGCGTGTTCACGAACCAGAGGTCGCCGTGCTTGTCCCAGGCCATCTCGTGGATGTCGATCGCGCCGGTGATGTGCACGCGGCGCGCCATGTACACGGCGTCGTGGCGTGGCGGGTCCTGCAGGCGCCTGGCGACCGCGGGCATGTTGCGGAACTCGGCGACCTCCAGCGCGGTGCCGAGCGCGAGGCGCTGGTTGTCCGCAGCCATGCCCATCGGGCGCACGAAGTTGCGGAAGTGCGTGTTGATGCTCGCGCCGTCCGGGCGCAGGATCACGAGCTTGCCGGCCTGGTACGTGCTGACGACGAGGCAGCCGCCGAGCTGCCGCAGCAGGTCGGGGAAGTTCGTCGTATGCACGCTGCCGAGCACTTCGGCGACGGTCTTTTCGGGCACGGCGTCGGCGGCGGGGGCCGCAGGGGTGTCGTAGTTCGTCATGGCGGGTCGGCGGATTCGGGGCTTCATCGTGCCACACGGAGCGCGTGCTCCGCGCGCGGTCACGCCCGTGCAGGCGGATCCTTGAGCCGCGCGCCCTTGAAATAGAGCGCACGCAGGTCGAGGCCGCGGTCGCTGCGCCCGATGTAGACGAAACGCGGGTTGAACCACGTCGCCATGCGTCCGCGCTCGCGGAAGCGGTCGTTCTCGAGTTCGAGCAGCACGCCGATGCACGGATAGTCGTGCGTGCGCGCATGCTCCTCGAGCAGCGCACACGAGCGCTTGAGCAGCGACATCACGAGCGAGCTCGCGCGCCAGCGCGTGCCGACGAACGTGCGCCAGTAGTACATCGGCTGGCCGAGCCGCGGCGGGGTCATCGGCAGCGCGGTGCAGACGCCGGCGACCTCGCCGTCGCGGGTGCGCGCATGCATGACGACCTGCTTGAGCCGCTGTTCGATCGCAGCCTCGTCGTTGAGCGCGCCTTCGCGACGCCAGAACGCGCTGATGTCCGCCTTCGCGGCGGTGTCGGCAGCGGGCCAGTCGTGGATGAAATCGAAGGCGCGGTCGGCAGCCGCGGACAAGGTCGGGTTCGCTTCGTCGATGGTCACGTGAGAGGCATCCTGCGCAGGAAAGGGGCGGCCATCATCGGTGCGACGGGAGATGCCGGAGCACCTCCCGTCACCGATCCGTCAGCCGTCGAAGCCGTCGGGGAAGATCACGTCGGAAAGATCGAGTTCGAACGCGCCGATGTCCGGTCCGCTGCCGATGACGCGCGGGAATCCGCTTCCGCGCTGGTCGGTGGTCGCACCCGACGCGTTGTTGCCGACGTCGATCGCCGGACTCAGCGGGTCGAGCGCGTGCGTCGAGGTCCAGCCGCCGTTCGCTGAAAGTGCTTTCAGACGTGGATCGACCAGGACGATCGTCGCCGGGGGCATGACGAGCGACGAAGGGAAGAAGACGAGGTTCGCCGCACCCGACGTCGTCGCCGTGTTGACGCCGCCGATGTCGTCCACCTCGGCTCCCTCCGGACGCCCGCGATCGGTCGTGTTGCCGGCGATGATCGTGTTCTGCATGTCGACGTTGACGCCGTTGATCACGCGAACGCCCGCACCGTACTTCGTGTCGTTGGCGCCGATCGCCGTGTTGAACGCGATCGTACTGTCCTTGATCTGCGTCGCGTTGTTGCCGATCGAGATTCCGCCCGGCCAGATCGGAGCGGTGGCGACGTTGCCGGAGATCGTGCTGCTGTTGATGGTCCAGTCCGTCGAGACGTTCGCGCCGCGCTTGAGGGTGATGCCGGCCGAGCGCGCAGCGTGGTTGCCCGAAATGGTGCTGAAGAAGATGTTCGCGTTGCCGGTGAGATAGAGCGCGCCGTAACTTTCGCTGCCGAGCCCGGTCGAAGTGTTGTTCGAGACGCTGCTGTACTTCATGAAGGTGCTGCCGCCATCGACGCACGTGCCGCCGAGGATGCAGCCGACCTGCGCGGCGCCACCCTGCGCCCAGCTTGCCATCGACACGGCGGAGTTGCCCGAAATCGTGCTGTAGGCGACGGTCAGGTCGCCCTGCGTGTAGATGGCGCCGCCATACGCGCCCTGGGTGCCGTTCGCATGCAGCGTGTTCGCGGTGACGAAGCTGTTCAGGAGCGTGACGCCGGTCTGGCCGAAGATCGCTCCGCCGTGCGCGTTGCCCGTCGTGCTGTTGGTTCCCGCGTCGCAGTACTTCGCCCACGCATGGTCGAGCACCACGGTGCCGTTGTGGAAGATGCAGCCGCCGCCGGCACTGCCGAGGTCGCCGTCGTTGAGGTACTTCTTGCCGTGCGAGACGATCATGTCCTGCACGGTCAGCGTGCCCGTTCCGAGCGAGAAGAGGTTGCGGTAGGTGTCGGCGCCGGTAAGCTCGAGCGAGAGCAGGCCGGGCCCGGCGAGGGTCAGGTTGTCCTGGCCGATCGCGATCGCGCCCGATGTCAGCGTGATCGTGCTGCATGCGAGCGCGGTCATGTCGATCGTGTCGCCGTCGGCGGCCGCATTGACGGCGTCGCGCAGGCTGCCCGGGCCCGAATCGTTGCAGTTGGTGACCGGTATGGACGCCGCGGGTACCGGCGGCGGCGTTCGCACGGAGGCGTGTACGTTGGCGATGAAGACTTCCCGTTCTGCTGCCGACAGCCCTGGAGGTACCGCGGCGGCGATCCTGGCTTCCACCAGCTCCGGATCCGGAGCTGCCTGCGCCGTGGCGGCGCCGAGCGCCAG
>DASTSE010000015.1:0-5409 GCA_035760865.1 Dokdonella sp.
GATGCGGCGTTCGGAACGTGCGGTCCCGCGCTGCCGTTGATCGACAGCCTACGCAGGCGCGACGCCTCGCTCCGCCCCGAAGTGCGCAGTCGCCCTGTGACCGGGTTCACATTCCGACGGCGCCATGCCCCCAAAAGCAGAACGCCCGGCGGGAGCCGGGCGTTCTGCTGGACCGATGCGAAAGCGGCGCGATCAGCCGCCGCTGGAGAAATCCGTCCTGAACAGCTCGTCGCCGTGCTTGGCTTCACGCGGCATGTTCGCGGCAAAGATACGGTCGTTGCTACTGAAGATGCGGTCGGCAGGGACCGCGCGCGCCGACGCCGCAGAGGAGGCAACGTCGTTCCACCGGGCGGCGCGATGACCGTGCAGTGCGAATGCACCGACGACGAGCGCGCAGCACGCGGCGAGGCTGCCGACCCAGCGCAGTGCGGCCGGGCGACGCGTCGCGGCGAGGCGACGACCGCGTTCGCGCACCGGATGGGCCGGGCGCCGAAGCGCGGCGACCGCGGCGGCGAGCGCGTCCGATTCGGGCTCGAGCTCGCGCAACAGCCGCCCGAGTTCGGCTTCGGGCAGCGCGGGGCGCTCGGCCGCGAGGCGGCGGTAGAGGCGGGAGAGCGACATGTCGTTCATGGCGTCAGTCATCGAAATCACCGTATCCCAAGTCGCGCAGCCGGGCCTTGAGTTCGTCCAGCCCGCGCGACACCAGTTTTCGCGCCGCCTCGACCGAAGCAATCCCGGCCAGGTCGGCGATTTCCTGCAGGGAAAATCCCTGCAGGTGGAGCGCGATCGGCAACCGCCGCCGCTCCGGAATCTCGCCCAGGCACCGCTCCAGGCCCTGCATCCGTTCGCTGTCGCCGGCACTCCGTTCCGGCCCGACCGGGCCGTCGCCGGGGTCGAACACCTCGTCGTCGGCCTCCGGCAGTGGCTCGACGGCCCTTACCTGGGCCCGCCGGAGGGCATCGATCACGGTGCTCGCGACCACCCTCTGCACATAAGACGCATGAAAGGCGCCGGACCGGTCACGCTCCATCGCGTGCCAGAGACGAATGCGCACTTCCTGTTCGACATCGGCCGGGTCGACCCCATGCCGGTCGAGGTTGTACCCCTGCAGCAGGCGCCGCACCTTGGCCCCGAAGGCGCTGAACAGCTCCTCGAGGCGGGCGTGCAAGGGGTCGCGCGATTGCGGCATCGGAAGGCAGGGCCGTAAGGGGCGGCTATGCTCCCCGAGGCGGTCTTTGCGCGCAAGCCGCGCGCTGGCCAAAAAAAGAAAAGCCGCGCAGCGGAACTGCGCGGCTTCGAGGGGAATGCCCTCCAGGGATTCGTCAGAACTTCACGGTCACGCGACCGAAGTAGTAGCGGCCCATGAGGTCGAAGTCGCTCGGATCGGTGTTCGCATTCAGCGTGTTGTTCGCGTACAGGAACGGCGGCTGCTTGTCGCCGACGTTGTTCACGCCGACGTCGAAGCGCGTGTTGAGCGCCTCGAGGTTGTAGCCGAACTGGATGTCGTGATAGATCGTCGAGCCGTAGTCGCGGAACTGCCCGTTCAGTGACGGGTTGCCGGTACCCCACGGATGCGTGTCCTGCGACGGCGACGCCGAACCCATGCGGAAGCGGTGGATGTAGCGCATCGACCACGACGCATCGAACGGACCGAGCTGCCAGCCGACCTGGGTCTGCGCGCGCCAGCGCGGGAACAGGCAGACGCCACCGCCCGCACCCGGGCACGCCGCGGCCTGCGGCGAACCGAAGTTCATGAAGTGGCCCGCGTAGTGGTAGACGGTATTGGTGTCGAGTCCGGGCGCGGTCTGCAGGTCGTAGTTCTTGAGATAGGTCGCATTCAACGATGCGTTGAAGCGGCCGAACGAGAACTCCGGCAGGCGGTAGTTCAGCGCGAAATCGACGCCGCCAACGTCGACGCGGCCGAGGTTGCCGGTCGGCTGGATCAGGCTCTGGATCTGGCCCTGCGTCGACCCACTCTGGAAGCGGCGAATGAGCGGGCAGTACTGCGTCTGACCCGCGTAGCAGAGGTCGATGACCTGCTGCGCGCCGACGCCGGTGATGTTCTCGTTGAGGTACAGGCGCCAGACGTCCGCGCTGACCGACAGGCCTTCGAGCCAGTGCGGGTCGTAGACGATGCCGAAGTCGAACGACTTGCCCTTCTCGGGACCGATCGGGAAGTTCGCGAACGCCGCACCCGATGCGATCGCGTTGAGCTGCGAACCGTCCCTGACCGCCTGGTTCTGGAACGGTCCGTTCGCCGGCACGCCGACGCATGCGGGGTTGCCCGCGTTCGGGTTCGGGCCGCTGCCCGAGTAGTCGCACGGGTCGCGCGAGATGCGCGGCGCGCTGCTGCCGGCGCCGCCGAAGATGTTGTTGATCGTCGGTGCGCGGAACACCTTCGACACCGTGCCGCGCAGCAGGAGGTCTTCGATCGGACGCCATTCGAGCGCGAACTTCGTGTTGTTCGTGCTGCCGAACGTGTTGTACTTCGACCAGCGATCGCCGACGGTCAGGTTGAGCGCATGGAGGAACGGCAGGTCCTTGAGGATCGGCACGAACAGTTCCGCGTACGCTTCCTTGACGTTGTAACCGCCCTGCAGCGCGGACGCGCACTGGCTGCCGAGCGTGCAGTTGCCGTTGAAGTCGATCAGCAGACCGGTGTCCGCGGTGGAGTGGATGTACTCGGTGCGGTAGTTGTAGCCGACCGCGAGCTGCATCGTGCCGCCCGGCAGGTCGAGCAGGCCGCCGTTGAGGTCGAGGCGCTTGACGGTTTCCTTCGAGAACGACTGGCTGACGCCGGTCTTCGCCGTCGCGCGCAGGACCGCGACGCTGTTCGGATCCTGCAGGTTGAACGGGTTCATCGGCGTGCAACCGGGGATGATGTCGTCCGGGGTACCGCAATGGAGGATGCCGTCGTCGCCGAGGAACGACGGACCCGTCGCGAGGTTCAGCGCGTCGAGGCCGGGCAGGCCCTGGGTCAACGTGCTGACATGCACGTGGCCGTAGTCGAGGCCGAGTTCCCAGTTCCACTGCTGGTCGTTCCAGATCGAGAACGAACCCTTGAAACCGGTCGACAGCTGATCGTTGGCGATACCGTTGGCCGCGCTGCGGTTGCCGAGCGACTCGAGACGCGCGCGGAACAGATCGCCCGCGGCCGGCGAGAACTCGATACCGAACGGGTTGTAGTAGCTGTCCGCCGAAACGACGGCGCCGTAGATGGCGCCGTAGACGGCCGGAGCGAGCTGGAACGACGCCGACGTCTTGTTGTGCATCACCGAGAGATAGGCTTCGATCGAATCGGTGATCTTGTAGTTGCCGTTGAGGAACAACCCGGTGCGTTCCTGCGGCGTCATCACGAGGTTGACGGACGCGTAGTTGTAGAGGTCGCTCGGATTGCCCGCATCGTCGGGCGAGTTGCGGAAGCAGTGGTAGTCGGTCGCGACGTTCATGCCGCTCGCGCCGGGATTGCGCGCGAGGTGGCCCGACTCGCAGTTCGGGAACAGGTCGGCGAATGCGTCGGGGATGTTGATCCAACCGTACGGTGCCGAAGGCGACCCGCCG
Organism: Dokdonella sp.; assembly: GCA_035760865.1. Classification (GTDB taxonomy): domain Bacteria; phylum Pseudomonadota; class Gammaproteobacteria; order Xanthomonadales; family Rhodanobacteraceae; genus Dokdonella_A. The sequence continues at coordinate 3,562 of DASTSE010000015.1, forward strand.
ACGAACGTGGTGATCGGATTGTGCGCGTTGCCGAGGCGCGATACGGAATCCTTGGCGAATTCGCGGTGCGAGGATTCGACGCCGTCGATCTTCTTGTAATTGATGCCGGCCATGATCGAGCCCTTCTCCGAGCTCTGGCCGAACGTGAAGGAGTAGCCCTTCGAGGCGCCGTCGTCGCGGTCGGAGATGCCGTAGTCGGCGGTGAACTCCGCACCCTGGTAGTCGCTGCGCAGGATGAAGTTGACGACGCCCGCGATCGCGTCCGAGCCGTACACCGACGAAGCGCCGTCGGTGAGCACTTCGATGCGCTCGACCATGTTCGCCGGGATCGCGTTGGGATCGCCGCTGAGGAAGCGATGGCCGTTGATGAGCACGAGTGTCCGCGGCGAACCGAGGCCGCGCAGGCCGATGCTCGAGAAGCCGGTACCGCCGGAGTTGTTCACCTGCGGATTCATGTTCGGGCCGGTCACGGCCGGCAGCGACTGGACGAGGTCGCCAAGGGTGAGCTTGCCGGTCTTCTCGATCGCCGCGCGGTCGATCGTGACGACCGGATTGGACGTCTCGATGTCGACGCGACGGATGTTCGAGCCCGTCACCGTGATCGTCTCGAGCTTCTGGCCGTCGGAGCCGGCATCCTGGGCGTTGGCCTGGATCGCACCGGCGCCGATCACGGTCGCCGCGCCCGCGACCCCGTACATGCGCAGACCGCGTCGAACGGCGTCACGGAGCAGTGTGTTTCTCATGTGTGTTCTCCCGTCGTGAAGCGCAACAGGTGCCGCGACGCGCGGCCCCTTCCGCGGCAACCTTAAAAACCCGTGAAGATGCAACGTTGCCGTGGGCGGTCGCGCCGCGTTGCTGGAATTGCCTGTTGGGTTGGCGCGCGCATCGCGCCGCCTGCGCTACCGATGAGCACCCTTCACGCGCGCACGCCCGGCTGCGCGAGGCAACTGGGCACGCGTCCGATCGAACGCGTAACTGCGAAAGGACGATCAGCAGCGGCTGCCGGCCTGGCGACGCAGCGCTCCCGCGGTCGTACCGAAGCGCTGTCGGAACAGCCGCGAGAATGCGCTGCGGTTCTCGAAGCCGCTTTCGAGCGCGATCTCGGCGATCGCGAGCGGGCTCGCGCGCAGCAGGCGACGCGCGCGTTCGAGACGCTGGCGCACGAGGAACGCATGCGGCGTCTCTTCGTATGCCGCGCGGAACGCGCGGATGAAGTGCCACGGCGAATAGTTCGCCATGCGCGCGAGGCCCTCGTTGTCGATGTCGAGGTGGCAGTTCGTCGCGAGGTAGTTGCGCACGCGTTGCAGGCGCATGAACACCTGGCGACGCTGCGCATAGGTCCGCCCGGGGCAGCGCGCGATCGCCGCGGCGAAGCCGGCCTGCAGCGCGACGATGCGCTCGATCAGCGCCTCGCAGGCGGTGGCGGCGTCGCCGTTGCGCGCCGCGCGCGCGAGTGCGAGCGCAGCGCGTCGCAGTTCGCGATCGGCCGCGTGGCGCGCCGGCAGCAGGATCGCTTCGGGCGACGGCACGCCGAGCTGGCCGTTCAGCACCTGGCGCCACGCGGGGAGCGTACCGAGCAGCGCGACCCATACGGCGTTGCCTCGGCCGACTGCATGCAATCGCGGGTCGGCCTCGATGACGCGCGCTTCGCCCGGCGCGAGCAGCGCTTCGCTGCCGCTGCCGCCGCCGAGCTGGAGGCGCCCGCGCAGCGGAACCCAGATGCCCGCGACCGCGGCGTCCGCCTTGAGCACGCAGCCGCGGCCGCCACCGAGGACGACACTGAGGGCGAGCTCCCCACTCGCATTGGTCGCCCTCGCATTGAGGTCCAGGCTCGCGCCATGGCCGAGC
>DASTSE010000016.1:0-4508 GCA_035760865.1 Dokdonella sp.
GAACGCATCCTGCTGCGCGCCGCGGACGACGCGCTGTTTCACGACTGAGGACGCCATGCAGAACATCGTGACAATCCGCGCCTCGGCGCTCTCAGATTTCCTTGACTGCCCCGCGCGTGCCGAAGCGAAGCACCTGCTCGGCAAGCGTTGCTCGCAGAGCGGCGGCGCCCTGCTCGGCAAGGCGATCCACAAGTCGACGGCCGTCTTCGACGTCTCGACGATGACGAATCAGGGCATCACGGCCGACGAGGCTGCGGCCGCCGCAGTCGACGCCATCCAAAAGCCGGACGAGGACGTGCATCTCGGCGAAGACGAGAGCAAGGCCGACATCGAAAATATCGCGGTCGCTCTGCATCACCGCTACTGCGCGGAAATCGCGCCGACGCGCAACTACGTCGGCGTCGAGGTCACATGCGAGCGCCTCGAAATCACCGACATCGGCCTGGCGCTGACCGGCACAACTGACCGCATTGAGTCGTTCGGCCCCGATGGCAATGGCATCGGCGATATCAAGAGCGGCAAGACCGCGGTTCGCGCCGACGGCCGCGTCGAGACGAAAGGCCACCGCTACCAGATCGGCGTGTACGAGCTGCTCGCCGAGAAGGCGAGCGGCATTTCGATTACGGCACCGGGCCGCATCATCGGCCTGCAGGTCGCGAAGACCGAACGCGGCCAGCGCGTGGCCGTGAGCGAGCCCATACATGGCGCGCGCGACGTGCTCGTCGGCGACGCCGAATCGCCGGGGATCCTCGAAACCGTCGCTCGCGCCGTGCACGCCGGCATTTTTCCCGGCAATCCGCGCTCGATGCTGTGCCACGAGAAGTACTGCCCAATTTTTTCAACGTGCAAATACAGGAAATAAAGCCATGTCCGCCACTGCTGAAACCGCGGCGCCCGCCGCCACCAAGTCCACGACGCTCACCGCGCTGAAATCGCAGGGCGGCCAGGACATTCAGAACCTGCCGCAAGTCCGCGTCGGCTTCACCGATCTGCAGAGTTTCGAACTCGCACAGCGCGCCGCGAAATGCCTGGCGGCGAGCACACTCGTGCCGCAGCGTTACCAGAACAACATTCCGAACTGCGTGATTGCGCTCAACATGGCATCGCGCATCGGCGCCGATCCTCTCATGGTCATGCAGAACCTCTACGTCGTGCACGGCAACCCCGGCTGGTCGTCGAAGTTCCTGATCGCATGCTTCAACGAGTGCGGCCGCTATTCATCCGTCAAGTATCGGATGGTCGGCACGCGCGGCAAGGACGACTGGGGCTGCATCGCGTACTCGAAGGAACTCGCGACGGGCGAGCTCATCGAGGGCCCGCTCATCACTATCGACATGGCGAAGAAGGAAGGCTGGTACAACAAGTCGGGCTCGAAGTGGCAGACCATTCCAGAGCAAATGCTTCGCTATCGCGCGGCCGCCTGGATGATCAACACGACGGCGCCCGAGATCGCGATGGGCATCCGCACGGACGACGAACTGCACGACATCTACGACGCGCAGCGCGGCGCGAACGGCGAGTTCGCCGTCGACCTGGATGCACTGCGGAAAGCCGAAGGCGCCGCAGCAGGCGGTTCCGATGCGCAGCCCGCAGATGGCGGCCAGGCGGGAGCCGTCGACGGTGCCGATCCGCAGTTCGACGACGTCGAAGCCGAGAAATACCTGCGCGGCGCTGCCTCGCTCAAGAACCTCGACGAGCGCTGGAAGGACGTCGTCAGTGACTACACGGCCACCGGTCGTTCGATGCCGGTGACGCTCGAAGCCGCGAAGTTCGACCGCAGGGCCGCGCTCGAGCAGTCCGCCAAGTAACCCCAACGCACTCCGGAGAAACGCCATGCGCGTCATTAACCTCAAGGTCGAAAACTTCCTGCGGCTGGTTGCCGTGGACATCACGCCGGCCGGCGACATCGTCACGCTCACGGGAAAGAACGCGCAGGGCAAGAGCAGCGTGCTCACCGCACTGTGGGCCGCCCTGGCCGGCAAGGATGCGGCGCCCGACGTGCCCGTACACAAGGGCGCGCGCGAGGCCAAGATCCGCGTCGACCTCGGCAGGTTCGTCGTGACGCGCAAATTCCGGCTTACCGATGCCGGCGAGGTAACGACTTCGCTCGCCGTCGAGAGCGCCGACGGCCAGCGTTTCAGCAGCCCGCAGAAGATGCTCGACGAACTCATCGGCGCCATGACGTTCGACCCCCTGGAATTCGCGCGCATGAAACCGCGCGACCAGTTCGATGCGCTCGCCGCCCTCGTGCCTACCGTCGACTTCGACGAGATCGCGAACAAGAACCGCGGCGACTACGAGAACCGCACGGACATCAACCGGCGCGCGCGCGAGGCTCGGGCGGCCGCCAGCGTCATCGCGATCCCGACCAAGTTGCCGGAACGCGTCGACGAGCAGGCGCTCGTCGCCGAGATGGCGAGTGCCACGCAGCGCGAACAGGAAATCGCGGCGCATGGCCAGCGCCTGCAGGACGCCACGCGCGCGCTCGACGACAACAAGCGACGTCTCGCCGAAGATCGTCGCGAACTATCGGATTTGGAGGACCGCATTGCGGACCTCAAGGCGCGTATCGAGGCGCGCGAGCACGACGTCAAGACCGGCGAAGACCTGTTGAACAGCCTGCCGGCGCCGCCGCCGCGAATCGACGTCTCGGCCGTGGCCGAACAACTCAACGCCGCGCGCGAGACCAACCGCCAGCTCGACGAGGTCGCCAAGAAGCGTGAGCAGAAAGCCAGCCTCGAACGAATGGCGGCCGCCCTCGAGAAAGAGAGCGACGAGTTGACGGCGCGAATCGGTGCCCGCAACGCCGCCAAGGAAAAGGCCATCAGCGAGGCGAAGATGCCCGTGCCTGGCATCACGTTCGGCGACGGCGAGATCCTGTTGAACGGCGTGCCGTTCGCGCAGGGTTCGAGCGCCGAGCAGCTGCGCACATCTGTCGCCATCGCGGCCGCGCTGAATCCGAAGTTGCGCGTCATCCACGTGCGCGACGGCAGCCTGCTCGACGACGGGTCGCTCGCGTGGCTCGCGACCTACGCGCACGAGCACGATCTGCAGGTATGGGTCGAGCAGGTCTCTAACGGCGACGGCGTCGGCTTCATCGTCGAGGACGGTCACATCAAGGCTGCGGAAACCGCGGAGCGTGCGGCGTGAAGACCGTCACGCGCTACCAATCCGACGACGGCCTCTTCTTCGAGACCGAGGTCGCGTGCCGCAAGCACGAAGCGCTTGTCGCGCGCGTCGCCGAAATCCTGGCGCGCCTGCGCCCGGTGCCCACGACGACGGAATTCGCGAACGGCGAAGGCTTCGTCCAGCAGGATCGCGACACGTTCCTAGGCGTGCAGCGCGAGCTCTCGGCACTTGCTCGCATAGCGCACGAGGATCGAGGCTTTGATCGTCACTTCGACTACGTCGACACGGCCGATCACCCCTGCGGCGGCAGTTTTATCGGTCGCCTGCTCGACGACGGCGGACCGGCAGCGGTACGTGCTGGCTGGTCCCGACTGATGTGCACGGACCCGTACTTCCGCGAGTGGGGACAACCTTACTACGCGGCGAATCCGACGACCGGTATGCAGGTCGATGTGGGGGCGCGCATATGAGCAACGCCTATCTGCTCGACACCGAGACCACCGACAAGCGCGAAGGCGAGATCATCGAGGCCTGCACGATCCTGCTGCTGAATGCCGATGACCTATTCGGCGACGGGGATGACATCCGCCTGCCGCTGATGCTGACTGGCGCCAATCTCGAGCGCTTCAAGCCCGGCAAGCCCATTACGACCGGCGCCATGGCCGTGCATCACATCTTGCCGCACGAGCTCGAAGGATGCCGGCCGTCGTCGGAGTTCGCGGTGCCGGCCGACTGCAAGTACGTCATCGGTCATTCCGTGGATTTCGACTGGGAAGCCGCCGGGCGTCCCGACGTCAAGCGCATCGACACGCATGCCATGGCGCAGTGGGTGTATCCCGACGCCGGCGGCTACTCGCTGAGCGCGCTGATCTACCTGATTTGCGGCGCCACGGTTGAAACGCGCGCACTGCTGAAAGATGCGCACAGCGCCTACCACGACTGCCGACTCGCGGCGATCCTGCTCGCCGACATCTTGCGGCTGCGTCCTGAAATCACGACCTGGTCGGCGCTCTGGCAGTTCAGCGAGGAATGCCGCATCCCGCGCACGTGCCCGATGAAGAAATACGAGGGCGTGCCGCTCACCGACCTCGACGATGGCTTCATCGACTGGTGTCTGCGCCAGGACTTCATCGATCCCTACTACCGCAAAGGCCTGGAACGCGTCATGGCGGATCGCTATGGCCGCGCCGATGACTTCGAGGACGACGAGGCGCCTGGCGATTCCGAGCGCGATGACGAGGAAGAATCCGAGGACGTGCCATTTTGAAAACCCGCGCCCGTGCTCCTTGGTCGTTGCATGGTGCGGTGCGCCGGCGGGCGAGAGCCCGTCGGTGCTTCTAACAACTGGTCTCACGAATGGAGAACGACATGACACGCAG
>DASTSE010000017.1:0-2453 GCA_035760865.1 Dokdonella sp.
GAGGAACGCGAGCGCTTCCTCGGGCGACCTGCCGCGTGCGAGCAGCGCGTGCGCCTTGGCCAGCGATTCGTCGCGGTTCGCTTCGGCGATGCGCCGCAGGTCGACGACCGGGTTGCGCAGGTCGAGCGTGCGCCACCAGCCCATGAAGTGCTCGACCGACAGTTCGATCATCGCCTCCGCCTCGCGCGCGGCTTCGCGCCGCGAGCGCAGGTTGTCGTCGATGATCTCGCGCAGGTCGTCGATCGTGTAGAGGTAGACGTCCTCGATCTCGGCCGCGCCCGCTTCGATGTCGCGTGGCACCGCGATGTCGACGAGGAACATCGGTTTGCGCCGCCGCGCCGCGATCGCGGCGGCGACCTGCTCGCGCAGAAGCACCGGCTCCCGGCTCGCGGTCGAGGAAATCACGACGTCGGCTTCGGCAAGATGCTTGCCGATGTCGGTCAATGCGATCGCATAGCCGCCGAAACGCGTCGCGAGCGCTTGCGCGTTGTCGAGCGTGCGGTTGGCGACGATCAGCCGGCGCACCCGGGCTTCGGCGAGGTGGCGCGCGGCGAGCTCGATCGTCTCGCCCGCGCCGATGAGCATCACGCACGCCTCGGCGAGGTCGGCGAATACGCGTTCGGCGAGGCGCACCGCGGTGAACGCGACCGAAACCGGATTCGCGCCGATGCGCGTGTCCGATCGCACGCGCTTGGCGACCGCGAACGTGTTCTGGAACAGTCGCTCCAGCGGGGCCTTCAGCGTGTGCGCCTCGCGCGCGTAGGCGTACGCATCCTTGACCTGGCCGAGGATCTGCGGCTCGCCGAGGACCATGGACTCCAGGCCCGTCGCGACGCGGAACAGGTGCCGCACGGCGTCGGCGTCGTGGTGGTGATAGAGGAACTCCTCGACACGCGCGATGGTCAGTTCGTGGTGGCGGCGCAGCCATTGTGCGGGAACGTGCTCGGCGCCGGCCTCGACCGTGCAATAGAGCTCGGTGCGGTTGCAGGTGGACAGGATGGCCGCTTCGCGAACGCCCGGTTCCGCCGCGAGCCCGGCCAGCGCAGGCCCGGTCGCTTCCGGCGGGAAAGCGATGCGTTCGCGCAGGGCGACCGGTGCGGTCAGGTGGTTGAGTCCGAGGGCAATCAGCGCCATGGTGGAAAGACCGGAGGATGGGCGATTTTCGCCTCGAAAGCGCCGTCTGCGTCCCGAACGAGGCGCCGGGATCGGCTAAGCTAACCCGGTGCGGCCTGCGCCGCGTTGGCGCGCCGCGAAATTGTGCGGGCGCGTTGCCGCGATATCAAGCAAGACAAGGCTTTGCATGCATTCCACGATGTCCATCGACCGATTTTCCACGCTGCGGGCGGCGCTCACGTGCATTCTCCCCGCGCTCGTCGCGGCGTGCGCGAGCCCGGCGCCGCGGCATGCTGTCGCACCGTCGGTGGCCGTCGCGCCGGTCGCGCCCGAGCAGGACCTGATGCTGAAGTTGCTTGCGGCGCAGTTCGCGCTGCAGGACAACGATCTCGCCTCGGCCGCGCGCGGTTTCGGCGACGCCGCGGCGCTGTCGAACGATCCTGCGCTCGCCGAGGAGGCGACCCGCCTCGCGTTGTCGCAGAAGGACTGGCCGCTCGCGACGCGCTCGCTCGCGCGCTGGCAGCAACTCGCTCCGGACGATGCCGGCGTCGCGCAGGCGCGTGCATGGATCGCGCTCGGCGAAAGGCGCATGGACGCCGCGCGCAGCGAACTCGTCGCGCTGGCCGGGCGCGGCGGCGACGCGTCCTGGCGCCTCGTGGCGCAGCTGCTGCTGAACGCTGACGACAAGGCCGCGGCGGTTTCGCTGCTCGAAGACCTCATCAAGTCGTCCGCGGCAAGCGCGAGCGAGTCGAATCGTGTCGCGCTGAGCCAGCTCGCGTTCAAGCTCGGCGACAAGGCGCTCGCGCGCCGCATCGTCGATGCCGCGGTGGCCCGCTTCCACGGCATCGATGCCTACGCGTGGAGCGCGCGCCTCGCGATCGACGGCGGCGACAAGGCCGCGGCGCGCTCGATCTACACCGAGGGCCTGCAGCACGTGCCGGCGAGCCTGCGCCTGCGCAGCGGGTACGCGGCCCTGCTCGCGGACAGCGGCGACAACGCGGCCGCCGCGCGCGCGCTCGTCGCCGGGCCGCAGGACGACACGACCTACGCCGCACGTGCCGCCTATGCAGCGCGCGCGGTCGACAAGCGCGCGCTCACCGAGCTCTACCGCGAGGTGGAGTCGGACAAGACCGAACGCTCGCCCAAGCGCCTGTACCTGCTCGGGCAGATCGCCGAGCTCACGGGCAAGCTCGAGGCCGCGCTCGGCTGGTACCGCGAAGTCCCGTTCGAGGACGAGCATGGCTTCGACGCCCAGCTGCGCGTCGCACTCGTTCTCGACCAGCTCGACCGCGTTGCCCAAGCGCTCGACCAGCTCCATCGCCTCGCCGAGATGGCGGCGG
>DASTSE010000018.1:0-9640 GCA_035760865.1 Dokdonella sp.
GCCGTGACCGGATCGCCCGTGAACGTGACGACGATCGAATCGGCCGCTTGGTTCGTCGAGATCAGGCCCGTGTCGTTGTACAGCGTGTCCGAACTCGCCGCGACCGTGTACGCCCAGCCGCCACTCGTGTAGTTCATCGACGCGATCGGACCCGGCACCGCATCATCGAAGCCGTTCTCGTAGAAGCCGGCCGCGACATGGGTGAGGAACGTCGTGCGGTCGGTGTACGTGCCCGCCTGTCCGCCGGCCGGATCGAAGCCGTCGCAGAAGATCTCATCCGCGCCACCCGAGCAGAACACCACCGGTGCGGGCCCGACCGTCAGGGTGACCGGCACGGTGACAAGCGGCGTGACCGGATCGTTCGAGCCGACGCAGACGTTCGCCGTGTAAGTGCCCTCAGCGAGACTCGCCGCATCCGCCGTCACGGTGACGTCGGAGTTCGCACCCGCCGCGACCGAACCACCGGCCGGTGCTTCACTCAGCCACGGGATGTCGGCCGGGTTCGCGCAGGTCGCCGGCGGCGTGCCGCCGACGTTGACGATCATCGTCAGGTGGAAGTTCGGGAAGCCCGAACCGATCGCACTAGCCGGCGTCGGCTCGTTGACGCCGCAGTCGGCCGCCGACAGGAAGGTCGGATGCGTTTCCGCGGTCGCGTTCGCGCCCGGGAAGAACTGGCCCGTGGCGACGGCTTCGATGTGGTACTCGACGACGAGATCGTTGCCCGCGGTGTCGGCGATCGCGCCGCTGACCGGGATCGTCACCGAGACGAGGCCGCTGTCGATCGTGCCCGTACCCGTGCCGATCGGCGTCAGCGACGCGGTCGGGATCGTGTCGACCGGCGTGCCGTGCGGAATCGTGTACAGGTTGATCGTGACGGGCACGCCGCTCGGGCCATTGCTGCCGGACGAAATCGTTACGCTGGTGACGTTCGTGCTCGCACCGACGCCCGGATGCTCGCTGAAGTAGAAGCGACGCCACCAGCTGTTGGCCGTGGTCGACGTGCCGCTCACGCCGCAGGAGACGCCCTCGTCACCCGGGGTGTTGTCCGCCATCTGCGAGATCTGCAAGGCACCGAGTGGCTTGACCGGACGATGCATCGCCGGCGGCATGCCCGCCTTCGGATTGTGCGCGAGCGATGCCGGGCCGTACTTCGCCCGCATGACTTCCGCGGCCTTCGAGACCGTGCGGTAGCTATTGCCCTGCAGGCGCGTGCGACCGTTGATCGCGGTCGTGCCTTCGCTGACGCTGTAAGTCAGCGTGCTGCCACCGGTATTGGCGATGTTCAGCGGCGTGGAACCGGTGCCTCCGGCGACGGCCGAGATCGACAGCGCATTCGGCGTGACCACGGCGACCGGCGGCGTCTGCACCGTCAGGGTCGCGGTCGCGTCCGTGTCGTTGTTGCCGATGTCGGTCTGCAGCGCACCGGTCGGGATCGTGTTGACGTAGCTGCCCTCGGTCGCCGAATTGACCGTGACCGCCACCACGCACGTACCGTTCGGCGGGATCACCGCACCGGTAGCCAGCGTGACCGAGCCCGACGTGTTGCTCGCACCCGTACCGCCGGTGCAGGTCGTCGTCGCCGACGCCGCCGTCGCGACGAGGCCGGCCGGCAACGTGTCGACGAGGTCAGCCGTCAAGGTCGCCGCGCCCGTGGTCGGGTTCGTCAGCGTGATCGTGAGCGTGCTGTCCGTGTTCACCTGCACGGTGCTCGGCGCGAACGCCTTCGCGACCGACGGGATCGTCGCGAACGAGAGGTGGATCGAATCGACCCACCAGCCCGGACCGGTGTCCGGCGCGACGGAGCTGTCGTCCGCGGTGCGGAAGCGCAGCACGGTCGGCTGGCCGGTGGCGGCAGCCGGCAGGGTTGCGACGGTCGTGATGAAGCCGCCACTGCTGCCCGTCCACGCCTGGCGGCCCGCGATCGGGCTGCTGAAGTTCGACGAAATCGTGCCCGTGTAGCCACCCGCATCCAACGAACCACCGGCCGTGACGATGTCCGTGAACGGACCGCCGTTGATGCTGATCTCGAGCACCGCGCCGTCGAAGGTGTTTTCGAGGTTGAACTGGTGGCGGAACGTCAGCGTCGTGGTGCCGAGCGGCACGAACGACGGCGAGTCGAGCGTGAAGTCGTTCACCGCGGGCAGGTCGGTCGCGAACGCGGCATTCGGCTCCGTATCGGCGGCGTCGGTCACGGTCGTGAAGTCGGTGCCGGTCGTGGTCGAGGTCACCCAGCCTGCCGGCAGTGCCGGTGCGGTGACTTCGTCGAAGTTCTCGTCGGGCGGGAACGTACCGCCACCGCCGTCCGCGGCGAAGTTCGCGATGACCGTGCAGTCGGCCGTGATCGCGTCCGTCGTGTAGGTGTCGGCGGCGAGGGTGCCGCCGCAGGTGCCGCCGACCGTGTCGATATGGAAACCGGCATCGGGCGTGAGCGTGAACGCGGTGGTGTCGCCGTCATTGACGACCTGCGCCGTGTTCGGGCTGATCGAGCCCGACGGCGTGCCGACGCTCGGCGTCACGGTGTGCGTGACGATCGGAGCGACGTGGTCGATCGTGATGCTCCAGCCATCGATGGAGCCCGTATCCGCATTGGCCGAGTCGCCGCCGCAGAGGTTCCAGGTGCCCGAAGCGAGCTCACCGTTGAATCCGGCGAAGTTCGGGACGCCGACGACGGGACCCGGGTTCGCATGGTAGTCGCAGATAGCGTCGTCGCGGCACGCCGCTTGCGTATCGCCGAGCGTTGATCCGAGTGTCTCGGGATCCCCCGCCAATGCGTCGTCGAAGTTGAGTGGATTGGCCGAGACCAGCTCGGAGTCGTCGCCGAAGCCGCCTGCGCCGCCATCGTCCGCCGCATCCGCCGCGCCCGGTCGGCTGAAGACGCCAAGCACGGTGCCGGTCGGACTGATCAGCTTGAGGGTGATATCGCCAAGCCAAGTATGCGTCAGGCCCGTGGTTATCGAAATGTGGGTGACGGTATCTGCAGCCGGAATCGCGCTGGCGTCGATCGGCGAGCAGCTCATCGTTGCGAGTGTGCCGTTGTAGGCACCGTCCAGAATGGCTACCGGTGTGTTGGTGCTGAAGGTTTCAGCGTACGCGCTGCCCGCGAGCAGTGTTCCGAGTGCGCACGATGTCAAAGTACGCGTCAACAAGCGTTTCATGCGAATTACCCCCGTAAATCGACGAAGGAGCCGTAACTACGACCACGCGAAAGCGCGCCTGCTGCGACCGCGGCAAGCGCAAACGAAAATGAGTTGGTAGGCCTCGACTGCGGAAGCGCAGTCTTGCAGCGACATCGGTTGTTCATGCGCAAGACCCCAGTCGACGCGCAACAAAACCCGACCTGGCGCCGGTTCACCCGGCAACCGCCAACGCACCTCTCCATTGCCTCGATCGCAATGTGACGCCATTGGCATTCGAGGCCGCCTGACTATATGCCTCTCGACCACTTCGTCACAACTACCCCTGTTCAGTCGGGCGTGCAGACCGGATCGGTCGCGCTTCGCGGCAGGTCGAACCCGTGTTGCTGTGCACAAGCACGTCTACCCGCGCCGCGCAGCCGCTGCGGCTGGTGGAATCGATGCGTGCCCGACCGGTGCGCGGGCGCGACGACGACGGGGGCATTGCTGCACCGGACCGTCGCGGCGTCGCGAGGACGGCGGCGTCCGCATGCCTGCGAAGCGGCGATCGACTACGATGCGCGCTCTCTCGCGCCTGGATTTGCCGATGCCGCCTGCCCGCCGATTGCTGAAGCGACTCGCCCTGCTGCTCGTCCTGTTCGCGGTCGCAGTCAGCGCCGCCGGTTGGCTCGCATTGCGCGGCAGCCTGCCCCGGTACGAAGGCCGCATCGCCGATGCTGCGCTGAAGCAAACGGTGCGCGTCGAACGGGATGCGCTCGGTACGGTCACCGTCGAAGCCGGCAGCCGGCGCGACGCGAGCTGGGCGCTCGGTTACGTGCATGCGCAGGAACGCTTCTTCGAGATGGACGTGCTGCGCCGACGCGCGGCGGGCGAGCTCGCCGAGCTGTTCGGCAAGGCCGCGCTGCCGCTCGACCGCACCGCGCGCGCACATCGCATGCGCGCGCGCATGGAGCGCGCGCTCGCGCAGTTGCAGCCGCGACAGCGCGATGCGCTGGATGCGTACCGCGACGGCGTCAATGCGGGCCTCGCCGATCTGGCGGTGCGGCCGTTCGCGTACCTCGCGACGTTCAACGAACCGGCGCCGTGGCGCAGCGAGGACACGCTGCTCGTGATCGCGGCGATGGCGTTCACGCTCAACGACGCCGAAGGCAAGCGCGAGCTCGCGTTCTCGCGCATGCACGCGGCGTTGCCCGCGTCCGCGTACGCCTTCCTGACCGCGAGCGGCGGCGGCTGGGACGCGCCGATCGCGGGCGCGCCGTTGAGCTGGCCGGATCCGCCTGCCGCCGACGCCATCGACCTGCGCACGCTCGATCCGGCACTGCTGCGCGGCAGCCACGGCGTCACCGACCCGCGCGTGCCCGGCAGCAACGCGTTCGCGGTCGCCGGTGCGCTCGCTGGCGGTGCCGCGCTCGTCGCCAACGACATGCACCTCGACCTGCGCGTGCCGAACCTCTGGTTTCGCACGCGCATCGTCTATCCCGATCCGCGGCGCCCCGGCATGCAGGTCGACGTGACCGGCGCGGGCCTGCCCGGCACGCCCGCGGTCGTCGCCGGCAGCAACCGCCATGTCGCCTGGGGCTTCACCAACAGCTACGTCGACTCGGCCGACTGGGTGCGCGTCATTCGCGATCCGCAGGACCCGACGCGCTATCGCGTGCCGGAAGGCTGGGCGACGATCGAAAAGCATGCCGAGCGCATCCGCGTGCACGGTGCGGGCGACGACATCCTCGAGGTCGAGGAGACGCGCTGGGGACCGATCACCGCGAAGGATACCGACGGCGTCCCACTCGCCTTTGCGTGGGTCGCGCAGCAACCGGGCGGGATCGACGTCGACCTCGTGCGGCTGGAGGCCGCGCGCTCGGTCGACGAGGCGGTCGCCGTCGCGCATGCGAGCGGCATACCGCCGCAGAACCTCATCGTCGGCGACGCGGCAGGCAGCATCGCCTGGACGATCGCCGGACGCATCCCGAAGCGCAGCGGCGGCTACGATCCGAACCTGCCGTCGGACTGGTCGACGTCGGGCACGGGTTGGGACGGCTGGGTAGCGGACGACCTGCATCCGCTCGTCGCGAATCCGCCGTGGCAACGCCTGTGGAGCGCGAACCAGCGTTCGGTCGAAGATGCGGCGCTCGCACTGCTCGGCGACGGCGGCTACGACCTCGGCGCGCGCGCGGCGCAGATCCGCGACGGCCTGCGTGCGAAGGAGCATTTCGATCCCGCCGACCTGCTCGAGATCCAGCTCGACGATCGCGCGCTGTTCCTCGAGCACTGGAAGGACCTGCTCGAGTTCGAGCTCAATCGCGCTCCCGCATCGCCGCTGCACGACGCGATGAAGACGATCCTCGCCGACTGGCATGGCCGTGCGTCGACCGATTCGGTCGCCTACCGGCTCGTGCGCAGCTGGCGCGGCGAGGTCATCGACACCGTGATGGACGGGTTCGCGGCGGCGGTGCGCAAGCAGTTCCCCGACTTCAAGCTGCCGAAGATGCCGCAGTCCGAGCAGGCCGTGTGGAAACTGCTCACGCAACGTCCGCCGCACCTGTTGCCGCCCGGCACGGCCGATTGGGACGCACTCATGATCGCCGCGCTCGACCGCGCGGGCGCGCGCCTCGACGAGCAACCCGGCGGCATCGCGGCGCGGCGCTGGGGCGAACACAACACCGCGCGCATCGCGCATCCATTGTCGCGTGGCCTGCCCGCGTTCGCCGCGCGCTGGCTCGACATGCCTTACGAAGCGCTGCCCGGCGACGCCAACATGCCGCGCGTGCAGAGCCCCTCGTTCGGCGCCTCCGAGCGATTTGCGGTCGCGCCGGGCGACGAGGCGCACGGGTACTTCATGATGCCCGGCGGCCAGAGCGGCCATCCGCTGTCGCCGTACTACGGCGCCGGCCACGCGGACTGGGTTCACGGCACGCCGACGCCGTTCCTGCCCGGCCCCGCGCAGCACGTGCTCGAGATCGGCCCCTCGCGCTGAGCGGCGAGCTGCGGGCGAACGCGCAACGCGCGTTCGCCCGCGACGCGATCACGGTGCCGGGTCGAACCCGTTCGCGAAGATCACGTCGCTGACCG
Organism: Dokdonella sp.; assembly: GCA_035760865.1. Taxonomy (GTDB): domain Bacteria; phylum Pseudomonadota; class Gammaproteobacteria; order Xanthomonadales; family Rhodanobacteraceae; genus Dokdonella_A. Next base: position 6,204 of record DASTSE010000018.1, read on the forward strand.
CGAGCGTCACCGCGACCTCGATCGTCGGATGCGCGGGATCGTCGCTGCGCACGCAGACCTTCGCCGTGTACGCGCCGGCGTCGAGCGCGCTCGCGTCGACGTGCACGAGCACGACCGCGGGCACGCCCGCTTCTTCGACCGAACCCGACGACGGCGTCGCCGACAACCAAGGCACGCCCGCTGCGCTCGCGCATGTCGCCGGAGCCTCGTCGATCGTGTAGTGCAGCACGCTGGCGCCGTCGCCGACGTTGGCGAGGTTGAAGCCCGCGTTCGCGGTCGCGCCTTGCAGCAGGTGGAATTCGAAGCTCGTTGGACTGACCAGAGCCGAGGGTACCGGCGCCGTTACCTCCATCGACACGTTGATCGCGATCGTCGCGTGCGACGGGTCGTCGCTGTGCACGCAGGCGAATGCGCTGTAGCTGCCCGGCGCGAGCGCGGCGGCGTCGAAGAAGACGCCGATGTTCGCCGGCGCCGCGCCCTGCACGACCGAGCCGGACATCGGCGCGAGCGACAGCCATGCGACCGTCGCCGGAGTCCCGCACGATGCCGGCGCGGTGTCGAGCGTGAAGTGGAGCACGCTGCCGGCCTGGCCGCTGTTGCCGATCGTGAAGGCGAGCGAACCGCTCGTGCCCTGCACGAGCGACAGCGCGAGCGCGCCCGGCGCGACTGACGCCGTCGGCTGCGGCAACGCGACCGACAGCGCGACCGATACTTCGATCACCGCGTCGACGGGGTCGTCGCTGCGCACGCAGAGCTTGGCGGAATAGTCGCCGGGCACGAGGCCCGTCGCGTCGGCGTTCACCGCGATCGGTTGCGACGGCGCGCCCTGCGCGATCGAGCCCGATGCCGGCGATGCGCCGAGCCAGGCGACCGCACCCGGACTCGCGCACGACGCCGGCGCGGTATCGATCGTGTAATGCAACGTGCTGCCGACGGCGCCGCTGTTGCCGAGCGTGAACGACGTGCTTCCGCTCGTGCCCTGCACGAGATCGAGCGAAACGCTCGTCGGCGCGACCGCGGCCGTCGGCGGCGGCGCGCTGACGGCGAGCGCGACCGCGACTTCGATCAGCGAATGGGCGGGATCGTCGCTGTGGACGCAGACCTTCGCCGTGTAGTTGCCGGGAGCGAGGCTCGCCGCAATCGCGGTCACGTCGATCGACTGCGCGGGCGCGCCCTGTGCGATCGAGCCCGAACCAGGCGACGCAGCGAGCCATGCGACCGCTGCCGGGCTGGCGCATGACGACGGCGCGGTATCGACCGTGAAGTGCAAGGTGCTGCCGACGGCGCCCGCGTTGCCGATCGTGAACGAGTGCGTGTCGCTCGCACCCTGCACGAGGTCGAACGCGAGATCGGTCGGCGCAACCGTCGCGCTCGGAACCGGCGCGGCCGTTCCCGGCGCGAGCGTGGCGAGATCGTAGCTCGCGGGAGTGCCGGACTGCGCGACGCGCAGGCTGCCGTCGAGCGACGCCGGCGGCGCATTGACGGTGAGCGAGAACGCGTACAGCGTGCCCCAGTCGAGCGTCGGTCCTGCCGCCGGCGCGGTCCATGTGACGCGACCGCCCGAAGTGTCGACGGTCCAGTCGTTGGCGGCGACGAGGTCGCCGTCGCGGAAGCGCGTCGCGCTCACGACCGCGCCGTCGGCGATCGGCACGCTGAAGCGGTCGAAGCCCTTGTTCGACAGCACGCGCAGGTTCGGCTCCGCGCCCTGCGTCGTCGCGCGCGCGAAATCGAAATTCATGACCGCGTAGTCGTAGCGCCAGGTGCCGTCGCCGTTGTCGGTGACCTTGACGGCGAGGCGCGCGTGGCCTTCCCCGACCGAAAGTTCGCTGTTCTTCGCGTTCGCGGGCGGCGAGGTCGGACTGACCCAGCGGTCGATCGCCGAATCGAGCTTGTACGTCGATGCGCTGATGCCCCAGACGCTGCCGTTCCAGTTCTGCGTCGAGGCGACCGTGCCCATCGAGTTGTAGATGTTGATGTCCTCGCGCGCGAGGTACCACGACTCGAACAGGAACGTCGCGCCCGGATTCGCGCTCAGGCTGATCTGCGATTCGCCGACCTTGAGGCGCTGGTCGTAGTCGCCGACCGCGGGATGGTCGTTGGAGCCGTTGCAGTCGGCGTCGTAGATCGAGCCGCAGCGTCCCCATTGGTTCGTCGCGGGAATGATTTCCGAACGCGGACCGAGGCGCGTGCTGTCGTCGTTGTTGCTCACCGCGTACGTGTCCTCGCACGCAGCGCCTATCACGTGGCCGCTGCCTCGGCCGTCGGCGCAGCCGACATTGGTGGTGAGGAACGCGTGCTTGACGCCCGATCGGCCGATCTGCTCGATGCTGCCGTCCGCATCGATGCGATACATGTTCCAGATCAGGTACGGGTGCTGGTCGTTGCCGTACGGCGGGAAGTTGCCCGAGAACATCGTGAACCACGGAATGTCCGCAGCCCAGAGCGCGGTGCTGCTGCCGAGCGCGCCCTGCCCGCTCACCGTGGTCTGGATGGAACCCGCATTGACGTTGTTCTTCAACGTCGACGACGGCGTGAACACGATCGTGCCGCTGCCGGACGGGCCCGTGCAGCCGCTGCAACGCGAGTACTGCAGCGAGAACGACTTCATGAAGAGGTCGGCCTGGTAGGTGCCGCCGCCGGGCGCCGCGGCGCCGGCGAACGTGCAGCCGGAACCCGTGCTGACGTTGCAGGCGAGCGGGGCGAGCAGTGGACCGCGGCTCAGGACTTCGCTCGTGAGTTCCATGTCGGCGACCGTCCAGCCCGCGACATCCGGCTGTCCGAGTCGTGCGGCGAGTTCCTCGCCGATGCGCAGGTCCATCGTGCGCACGGACAGGATGCCCTCGCTGCCGGTCTGCTCGTACATGAGGCGATCGACGTAGAACCACGCCTTGCCGTCCGCGGAAACGAGGTCGAGCACGAATGCATCGTCGTCGCGCGGCACGAGGCGGAAATCGGTGAGGTCGATGCGACCGCCGTCGAACTCGAGCACGTAGCCGCCGCGCGCCTGCAGCGAGCCGCCCGCGAAGCCGCGGAAGGCGTGGCCGTCCATGCGGAATTCGAGCGCGCCGCTGCGCCGCACTTCGAAGCGTTCGAAGTGATGGTCGGCGGTGTCGGCGAGCCGATGTCGCGGCGCCTCGATGCGCAAGCCGATGTCGCGCGCGAGATCGCGGTTCCAGTGCACGCCGACTTCACCGCCCCACACCGACCACTCGGATGCCGCGGCCGCAGGCGCAGGGTCGGACGCGAAGCCATGGACCGCGATCGCCGCGCCGATCATGGCGCACAGCGCGAGCGACAGACGCTTCATCGTAGGTTCCCCCTCGGCAGCCGCGACGGCAGTCCGCCGCGTGCAGGTGCGCACTCTACGCCGAAATCGGTCCACGCGAAGGGAGGCCGCGGCGGATACGGCCCGCGTGGCCGTGCGACGGGCCCGAGAC
>DASTSE010000019.1:0-2381 GCA_035760865.1 Dokdonella sp.
GCTGACGAGGATGTGCGCGAGCGCGGTGCGCACGGTGTCGGCGAGTGGGCGCGCGGAGGCCGGCAAGCGCAGCGTGACGCGGTCGAGCACGCGATGCCAGTAGGAGGCGACGCGTGCGCGTTCGGCGTCGAGCGCGTCGTCGCTGCCGATGCCGTCGAGCGGGGGCGTCGCACCGGCGTCGAGCGGCACCGAGATCGCGATCGTGCGACTCGCGCCCGGGGCGAGCTCGAGCCGGTAGAGCAGGGCGCCCGAAGCGAGCCGGGTCGCATCGGCGACCGCTTCGGCGAGCGGCACGGCCGGCGTCGGCGCGGCGAGCCGTTCGGCGATCATGCCCGAATCGAACGCGCTCGCGATGAAGCGCTCGGCTGCGTCGCGCGTGTACACGCGCGCGCGGCCGTCGACGACGACGGCGCGGTCCGCATAGGCAAGGCTGCCGATCGGGCTGACGCCGCCCGGGGTGTTGAGGAACTGCACCGACGGATTGACCTGGAACGGTTGCAGCGCGAGTGCGAGCGTGAGTGCGCGCGGCTGCGTGCCGGTGTTGCGCACGACGTAGCTCGCGAGCAGGCGCGAGTCGCCGGGCCCGCCGGCGGCGAACGCGGCGACGTCGAGCTCGACGCCGGGCAAGCTCCAGCGCACGCTCGGCATCGGCAGGTAGCGATCCCGCAGCGCGTGCGTGATGCGAGCGTCGGCCCAGGTCGTGAAGTGCCCTCGTTCGTCGAGCAGGAACGGCTCGATCGAGAAGCCGCCGCGCGCGACTTCGAGCGCGCCGTCTTCCGACAGCAGGCCGCTTTCGTGGCCGCCGTCGGTGCCGACCACGGTCCAGTAGGTCTGTTCGCCGAGGATGCCGCGCGGATACAGGCCGCGTCGCGCGCGCCGCGCGAGTTCTCCGAAGAACGCGTTCGTCGATGCGCCGAACGACAGCGGCTCGACCCGGATCGCGGCCAGGCCGTAGCCGTCCTTCGGGCCTGCGTGCATCGCGACGCGCACGTAGCGCGCCTCCGATTCGGGCAGTGCGAGCGGATCGGCGCCGCCGTTGCCGGCGTCGACATGCCGGACGCCGCGCCAGTGGCGTGCGTCGTCGGACAATTCGACGTCGTAGCGCGTCGCGGGCGCGTCGTCGGTCCAGCGCAGGACCAGGCCGCCGAATTCGCGGCGCGTGCCGAAATCGAGCGTGAAGGACTGCTCGCGGCCGCGGCGCGGATCGCTGCGCCACGCGTGCTTCGATTCGTCGTCGAGCGCAAGCGACGGCGGCGCGCCGTCGAGCGAGGACGATGCGCTCGCGCGCGGCGCGGGCCACGTCGCCGGCTCGGGCGCGAGCGTTTCGAACGCGAGTCGATCGAAGCACGCTTCGCCCTTTCCGCCGCGGCCGGCGTAGATCGTGAATTCGACGAACTCGCTGCGGCGCAGGGTCCTGTCGGTCGCCGGGCCCCAGGCGAAGTCGAGCTGCCGCTTCTTGAAGCGAAGCGCGCGTGGCTCGCGTGGGAACGCGAAGTCGGGTCGAACGCCCCACCAGACGTTGTCGCCGCTCGCGTCGACGAGCTTGAACTGCAACGCGTTGGCGGGCGCGTCGCCGCGCACGCGGAATGCGATCGCGTAGTTCGCTGGATACTCGACCGGCAGCCGGCGGCGCATCGAGGCGAAGCCGGAAACGCCGTGGAAGTCGAACGCAAGGCAGAGCGCATCGCCGTCCCGGTGCAGCGCAGCGTCGACGTCGTCGGAGCCCGACGCGTTCCATGCGGCCGGATCGGCGAAGGCGGTCGCGAACGCCTCCGACGCGGCGGTCGCTCCAGCCGTCGACGCAGCGGCCGCGAGCAGCGCGGCGGCGATCGCACGGAGGCCGATCATCCCTTCACGCTGCCGAGCAGCAGCCCTTCGATGTAGTGGCGCTGCAGCGCGAAGAACAGCGCGAGCACGGGCACCAGCGTCACGACCGAGCCGGCCATCATCAGTTCGTTGTCCTGCACGTGCTCGCGCGACAGCGCGGCGAGCGCGACCGGCGCGGTCTGCCTCGCCTGGTCACCGAGCACGATCAGCGGCCACATGAAATCGTTCCAGCTGGCGAGGAAGGTGAAGATCGCGAGCGTCACGACGATCGGCTTGAGCAGCGGCAGCACGATGGCGGCGAAGATGCGCAGTTCGCCAGCGCCGTCGATGCGCGCCGCCTCGAGCAGGTCGTCCGGAATCGATCGCGCGTACTGGCGCACGAGGTAGATGCCGAACACGCTCGCGAGCGCAGGCACGACCACGCCGCCGTAGCTGTTGACGAGGCCGAGCCATTTCATGAGCAGGAACAACGGGATCATGCCGACCTGCGCCGGGATCAGCAGCGCACCGAGCAGCGACTGGAATACGCGTTCGCGGCCCGCGAAGCGCAGCTT
>DASTSE010000020.1:0-5219 GCA_035760865.1 Dokdonella sp.
GGTCCAGATTGAATTCCTTGACGACTTCCGGCAGCGCTTCGTACGGCTCGGCCGTCGAGCGGTCGAGCTTGCGCACCAGGCGCTGCGCGAGGATGCCGTTCACGGTCGAGGTGAGCAGGTAATCCTCGACGCCCATGTCGAGCATGCGCGTGACGCCGCCGGCCGCATTGTTCGTGTGCAGGGTCGACAGCACCAGATGGCCCGTCAGCGCGGACTGGATCGCGATCTTCGCGGTCTCGAGGTCGCGCATCTCGCCGATCATGATGATGTCGGGGTCCTGGCGCACGATCGAGCGCAGCGCGTGGCTGAAGTCGAGGCCGATCTGCGGCTTGGCCTGGATCTGGTTGATGCCCTCGATCTGGTACTCGACCGGGTCCTCGACGGTGATGATCTTGACGTCCGGCGTGTTGAGCTTGGACAGCGCCGTGTACAGCGTGGTCGTCTTGCCCGAGCCGGTCGGACCGGTCACGAGCAGGATGCCGTGCGGCAGCTCGAGCACGTCGAGGAAGCGCTGCAGGAACTGGTCGGTGAATCCGAGCGTGTGGAAGTCGAATACGACCGCTTCGCGATCGAGGATACGCATGACCACCGACTCGCCGTGCGCGGTCGGCACGGTCGACACGCGCAGGTCGAGCTCCTTGCCCTGCACGCGGATCATGATGCGGCCGTCCTGCGGCAGGCGGCGCTCGGCGATGTTGAGCTTGGCCATGATCTTGATGCGCGAGATCACCGCCGCGGTCGACGCCGCCGGCGGCGACTCGACTTCGTGCAGCACGCCGTCGATGCGATAGCGCACCTTGAGGCGGTTCTCGAACGGCTCGACGTGGATGTCCGACGCGCGCTGCTCGACCGCGCGCTGGATGATCAGGTTGACCAGACGGATGACCGGCGCCTCGGACGCGAGGTCGCGCAGGTGCTCGATGTCGTCTTCGCTGCGATTGTTCTCGTCGGTGAGGTTCTCGACGATCGTGCCCATCGCCGAGCGGCCCGAACCGTAGTATCGCTCGATGAGATCGTCGATCTCGCTGCGCAGGCCGATGTTCAGGCGCACCGCGCGACCGGTCGCGAGTTCGAGCGCCTGCACCGGGAACGCGTCGGCCGGGTCGGCGACCAGCAGGGTGACGTCGCTTTCGGTTTCCGCGATCGGGCCTACGTGGTGGTGCTTGAGGAAGCGCACCGAAGCCTGCACGTTCGCGGGCGGCGATTCCGGGAACTCCTTCGCCGACAACAGCGGCAACTTGAGCAGTTCCGATACCGCATCGGCCATCTCGCGCTCGGACACGAGGCCGAGCCGCGTCAGCAGCGACACGAGACTGCCCGCACCGGGGTCTTCCTCGTGCAGGCGCCGGCCGCGCGCGAGGTCGGTTTCCTTCAGGCGGCCGCGCGCGACCAGGAACTGGCAGATGCGCTCGTCGAGGCTGGCCTCGGTCGGCATGACGGCGTGTTCGATCGGTGCGACGGCGGCCATGGTTTCCTGAACGCGAAAGACGGACGGGGGCGGCATTGTTCCATATCCGGCGCCCTCGTCGTGATCAGCCGGCTGAGTCGGGGCCTTCGCCCTCGTCTTTCCTACGACCCCGATCATGGCGTCGGGGTTCCCGACCCTGGCCGACGAGGCTCTCGATGAACTCACGATTCAGGCCTATCCAGAGCGCCGCGGGGACGACCGCGGGCAGGACGAGCGTCGCGAACTGGTAGGCGAGCGCGATCGCGTTCACGCTCAGGCCGGCGCGCGCGACCGCGGCGGCGCCGCTCGCACCGGCGTCGAACGCGAGCGTCTTGAGGCTCTCGGCGACGATGCCGAACGCCTGGCCGAGCCAGATGACCGCGAGCGCGAGCGCGAACTGCAGCAGACGCCGCGCGGTCGACAGCGGCGTCGCCATCGCGAGGCCGCCGAACAGCGGCAGCGACCATGCGTACACCATCGGGTTGAGCGTCGGCTCGAGCACGCCGGTGCCGCCCTGCACGTTCACGGTCACATGCGTCGAGAGGCTGACGAGGTAGCCGGCCCGGGCGACGACATGGCCGCCGTCATCGAGCAGTTCGCCGCCGAGGCGTACGCTCTCGAACAGGTCGCCCCAGTGACCGAGCAGCACGGGCTTGGCCATCAGCAGGGCCGGCCATACCCACAGCGGCGCCGCCCAGAACCACACCACGAATGCGAGCGGCAGCCACAGCAGCGCCTTCAGGCCGAATTCGCGGATCGGCGACATGGCCGCGCTGCGGGATTCGGGATCGGGGATTGCGGGTAGTGACATGACCGTCTCGTTGCAGCCTCGCAGCGCCGATGCGCCCATCGTGGAGCCGGGTTTGCCGGACGCGGACCGCGCCGGTCCGCGCACCGCGGTTCAGCCGACCCAGACGCGCGCGTTGCGGAACATGCGCATCCAGGGCGAATCCTCACCCCACTCGCGCGGACGCCACGACAGCTGCACGCTGCGCACGACGCGCTCCGGGTGCGGCATGAGGATCGTCACACGTCCGTCCGCTGCCGTGAAGCCGGTATGGCCGCCCGCCGAACCGTTCGAATTGAGCGGGAAGCGCTCGGTCGCCCGGCCGAGGTTGTCGACGAAACGCAGCGCCGCGTTGGCGCGGCCGACGTCGGCGGGGTCGTCGTAGCGCGCGAGGCCCTCGCCGTGCGCGACCGCGATCGGGATGCGCGAGCCGGCCATGCCGGCGAAGAAGATCGACGGCGAGTCGAGCACCTCGAGGGTGACCAGGCGCGCCTCGTACTGCTCGCTCGCATTGCGCACGAACCGCGGCCAGTGCGTCGCACCGGGAATGATCGCCTTGAGGTTGGCGAGCATCTGGCAGCCGTTGCAGACGCCGAGGGCGAACTTCGCGGGATCGGCGAAGAATGCGGCGAACGCGTCGCGCAGGCGCGGATGGTAGAGGATCGACGCCGCCCAGCCGCGGCCGGCGCCGAGCACGTCGCCGAAGCTGAAGCCGCCGCATGCGGCGAAGCCGCTGAAATCGGTGAGTGCGCGCCGTCCGCTCGCGAGATCGCTCATGTGCACGTCGACCGCGTCGAAACCGGCGCGCGTGAACGCGGCGGCCATTTCGACCTGGCCGTTCACGCCCTGCTCGCGCAGGATCGCGATGCGCGGGCGCACCCCGCGAGCGATGAAGGGCGCGGCGATGTCGTCGGCCGGATCGAAGCCGAGCTTCGGCGTGATGCCGGGATCGCCCTCGTCGATGCGCCACTCGAGTTCGGCGTCCGCACTCGCCGGGTTGTCCCGCAGGCGCTGCATCGCATGGCTCGTCTCCGACCATGCGCGCACGAGTTCGCGCCATTCGAACTTGGCGAGCATTTCGCTTCCGAGCCGGAGGCGCACGCGCGGTTTCGCGTCGGGCACGCCGACGCGGTGCGCGAGCGCGTCGACGCCGTGCGCGGCGAGGATCGCGCGGAACGCATCGCGATCGGCGCTGCGGATCTGCACGACCGCGCCGAGTTCCTCGCTGAACAACGCGGCGAGCACGCTCTCGCCCCACCCGTCGAGGCGCAGGTCGAGGCCGCAGCGCCCGGCGAACGCCATCTCGAGCAGGGCGACGATCGTGCCGCCGTCGCTGCGATCGTGATAGGCGAGCAGCAGGCCGTCGCGATTGGCCTGCTGGACCGCCGAGAAGAACGCCTTGAAGCGCTGCGCGTCGTCGAGATCGGGCGGCATTCCGCCGCCTCGGTTGAACGCCTGCAGCAAGCTGCTGCCGCCCAGGCGGTTGAGGCCCGCACCGAGGTCGATCAGCCACAACTCGGTCTCGCCCGCGTCGAGTCGCAACTGCGGCGTGAGCGCCTGGCGCACGTCGCGCGTGCGCGCGAACGCGCTCACGATGAGCGAAACCGGCGACACCGTGCGCTGTTCGCCGGCGTCGTCCCGCCAGCGCGTCTGCATCGACAGCGAATCCTTGCCGACCGGGATCGACACGCCGAGCGCGGGGCACAGTTCCTCGCCGATCGCGCGCACGGCGTCGTACAGGGCCGCGTCCTCGCCGTCGTGACCGACCGCAGCCATCCAGTTCGCCGACAGGCGCACCTCGTCGAGGCGCACGTCGGCCGACGCGATGTTGGTCAACGCCTCGCCGACCGCCATGCGCGCGCTCGCGGCGGCGTCGAGCAACGCGAGTGGCGTGCGCTCGCCCATCGCCATCGCCTCGCCGGCGTAGCCGTCGAAATCGGCGAGCGTGACCGCGCAGTCGGCGACCGGCACCTGCCATGGCCCGACCATCGGGTCGCGCGAGCAGAGGCCACCGACGGTCCGGTCGCCGATCGTGACCAGAAACGACTTGCTGCCGACGGCGGGCAGGCGCAGCACGCGCATGACCGCTTCGGCGAGTGCGATCGCGTCGACGTCGGGTACGACGTCGATGCGCGGCGCCCGACGGCGCGCGTCGCGCTGCATGCGCGGCGGCTTGCCGAACAACACGTCGAGCGGCAGGTCGATCGGTTCGCCACCGAGCAGGCGGTCGCCCACGCGCAGGCGCCGCTCGGCGGTCGCGCGTCCGACGACGGCAAACGGGCAGCGTTCGCGCGCGCAGATGGCCTCGAACGCCGCGAGGTCGCCGGGGCGCACGCCGAGCACGTAGCGCTCCTGCGATTCGTTGCACCAGATCTGCATCGGCGACAGTTGCGGATCGTCGCTCGGGATGTCGCGCAGCTCGATCCGGCCGCCGACGCGCGAGTCGTTGAGGAGTTCGGGGATCGCGTTCGACAAGCCACCCGCGCCGACATCGTGGATCGAGACGATCGGGTTGGCGTCGCCGCGCGACCAGCAGGCGTCGATGACTTCCTGGCAGCGACGCTGCATCTCGGGGTTGTCGCGCTGGACCGAGGCGAAATCGAGCTGCTCAGAACTCGAGCCCGCAGCGACCGACGACGCGGCGCCGCCGCCGAGACCGATCAGCATCGCGGGTCCGCCGAGCACGATCACCGCGTCGCCGTCCTGCAGGGTCCGCTTGTCCACGTGCGGCGCGCGCAGGTTGGCGAGGCCGCCCGCGATCATGATCGGCTTGTCGTAGCCGCGACGCAGGCCCGGCGCGCCGCCGTCCTGCTCGAACGCGCGGAAGTAGCCACCGAGGCACGGCCGGCCGAACTCGTTGTTGAACGCGGCGCCGCCGAGCGGACCGTCGCGCATGATCTCGAACGCGGTCGCGAAGCGCGGCGGCAGCGGGCGATCCTTTTCCCACGGCCGTGCGAGGCCCGGAATGCGCAAGTGCGAAACCGA
>DASTSE010000021.1:0-2189 GCA_035760865.1 Dokdonella sp.
CCGTTCGAATGCGTCGGCGAAGGCGGCGAGTCGCGCGCGGCGATGCACGCGCTCGTGCAACGCGCGGAGTGGCGCGAGGACGCGCTCGTCGCGCGCTTCGCCGACGAGATACTGCCGCAGCTCGACCCCGCCTCGCTCGCGCTCGCGCCGCTGCTCGCGCCGTCGGGCGAGACGCGCATCCCGGCCGCGCTGCGGCCGTGGGTCGAGCATCACCTCGGAGGGCCCGCGGATGCGCTTCGCTGATCTCGCCGACCGGCGCGTCGCGGTCTGGGGCTTCGGTCGCGAAGGCCACGCCGCGCTCGCCGCATTGCAGCTGCGCCTGCCGGGACAGCCCGTCACGCTGTTCTGCAGCGCGGCCGAGGCGCCGTACGGCCATGCCGTGCATCCGGCCGTCGAAGTCGTCGTCGAGACGCCGAGCGCGGGCATGCTGTCGAGCTACGACGTGGTGATCAAGTCGCCCGGCATCAGCGCATATCGCCCCGAGATCCTCGAGGCGCAGCACAACGGCACGCGCTTCACCTCGGGCACCGCGCTGTGGTTCGCCGAGAACCGCGCCGCGCGGGTGATCGGCGTGACCGGCACGAAGGGCAAGAGCACGGTCAGCGCGCTCGTCGCGCACCTGCTGCGCGCGCTCGGCCGGCGCGTCGCGCTCGCCGGGAACATCGGCCTGCCGCTGCTCGAACTGCTCGACGCCGAGCCGCCGCCGGACTGGTGGGTCGTCGAACTGTCGAGTTTCCAGACGCGCGAAGCGGGCGCGCTCGAGGTCGCGCTGGTCAGCAACCTCTACGAGGAACACCTCGACTGGCACGGCACGCGCGAGCGATACGCCGAGGACAAGCTCGCGCTCGCGACGGTCGCGCGTACGCTCTTGGTGGATTCACGCCAGTCCGAACTCGTCGGCCGCACGGCCTCGCACGCCGACCGTCGGCTGTTCGGCGATGCGCACGGCTGGCATGTCGACGGCGACGCGATCGTGCGCGGCCGCGAGCGCGCGTTCGCGCTCGCCGACTCGCCGCTGCCGGGCGCGCACAACGCGTTCAACGCGTGCGCCGCACTCGCGGCGATCGAGGCGGCCGGCGAGGACGCGCTCGCCGCCGCGCGCGCGATCGCGACGTTCCGGCCGCTGCCGCACCGCCTGCAGTCGCTCGGTACGCAGGGTGGCATCGACTACGTCGACGACAGCATATCGACGACGCCGCAGGCGACGCTCGAGGCGCTCGCGAGCTTCGGCACGCGCGCAGTGAGCGTGCTCGTCGGCGGCCACGACCGCGGCCTCGACTGGCACGCGTTCGCCGAGGCGGTGCGTCGCGAACCGCCGCACGCGATCGTGACGATGGGCGCGAACGGCGCGCGCATCGCCGCGCTGCTGCACGAAACCGGCGGGGCGTACACGCTCGCGTCGGCGCCGACGCTCGCCGACGCGTTCGCGCTCGCGCGCGCCGCGACGCCGCCGGGCGGCGTCGTGCTGCTCTCGCCCGGCGCGCCGAGTTTCGACCAGTTCAAGGACTACGCCGAGCGCGGCTGCGCGTTCGCGCGCCTCGCCGGTTTCGTCCCCGCAGCGATCGGTCGCATCGAAGGCCTCGGTATCGCGTAGGGCGGCACGCGCCGCGGCAGCGGCGCGTGCCGCCGAAGCGTGGGTGCGAAGCCAGCGCATCACGCGATCGAGCGCCTCCGCATTCGCGCCGCATGGCGGCAGCGCGACTGCGCGCGCAGCCCGGAGCGCACGGCTGCACGCGCTTTTGCGCGCGCCGCCCTACGACCGGCGCATGCGTTCATGCGAAGATCGACCCATGAAACGATACCTCGTGCTCGTCATGCGCAACCCGGGTTTCGATGTCGGCCTCGTCGGCGCCCACCGCGATTTCCTCGCCGGACTGCGCGCGCAGCGGCGCATCGAACTCTCGGGCGCTTTCGGCGACGCGAGCGGCGGCGCGTACCTGCTGCGCGCGGAATCGCTCGAGGACGCGCGCGCGGTCGCCGAGCGCGACCCCCTGCATCGCGAGCGCGCCTCCACCGTGACCGTGTACGAATGGGACGCGTCGTGAGTGCGCCCGGTCCTGCGCGCGTCTGGGACCTGCCGACGCGCGCATTCCACTGGCTGCTCGTGCTGCTCGTCGCGGTGCAGTACGCGAGCGGCGAGTTCGGCTGGCCGTCGATGGAATGGCACTACCGCTGCGGCTACGCGACGC
>DASTSE010000022.1:0-2270 GCA_035760865.1 Dokdonella sp.
TTCGCCAATGGCTGAAGCTGTTGCTCGGAGAGAGCAGCACCGATCCACTCCTCCGCTGTGGGGGACGAATTGACCGCAATGCAAGCACGATGCGCTCCTGAGCCCTGCGCACTCCCTGCTCCTTGCTCGAGTTCTGGATGCCGTGAATGTCGCCCGGCGTTGAGTAATGCCCAGTCCAGGAACGATCCGATGACCGCGATGCGGCAATGGGCGTGATTGCGCTCGCCCAAAGCCGAGCGTGCTTCGCCAAGACCCGCTCGACCAAAACTCCTACGGGATCGTCGAATCCAATCGGCAAGGGATCCCACGATCTTGAACGGTTCAAGCCACGCCCTGCCCTCAACCGATCCTCCAGATCAGTGCCGCGGTCAGAAGCCCATTCGTACAACAGCGCGATGCATCGCAGATCGTGCAGGATCGTGTCGCTGCTGCCATGCAACGGCGAGTTGCGGACACACACTCGTTCGCCAGCACGACCGGATATCGAAAATCTCGCTCAAGTAGGCGCAGCAGCCCCCCCCCTGCACAACTTCGCGAGAGAGTCATGGTGAGGACAAGAAGCGCGTCGCACGATATCCGGCGGCTGCCGGACACTTTGGCAGCCGCTGGACATCGCTTTTGGCGCAGCGATGTTAAGCAGAGTTTTCTTTAGCCGTCCGGCATCGCTATGCCATTTGACTAATGAAAAAAGACAGCCATTCCTCGCGGCGATCCTGACAGGAGCTTGGCAATCACAGGTCAGAACGGAATGTCGTCGTCCTCGAAACCGCTGTCGGCCGGCGGCGCGGACTGGCGCGGCGCCGCCGACGACGGTGCGCCGCGCGACGGCGCGGAGCGTTCGCCGCCGCGATCGCGGCTGTAACCGCCACCGCCACCACCACCACCACCGCCGTAGCCACCACCTTCACCGCCACCGCCGCCCTGGCCGCCGAGCATCTGCATCTCGTTCGCGATGATGTCGGTCGAGTAGCGCTCGATGCCGTCCTTGTCGGTGTACTTGTCGGTGCGCAACGAACCCTCGACGTAGACCTGGCGGCCCTTCTTGAGGTATTCGCCCGCGATCTCGGCGAGGCGGCCGAAGAACTTCACGCGGTGCCACTCGGTGCGCTCCTGCTGCTCGCCGGTCTGCTTGTCCTTCCAGCTTTCCGAGGTCGCGATGCGGATCGAGGTGATCGCGCCGCCATTGGCCGTGTAGCGCGTCTCGGGATCCGCACCGAGGTTGCCGACCAGGATGACCTTGTTGATGCCGCGTGCCATGGAGCGATTCCTCTGTTCGTGGTGCGTCCGGAAAGCGCCGAGGATAACACCGTGTGCGACCGTCGCCGCCGCTGCGCGCCGCGGCCGCGCGTAAGTCCGCGCCGCGGCTTGCCGTCGGCGTGGACCGACGGCCGACACCCGCGCGCCCGCTATACTTGCAGGCCACTGCCCCGGATCGTTCAGGCCCCGCCTTGAGTTCTGCCGCCCCGCTTACCGCCGCGCCGCGCATCGCACGCATCGCCGACGTGCAGGCGTTTGCCGCCGCCGACATGGCCGCCGTCGACGACCTCATCCGCTCGCGCCTCGCCTCCGATGTCGTGCTGATCAACCAGATCGCCGAGTACATCATCGGCGGCGGCGGCAAGCGCCTGCGGCCGATGCTGCATCTGATTGCCGCGCATGCGGCCGGCTACGCGGGCCGCGACCACCTGCCGCTCGCCGCTCTGATCGAGTTCATCCATACCTCGACCCTGCTGCACGACGACGTCGTCGACGAGTCGGACCTGCGTCGCGGCCGCAGGACCGCGAACGCGGTATGGGGCAACGCGGCGAGCGTGCTCGTCGGCGACTTCCTCTACTCGCGTTCGTTCCAGATGATGGTCGAGCTCGACAGCATGCGCGTCATGCGCATCCTCGCCGACACGACCAACCGCATCGCCGAAGGCGAGGTGCTGCAGCTGCTCAACATCGGCAACCCCGACACGCACGAGCGCGCCTACCTCGACGTGATCGAGCGCAAGACCGCGGTGCTGTTCGCCGCCGCGACGCGCCTCGGCGGCGTGCTCGCGGGCGTGCCGGCCGAACAGGAAGAGGCGCTCGCGCGCTACGGGCTCGATCTCGGCTACGCGTTCCAGATCGCCGACGACGTGCTCGACTACGCGTCCGATGCGGGCACGCTCGGCAAGAACGTCGGCGACGACCTCGCCGAGGGCAAGCCGACCCTGCCGCTGATCGTCGCGATCGAACGCAGCGCGCCGGGCCAGGCCGACATGCTCCGGCGCGCGATCCGCGCC
>DASTSE010000023.1:0-5878 GCA_035760865.1 Dokdonella sp.
CTTGATGCCGACGATATGGCCGTGCACGGCGAGGCGCGCGACCGTTTCCGGGAGCAGGTCGCAGGCGGTGCGGCCCGGCACGTTGTAGAGCACGATGGGCACGCGGGCGCGATCGGCGACTTCGCTGAAATGGCGCACCATGCCGTCCTGGGTCGGGCGCACGTACGCGGGAGCGACGACGAGCGCGTAGTCGATGCCGGCGTCGACGGCGCGCTGCGTCAGCGCGATCGTCTTGCGCGTCGAAGGCAGGCCGCTGCCCGCGAGCACGGGCACGCGCCGCGCGACTCGATCGACCGCGAACGCGATCAGCCGCGAATACTCGTCGTCGTCGAGCGACGCCGCCTCGCCGGTCGAACCGGCGACGACGAGCGCGCGCGTGCCGCCCGCTAGCTGCTGGTCGATGAGCCGGCCGTAGGCATCGAGATCGAGCGCTTCGTCGCCCGCACGGAACGGTGTCGCGAGTGCACAGATGCTGCCTGAAAGAGCCACGCCTGAACCTGCCCGGGCGGATCGTGAGGCGCACGATGGTACGGGCTCGGGTCCGCGCAAGTCCATGCGTCGGCGCGGGCGATTCGTGGCATTCCCGGGGCGTGGCTCGCCCTTCCCGCGCGTCCGCTTGCGACCCCAGGGGTGCACCAGTATTCTGCGGGCGAGCGCATCGCCGGCCGGTGCGGCGGGCAGGACATGGGAACCGTGAAGCAGTCAGGAAGGCAGGCCCCGGGCGACGCCACGCGACCCGCTTCGAACGAGAACTACCTCCTCATCAGCGCCTTCGGCACCCCCGCGCATTCGCCGCTCGTCGCGCTCAGCAAGCGCATTTCCGAATGCGGTTGCAACCTCGCCGAGGCGCGCGTTTCGACGCTCGGCAACGAACTCAGCGTGCTCGCCCTCGCGCAGGGCGCCTGGGACGCGATCGCCAAGCTCGAGAATGCGCTCGCGCGTCTCGATCGCGACGGCGAGCTTCGGCTCACGCACTTCCGCACCAGCGCGCGACAGCCGCAGGCGAACCTGCTGCCGTACGTGGTCGAGGTCGTCGCCGCCGACAAGACCGGCGTGCTGTTCCAGCTCGCCGAGTTCTTCGAGCGGCAGAACATCACGATCGAGCAACTGCATTCGACCCGTTACCGCGCGATGCAGACCGGCGCGGACATGTTCTCCGCGCAGGTCACGATCGGCATCCCGAACACGATGCACATTGCGGCTTTGCGCGACGATTTCCTCGAGTTCTGCGACGGCCTCAACCTCGACGCGATCATGGACCCGATGAAGTTCTGACCATGCCCGAGATCGGCAAGAAGGTTCCCAAACTCAAGGGCACGCTGCACGACGGCAGCACGCTCGCCCTCGCCGACCTGCGCGGTCGCAACGTGGTCGTGTACTTCTATCCGAAGGACAACACGCCCGGGTGCACGAACGAGGCGCACGCCTTCCGCGACCTCTACGCGCAGTTCCGCAAGGCCGGCTGCGAGATCGTCGGCGTCTCGCGCGATTCGGCCGCCTCGCACGCGAAGTTCCGCGAGAAGCATGAGCTGCCGTTCCCGCTCGTCGCCGACACCGACGAGGCGTGGTGCAACGCTTTCGGCGTACTCGGCGAGAAGACGCTGTACGGGCGCACGTTCGTCGGCGTCGTCCGCAGCACGTTCCTCGTCGATGCCGAGGGCACGCTCGTCGCGGAGTGGCGCAACGTGCGCGTGCCCGGCCATGCCGCTGCAGTACTGGAGCGCGCCGCCCGGCTGTGACCGTCATCTCGCCCTGCTATATCCCGATCGGGAACTTCGAGGATCCGCCCCGCGTGCGGACGTTCGAATCGGCGAGCCTTCATCCGCATCGACGCCCACGACGCGACCCGCACCGACCGCGCCACGCGGCGCCGTCGGCGTCGCTCCCGCTCGACCCGCGCGCGTGCCAGCGCGTGCGCGGCCCTTCCCTCCCGCACGAGGCTCCCGCATGACTCGAGGCAAGCGCATCTACGTACTCGACACCAACGTGCTCATGCATGACCCGACGTCGCTGTTCCGATTCGAGGAACACGACGTCTTCATCCCGATGACGGTGCTCGAGGAGCTGGATGCGGCGAAGAAAGGCACCTCGGAGACGTCGCGCAACGCGCGCCAGGTCAGCCGCTTCCTCAACGAACTCATGGTCGCCGGCAACGGGCATCCGATCGAGGACGGCGTCGAGCTGCGCCTGCCTCAGGGGCTTCAGCTCGACCGCAAGCCGAAGGCGGGCCGCCTGTACTTCCAGACCAATGCGCACGTCGCGATCGACAAGCGCTCGGCACGCACGATGCCGGACAATCTCATCCTCGCCGCGGTCGTCGGCCTGCGCGAAGCGCGTCCGCGCGAGCCCGTGGTGCTGGTGTCGAAGGACATCAACCTGCGCATCAAGGCGAAGATCTACGGCATCACGGCCGAGGACTACGAGAACGATCGCGCGCTCGACGACTTCAGCCTGCTCTACAACGGACTGGCCGAATTGCCGGAGAACTTCTGGGACCGGCACGGCGAGCTGCGCTCGTGGTCCGAACGCGGCCGCACGTTCTACGAAGTGAAGCGGCGCAAGGACGAGGACTGGCACCCGAACCAGAACCTGTTCCTGCCGGGCGAGGACGAGGTCGAACTGCGCGTGCTGCGCCTGGACGGCCAGAAGGCCATCCTGCAGATCGTCGACGACTACCGCATCGGCGCCTCGCATTCGGTCTGGGGCATCCAGGCGCGCAACCGCGAACAGAACTTCGCGCTCAACGCCCTGATGGACCCCGAGATCGACTTCGTGACTCTGCTCGGCACCGCCGGTACCGGCAAGACGCTGCTCGCGCTCGCCGCGGGCCTCGCCCAGGTCATGGACCAGCAGCGCTATCGCGAGATCATCATGACGCGCGCGACCGTTTCGGTCGGCGAGGACATCGGCTTCCTGCCCGGAACCGAGGAAGAAAAAATGACGCCGTGGATGGGCGCGCTCACCGACAATCTCGAGGTGCTCACCAATCCGCAGGAAGGCGGCGCCTGGGGGCGCGCGGCGACCAACGACCTGCTCGCGTCGCGGATCAAGATCCGCTCGATGAACTTCATGCGTGGACGCACGTTCCTGAGCCGCTACGTGATCATCGACGAGGCGCAGAACCTCACTCCCAAGCAGATGAAGACGCTCGTCACGCGCGCGGGCCCGGGCAGCAAGATCATCTGCCTCGGCAATGTCGAGCAGATCGACACGCCGTACCTGACCGAGACGACCTCGGGTCTCACCTATGCGGTCGACCGCTTCAAGAACTGGGAACACAGCGCGCACATCACCCTGCGCCGCGGCGAGCGCTCGCGCCTCGCGGACTACGCGTCGGACGTGCTCTGATCGGAACAGGAATCGGGGAGACCTGCGGGCGGGACGATCCCATCTCATCGCGCGGGCGCCGCTGCAGGTCGACGGCGGCGCCTGCGGCCGCGGCCGTCCGCAGCGCTACCCACACGAAGCAGGACGCCCGCGCAAGGCGGGCGTCCGGGGGAAGCTCGTCGAAGCCGGGCGTCGCTCAGAAGCGCGTCGACCAGAGCGCCTCGAACTCGAAACGGCTCGCCGTCGAGTTCTCGCGCGACACGTAGGTCGGCATGAGCAGGTAGTACGGCGACGTCGCGTAGTTCGCGGAAAAACTCAGGTTGGTCGAGCGGCCGAACGGGCGCGCCCATGCGAGCGAGAACATGCCTTTGGCCGTGGCCGAGTCGAGCGCATTCTCGAGCAGCCGCGAGGTCGGGATCGGTTGCTGCCGCGTGCTGTAACGCATCTGCAGATTGCCGAGATCCTCGTCGCTCAGGGTCCAGCCGAGGCTGTACACGTCAAGGTCGCGCCACGCGAAAACCGGACTCGTGCTGTCGCCGAGCAGCGCGAGGAAACGCGTCGGCAGGTTCGAGCTCGTGAACGGCTTGATGCGGCTGTACTGCACGCGCTGCACGCCCGCATCGATCGAAAGACCCGGCGCGAGGGAATAGCTCAACGTCGCGGCCGCGCTCGCGGGGATGTCGAAGTCGCCCGCATCGGCGAACACGCCGCGATAATTGGAGAGCGCGTCCATCGCGACGCGCGACTGGTAGCCGAACGTCCAGTGCAAGCGTTCGCCGATGTCGTTGCCCACGTCGACGCGCGCGCCGGCGCCGTAGGAACTGTCGCGCTGCCAGGCCGGCAGCGGACGCCAGGCGTCGGTCGTCGTGCCGAGGCCGAAGCTCGCGAAACGCTGGTAGGCGAGCACGCCGGTCAAGCGCAGGCTGCCGGTTTCGCCCCAGGTCGTCGCGAGCGAGGGCGCGACGACCGTGCGCTGCAAACCTGACGATGGCACCGCGAGGTGCTGCGGCTGAGCCGTCGGCAGCACCGCGGGCGTGTCCGACACGGTGCCCGTCGCGACGGAAATGGAGAGGCGTCCCGGACCTTTCGCGCGCGCTTCGAACAACGGCGCGCGCGCGATGTCGGACGAATAACTGTCGAGAACGTGCGGCGCGACGAGCTCCTGCGGCCGCAACGCCCACGAGAACTGCGGCGTGATGCTCGCGAGCGCATAGTCGTGCCAGCGGGCGAGCGCCGCACTGCCCGCCGACCCCGAAGCCAGCGCATCCGCGACGGCGGACCCGGCACCTTCGAGCGGCGCCGCCTGCGCCATGATCGAAAAGAATGGGAGCGCCAGCCCTGTGCCCAGCGCTCCCATCCATCTCCCTGCAGTTGCTGTTGCCCGCTGCATCGCCCTTGTCGAGACCGTGCAAATGGTTTGTGGTGTAATCCCTGCGCTATCGTTTGCGAAAACGCAACAGTTGTCAAGCAGGAACGGGCCGTCTCGGCGCTGTAACTCGTTATGAAACCGGCACTTTAGCGGCTTTCATTGTGACGCAGTCGAGCCTTTGGCGACGTCGCAAAAACGCAACACCGAACAGGCATGTCGACTCCCACCGTCACCACAGCACTGACCATCGCCGGCTCCGACTCCGGCGGCGGCGCAGGGATCCAGGCCGATCTGCGCACGTTCGCCGCATTCGGCGTGCATGGCGCGAGCGCGATCACGGCGCTGACCGCGCAGAACACCCGCGGCGTCAGCAGGATCCATACCGCGCCGACGTCGTTCCTGCGCGCGCAGATCGATGCCGTGCTCGGCGACTTCCGGGTCGGCGCGGCGAAGCTCGGAATGCTCGCCACGCCTGCGATCGCGCGCGAGGTCGCGTCGGCACTGGCGCAGCGTCCGCGGCTGCCCGTGGTGCTCGACCCGGTTCTGGTCGCGACCACCGGCGCGCGCCTCGGCACGCACGCCCTCGTGGGAACGCTGCGCCGCGGGCTGCTGCCCCTCGCGACGCTCACGACGCCCAACATCCCCGAGGCGGAGGCGCTGCTCGGCACGCGCATCGCCTCGCGTGCGGCGATGCTCGATGCGGCGCGGGCGCTTCGCGATGCGGGCGCGCGCGCCGTGCTGCTGAAGGGCGGCCACCTCGCTGGCCGCGAGGTCTCGGACCTGCTGCTCACGGCACATGGAGAGCGCTGGTTCCACCAGCGTCGCCGGCGCGGGGAATTCCACGGCACCGGCTGTTCGCTGTCGGCCGCGATCGCCGCCGGACTCGCGCTCGGCTGCCCGCTCGAGGCCGCGGTCGAAGCCGCGGTGCGTTTCGTGCAACGGGCGATCGCGGCAGGCTACCGCCCGGGCAAGGGCGCGCTGCACGTACTCGACCATCGCGCTGCGACGCCGTAATCCGGCGCGCGTCGGCGGGCGTGTTTCAGCCCAGGCGTTCGACGATCGCGTCGGCGAAGGCCGAGGTCGTACCGTCGCCGCCGAGATCGGGCGTGACGCGGTCGCGAGCCTGGAGCGTCGCGCGGATCGCGCCGCGCAGGCGGTTCGCTTCGTCGGTACGCTCGAGAT
>DASTSE010000024.1:0-2247 GCA_035760865.1 Dokdonella sp.
ACCAGATACACCTCAAGCAGAGCCGTCATGAAGACTTTTACCGCCAAGAACGAGACCGTCCAGCGCGACTGGTACGTCGTCGATGCCGAAGGCAAGACCCTCGGCCGCCTCGCCTCCGAGCTCGCCCGCCGCCTGCGTGGCAAGCACAAGCCCGTCTACACCCCGCACGTCGATACCGGCGATTACCTCGTGGTGATCAATGCCGAGAAGATCGCCGTCACCGGCAACAAGCTGCAGGACAAGATGTACCACCGTTTCACCGGTTACATCGGCAACCTGAAGTCCGAGACCCTCGGCCAGGCGCTCGAGCGCCATCCGGAGCGCGTGATCGAGATCGCCGTGAAGGGCATGCTCCCGAAGAACCCGTTGGGCCGCGCGATGTATCGCAAGCTCAAGGTCTACAAGGGCACCGAACATCCGCACGCCGCGCAGCAGCCGCAGCCGCTCGACTTCTAAGGCATCCAGCACATGGCACTCCAGCAGAATTACGGCACCGGCCGTCGCAAGTCCTCCACCGCCCGCGTGTTCCTGCGCAAGGGCGACGGCAAGATCACCATCAACCAGCGTCCGATCGACGAGTTCTTCGGTCGCGAAACCGCGCGCATGATCGTGCGCCAGCCGCTCGAGCTCACCAAGTCGACGGACAAGTTCGACGTTCTCGTCACCGTCGCCGGCGGCGGCATCACCGGTCAGGCCGGTGCGATCCGCCTGGGCATCGCCCGTGCGCTGGTCGAGTACGATGAATCGCTCAAGACCGAACTGCGCAAGGCCGGTTTCATGACCCGCGACGCGCGCGAGGTCGAGCGCAAGAAGGTCGGTTTGCACAAGGCACGTCGTGCCACCCAGTTCTCGAAGCGCTAATATTCGAAACTGTTGTAGATGCCGGGAATGCCCGGCAAACTACGAAGCCAATACAGCCCCGTCGCCAAGCGGTAAGGCATCTGACTCTGACTCAGACATTCGGTGGTTCGAATCCATCCGGGGCTGCCAAAACACAGAAAACCCGCCGCAAGGCGGGTTTTTTGTTTGTCGCGCCCGCGCCGTGCTGCCTGGTGACGCCGCGCGCGCATTAAGCTGTGGCGCGAAGCCCGTTCGGCCTCAGTTACAATTGTAACTATCGCGCTGCAGCGCAGTTCCGGAGTCCAGAAAATGAAGCTCGGTTCCCTCAAGGAAGGCGGCCGCGACGGCACCCTCATCGTCGTGTCGCGCGACCTCAAGCGTGCAGTCAGGGCGACGGGTGTCGCCGACACGCTGCAGCGCGCCCTCGAGGACTGGTCCAATACCGCGCCGCGCCTCAACGCGCTGTCCGAAGCCTTGAACGCGGGCCAGGCGGCCGATGCCTTCGATCTCGACATGACCGCGCTTGCGGCGCCGCTGCCGCGTGCCTACGAATTCGTGGACGGCAGCGCCTATCTGCCGCATGTCGAACGCGTGCGTCGCGCGCGCGGCGCGGAAGTGCCCGAAAGCTTCTACGTGGACCCGCTGATGTACCAGGCGGTCAGCGCCGGCTTCTACGGCCCGCGCGATGCGGTGCGCGTGGTCTCCGAGGATTACGGCATCGATCTGGAAGCCGAAGTCGTCGTCGTCACCGACGACGTGCCGATGGCGGCGACGCCCGAAGCCGCCGCTGCGCACATCCAGCTCATCGGCCTGGTCAACGACGTCAGCCTGCGCAACCTGATTCCGGGCGAACTCGCCAAGGGCTTCGGCTTCCTGCAGTCCAAGCCGCGTTCGGCGCTCTCGCCCGTGTTCGTCACGCCCGACGAACTGGGCGATGCGTGGCGCGACAACAAGGTGCACCTGCCGCTGGTCACGCACATCAATGGCGAATGGTTCGGTGCTCCCGAAGCCGGTGTCGACATGCAGTTCGATTTCGCGCAGCTGGTGGCGCATGCGGCGAAGACGCGCCCGTTGTCGGCCGGCACCATCGTCGGTTCCGGCACTGTCGCCAACGAGGACACCAGCCTGGGGGCTTCCTGCTTCGCCGAACGGCGAACCGTGGAAACCCTGCAGACCGGCAAGCCGATCACGCCCTTCATGAAGTTCGGCGATATCGTCCGCATCGAGATGAAGGCGCGCGACGGCAGCGATATCTTCGGCGCCATCGAGCAGCGCATCGAACGCCAGCCGGCCTGACCGGCGGCACGGGCCGGCCGGCGGAAGGAAACGTGCCGGTCGCCCCAATGGCTAAGGTGCAAGGGCACCACCGGATGCAAGTGCAAGGGGGAACGCAGGTGGAAGACGCAC
>DASTSE010000025.1:0-3373 GCA_035760865.1 Dokdonella sp.
GCCGGCTACGAAGTCGGCACGCGCACGATCGTCGACGTGCTGATCAGCCAGCAGACGCTGCTGCAGGCGCAGAGCGCGTACTCGACCGCGCGCCACAACTTCGTCATCAACGGCCTGCTGCTCAAGCAGGCCGCCGGGGTCATCGAGGTCAAGGATCTCGAGGCGATCAACGCCCTGCTCGAATGAGCACGCCGTAGGGCGGTACGCGCATCGCGCGTGCCGCCCCGGCCTGCGATTGCGGATAGCCGGCATTCCAGGCTTTTCTTTCCCGGCGAGCGCCGCCATCGCGGCACGCGCGCTGCGCGCACCGCCTACCGCGTGCGGGAGCGACTCGCCGATTCGCGCTTGCCGGCTTGCGCGAGCACGGTCTCGACGATCGCCATCGTGCGATCGACCGCGCCGCGCTCGCGCCCCATGACGGCATGCGCGGCCTCGCCCATGCTGCGGCGTTCGACGTCGCGCGCGAGCAGCCGCACGACCGCGGGGCCGAGCTCGTCGCCATCGGCGATGCGGCGCACTGCGCCCGCGGCGATCAGGTCCTCGGTGACTTCGGCGAAGTTGAACGTCTGCGGGCCGACGATGACCGGCCGCGCGAGCGCCGCGGGCTCGAGCAGGTTGTGGCCGCCGACCGGCACCAGGCTGCCGCCGACGAAGGCGACGTCGGCCGCGGCGTAGAACTCGATCAGCTCGCCCATCGAGTCGACGACGAAGCACTGGCACGCGGGGTCCGCGCCGCCGTCCTCGCTGCGCGTTCCGGTACGGAAGCCGAAGGCGCGGCACGCGGTCGCGACCGGCTTGAACCGCTCCGGATGGCGCGGCGCGAGCAGCAGCAGCGCATCGGGAAAACGCCGCAGCACGTCGGCGTGCGCCTTCAGCACGACCATCTCCTCGCCCTCGTGCGTGCTCGCCGCGATCCACACCGGCCGCGCGCCACCCGCGGCGACGCGAAACGCCGCGCCGCGCTCGCGCACGCCCGCCGGAACCGCAAGGTCGAACTTCAGGTTGCCGACGGTCGCGAGGCGGGACGCGTCGGCGCCGAGTCGACTCAGGCGTTCGTAGTCCGACGCCGACTGCGCCGCGACGAAGCTCGCGCAGCGGATCGCGCGCCGCGCGAGTGGCTGGATCGGCCAGTAGCCGCGCAGCGATTTCTCGGACAGGCGTGCGTTCGCGATCACGATCGAGATGCCGCGCTCTGCGCACGTCATGAAGAGATTCGGCCAGATCTCCGTTTCCATGATCACCGCCAGGCGCGGCCGCACGCGATCGAGGAAGCGCTTGACCGCGGTGGTGAGGTCGTACGGCAGGTAGACATGGAACACGCGGTCGCCGAACAGGCGCAGCACGCGATCCGAACCGGTCGGCGTGACCGTCGTGATCACGAACTGCGAATCGGCATACCGACGCATGAGCGCCTCGATCAACGGTATCGCCGCATTGACCTCGCCGAGCGAGACCGCGTGGATCCAGATGCTGTCGCGGATGCCCGGATCGGGGAAGAACCCGAAGCGCTCGCGCCAGCGCGCGAAGTAGCCGTGATACTTGATGCCGCGCGCGGCCAGCCGGTACACGACGAACGGCGTCAGCAGGTAGAGCGTGAGTGTGTAGATGAAGCGCTGGAACACGGGCGCACGGCGAAGAAGGGTTCGGCAGTATAGCCACGCAGGCCCAAGGACCGGGCGAAGCCACCGCGTCGCACACGAGGGTCCATGCGACGGAAAGCGGCGCGCGCGTGCTGGTTGGATCGCCGCGGCCGCCATCGTCTCCACCACTCGGCGCCGCGGGACCGGCGTTGCCGCCCGGCGGGCACCGAATGCGGTGCGTCGGTCGATCCGGTTCGGTTGGTGCCGTTCGAAACCGGACTGGCGAGGTGGCGCACGGCGGCCCGGAAACCCGTCCATGGATGCGAAGCGGCGCGACCGCGCGCGATCGCCGCCGCGGCCGTTGCGTACCAGACCCGGGCTCTGCGACCTGTCGGAGCCAAACCCCAGGCGTGATCCAACATGCAACTCCCGGTTTCCGGCGTTACTGCCCTCGCCTTCTGCTCGCTCACCGCGTGCTTCGCGCTCATGCCGGGCCCGGATATGGTCTGCATCGTCACCCGCTCCGTTGCCGGCGGCAGGGCTGCAGGATGGACGACGTGCTGCGGCATCGCGACGGCACAGCTCGTTCATGCCATGTGCGCGATCTTCGGCATCTCCGCGCTGCTCGCGGCGTCGCCGCAGGCGTATTTCGCACTGAAGACCGCGGGGGCGCTGTACCTGGCGCGGATCGGCATTGGATGGCTCCGCCACCCGGCAACCCTCCAGAGCGCGCCCGCTTCCTCGGGATGGAATCATCCGTTCGCGCAAGGCCTGATGACCAACCTGTTCAATCCGAAGGTCGCGGTATTCGCGATCGCGATCATTCCGCAGTTCATCGACGCGGGTCGCGACGCGCCGACCGCGCAGGCGACGAGCCTGTGCGCATTGTGGATCCTCACCGGAACGGCCATGAACCTGCTGACGGCCGCGACGGCGGCGGCACTCCGCGGCGTGCTGCTCGCGCGAAGGCGTTGGTTCGACGCACTGCAGCGCGGCGCGGGAGGCGTGCTCGTGGGAATGGCGGTCCGCCTCGCGCTGGATCGCCCGCATGCATGACGCGGAAGGTGCGGACAGCGATCATGGCGACAGCGGACGACGAGATCGGGGTATCGCGATGAACACGACGCTTTCATACGGGTCCTCCACCAGCCAGGTCGCCGACCTGCACCTGCCCGACGCGGATCGTCCACCCGTGGTGTGCCTTCTGCACGGCGGCTTCTGGCGCGTGCCCTACGGTCGCGACGAGCTGACTGCCATGGCCGAGGACCTCGCGCTGTCCGGTTTTGCCGTCTGGAACATCGAGTACCGCCGCGTCGGCGAGGCCGGCGGTGGTTGGCCCGGCACCCTGCAGGACGTCGCCGATGCCATCGACCGGCTCGCGCAGCTCTCGCGCGACCATGTCCGCCTCGACCTCGACCGCGTCGCGCTCGTCGGTCACTCGGCCGGCGGACAGCTCGCACTCGCCGCAGCCGCCGGCGCGCAGGGAGTCGGCGCGCGCGTTGCACCGCGTCGCGTGCGTCCGATCGCCGTCGCGGGCCTCGCTGCGCTGACCGATCTCGATCTCGCGTACCGGCTCGATTGCGGAAATGGCGCCGTGAAGGAGCTGATCGGCGGGACGCCCGATGAGTTCACGGATCGATATGACAACGCATCGCCGCTGCGACTGCTGCCGCTCCGGATAGCACAGCTGATCGTGCATGGAACGGCGGACACCGTGGTTCCGGTGGAGATGGCCCGGCACTACGTCGATGCGGCCACCGGCGCCGGCGACACGGTCTACTACGTCGAACGTC
>DASTSE010000026.1:0-3065 GCA_035760865.1 Dokdonella sp.
CAGCGCGAGCGGCAGGCCGAGCAAGGGAAACCGGCGTCGCCACGGCGTGCCGGCGATGCGGTTCGCCCCGGACGTGTAGCGCGCGAGCTTGTGCTCGTAGGCGGTCTCGTCGCGGAACTCGCGTCGCGACCAGACCGGCCCCGGCACGTGCACGAAGTCGCCGCGCAGCGCGAGTTCGGCGAGCAGGACGAGGTCCGCGCCGACCCGCTCTTCCATGGTCGCGCATGCACGCAGACGAGCGCTGCGTATGAGGCCGTAGATCGGATGCATGTTGCCCCAGAACACGGTCATCCAGCGCGCCGCGGGCGCGAGGCCGCGCGTGTCGGTCCAGCCCGACGCGCGCGCGAGCGGCCGGTCGTCGGCATCGACCCAGCGCGATCCCGCGAATGCGATGCACGCACCCGGCTCGTCCTGCAGCCGCGCCGCGCACGCGGACACGAAATCGGTGGTCCACAGGTCGTGGCCGGAGGCCCACATGAAGAACTCGCCGCGCGCGAGCTCGAATGCGCGGCGGAAATTCGCGATCGCGCCGATGTTCCGCGACGAACGCTCGATGCGCACGCGCGCGTCGGCATGTGCATGGCGTGCACAGATCGCGAGCGTATCGTCGTCCGATGCGTTGTCGCAGACGATGATCTCGACGTCCGGATGGTCCTGGGCGCGCAGCGCGGCAAGGCTTGCGTCGATGAACCGCGCCTCGTTGCGAACGGGCATGCCGATGCTCACCAGCGGGAGAGGCATTCGTTCGGCCAAGGGCACATCCGTCGTCAAGGCGCGGGGAGTGTACGCAGGCGGCGGGAAGCCGCGCAATCGCGCCGGAGCCAGCTCACGGCGGGCCGAGCAGGCGGCGCAGGTCCGCGATCGCGGGGTCGAGCCGGCCCGCGGTATTGAGGCGTTCCAGCGCGTCGAGCTGCTCGCGCACCGCTTCGGTGTCGCCGAGCACGAGGTTCATGCGCGCGAGCGTGATGCGCGCATCGGCGTCCGTCGGTCGCGCACGTACTGCCTCCTCGACGAGGCGCTTGCCGAGCGCATGGTCGCCGGCGACGTTCCAGGCCCAGTCGCTGTGCGCGACGAGCACGTTCGCGTTGACCGGCGTGTGCGCCTCCGCGGCGGCGAACGCAGCATCCATCCGCGCCGCGGGCAGCTCGCAGCGGCGGTCGCGAGCGCAGCGCGTGAGTGCGCCGAGGGCTTCGACGTTCTCGCTGCGCGGCGCGCGCGCCGCGAGCTTGGCGATGAGCGAGTCCCACCAGCGCTCGTCCACGGGCGCGCGCATGAGGCTGCGCGTGAGGATCATCGTCTGCTCGGGCAGGATCGATGCGCCGGTCATCGCCGCCGCGCGCTCGAGCACGGCGAAGCCTTCGCGCAACGGCGGCGACTGCTCGGTGTAGTCGCTGTGCGCGAGCAGTTCGCGGCCGTAGCCGAACTGCGCGCGCGGCGAATCGGGTGCACGAGCGGCGAGTTCGGCCGCGAGCCGCAGCGGATCGCCCCATGCGTATGCGGTGACCAGCGTCAGCGCCGCCCAGCCGAGCAGCAGCGCGCCGAGCATCGCGTGCGCGAAGCGCGCCGATGCGCGTGCGGGTAGGGCGAGCACGGGCACGACCGCGAGCAGCAGGCCGAAGCTCGCGAAATAGTTGCGGTGCTCGTAGACGAGTTCGAGCGGCAGCACGGTGCCGGTCAGGAGGTGGCAGCCGATAAACAATCCGATGCCGAGGCTCGCGAGCGGGCGCCGCTCGCGCAGGTACCACGCCGCAGCGCCCGACGCGGCGAGCGCGAGCAGGCTGGTCGCGGTCGTCCATGGCGAAAACACGCCGGTCGAGACGACGAAGTCGTCGTGGTAGAAGGACAGCGAGCGCGGCAGCGGCAGCAGCGTCCACCCGACGTAGCCGGTCACGATGCGCGCCTCGCTGAGCAGGCGCGTCGCGAGCGTGAAATCGCGCGTCGCCCAGGTGGCGTCGTTCGCGAGCCACGGCACGAGCACGGCCGCACCGACGAGGCCGGGCAGCACGAGGACGGCACCGAACAGGGCAAGCACGCGCGTGTCGCGGCGAGATCCGTCGCCGAAACGGAACAGCACAGCCTCAATGATCGCAGCGTACAGCGGCAACAGGATCGCCGTTTCCTTTGCCAGCAGCCCGGCGACGGTCGCGCCGAGCAGGCTCGCGACGCAGGCGCCGAAGCCGTCGCCGCCGGGCGACTGCATGCGCAGGCGTCCGCGCACGTAGCCGAGCAGGCCGAGCAGCACGAACAGGTTCGCGAGGCTTTCCATGCGCTGCACGACGTAGAGCACGGCGGTGAGGTTGATCGGGAGCAGCAACCAGCCGGCCGCGACGAGTGCGGCGACGCGCCCGGCGTCGGCGATCCCGCGGCCGCGCAGTGCGCACGCTTCGAACAATGCGCGCGCGAGCAGGAACACGAGCCAGCCGTTGGCGAGATGGATCGCGAGGTTGGTCAGCTTCCAGCCGAGCGGCTCGAGTCCGAACAGTGCCGCGTCGGCCGCGAAGCTCAGTGAGGCGAGCGGTCGCTTGAGCTCGCTCGCGGGCGACGACAGCGCCGCACCGACGAATTCGGCAAGCCCGAACCGCGACGGCTGCACGTCCGGGTTGCGGACGATGTTCGGGAAGTCGTCGAAAAACCAACCGCCGGTCAGGCCCGGCGCGTAGGCGAGGCCGGTCGCGACGAGCGCTGCGAGCAGCAGATATGCGCCAGGAAGGCGCCGGAAAAAAGGTGGCATTCGCCCAGACTACGCTGGCGAGGTTCGCGTCGACAACGCGATCGGCGCGCCGCCCGTCATGCGATCGGCGGCGCACCAATACCGGATGCCGCTCAACGGCACTCGGTGGGTACGTACTTGGCGTCGAACGTGCCGTCGTTGAAGAGCATCGCGCGCGCAGCCGCCGTCGCGTGGGTCGCCGAGGCGCAGGACCAGTCGATCGGGCCGCGCGCATCGGGATCGAGTGCGATGTAGCCTCCGGGCTGATGGATCTGCGGCGTGAGTCGCAGCGTCTTGCCATTGAGGCTTGCGGGAATGCCATTGGACGCGTTGGCTGCCATGACGGCAGTGATGA
>DASTSE010000027.1:0-3691 GCA_035760865.1 Dokdonella sp.
GACGTTCCTTCGTCGCTGGCAGCGCGACCTCTTTCGCGAGCTGGCCGCCGAGCTCGGCGTGCCGTTCATCGTCGTCGACGTCGTCGCGCAGGAGGCGACGTTGCGCGAGCGTCTGCGCCGGCGCGCGCTCGGCCCCGCGGACGTATCCGAGGCTGGAGTCGCCGTGCTCGACCATCAACTGCGCACCGACGAGCCGCTTGGCGACGACGAGCTCGGCACCGTCGAGCGCTGCGACGCCGAGCGGCCGCTCGACGAGGGGCAGCGCGCGAGGCTGTGGAACGCGGTCGACGCACGGGTCGCGCACGCCGTCTCCTCCCGCCGCCCGCACGCCCCGGCGGCCGCGCCGAGCCTCGCGCGCAGGATCGCGTTCCTTGCGCAGGCGGCAAGCTATCCCGAGGGCACGGCGGCGGTCGAATGCATCGAGACGCACATGTCCTGGGTGTTCCTCACCGACCGCCATGCGTACAAGCTGAAGAAGCCGGCGAAGACGCCGCTCGTCGACCTGCGCGAGGCGCGCGCTCGGCTATCGAACTGCGCGGACGAGGTGCGCCTCAACCGCCGCCTCAGCACCGGCGTCTACCTCGGCGTGGTTCCCCTGCTCGTCGATGCGAAGGGGCAGCTGGGCCTTGCCAATGGCGGCGACGCAGTCGACTGGCTCGTGCAAATGCGGCGCCTGCCCGCCGATCGCATGCTGGACGCGCTGATCCGGGCGAGGAACGTGCGCGCCGAAGACCTCGCGGCGCTGGTCGCAAGGCTATGCGCGTTCTATCGGGACGCCCGCCGCATCGAGCTTCGGCCGGTCGACTATCGCGACGCGTTCGCGGCCTCGATCGCCGAGCATCGCGACGAGCTCGCGCGCCCCCGCTACGCGCTCGACGTGGCGCGTCTCGACCGCATCGCGCAGCGGCAAAGCGAGGTCCTTGCCGATGTCGGGCTCTTCGACGTCCGCGTGCGCGAGCAGAGGATCGTCGAGGGCCACGGCGACCTGCGGCCCGAGCACGCGTGCTTCGAGGCCGAGCCGCAGATCATCGACTGCCTCGAGTTCTCGCGGCGCCTCCGCACGCTCGATGCACTCGACGAGATCGGATATCTCGCCCTCGAGTGCGAGCGCCTCGGGGCGCCGGACGTCGGCGCGGCGATCCTCGCAGCCTATCGGACCCAATGCGCCGATCCGTTGCCGCCGAAGCTCCTTCACTTCTATCAAAGCTATCGCGCGATCGTGCGGGCGACGCTGGCGGTGCGCCACCTCGAGGAGCCGGGGCGAAACGATGCGGTCAAGTGGATCGCGCGCGCGAACGCGTACCTGGACCTCGCGTCGGCGCACGTCGAAATGCAGGATCCAGGATTTGGGATCTAGGATCGAGGGGGCGGCGGCGGCGTGCGAAGCTCCCCGGCGATCGATCCGTCAACCGAAGCCGCCAGCCACGTACCTTCGCGAGCCACCGCCGCCCCCTCGGTCCTCGATCCTCGATCCTCGATCCTAAATCCTGAATCCCGAATCCTAAGATCCTCCCACCAAATCGACCACCGACCCACCCGAATGCATCCGGCGGATCGCCTCGGCGAACAGTGGCGCCACGCTCACCTGCGCGAGCCTGGCGCGAACGCGCGGGTCGGTGATGCGCAACGGCGGCACGGTGTCCGTGACGACGATGGCGTCGATCGGACTCGCGCCCAGCATCTCGTTCGCTGCCGGCGCGAACACGCCGTGCGAAGCGGCCGCATAAACGCGCGAGGCGCCATGGCGACGACATGCCTGCGCGGCACGCGCGAGCGTCGTGCCGCCGCTGACCAGGTCGTCGATCACGATCGCGACGCGGCCGTCGACGTCGCCGACGAATGCCTCGCCGCTCACCACGCCCGCACTGCGGTACTTTTCAGCGAACGCGGCGCCGACGGGCCGCCCCAACGCCGCGGTCATGCGCTGACGAAAGGCATCGGCGCGCTTGATGCCACCGGCGTCGGGAGACACGACGGTCACCGGCTCGTCACGCACCATCGTGCGGAAGTGCTCGACGAACAGCGGATTGGCCTCGAGATGCTCGGTGCGGCAGCGAAATGCGTTCTGATAGGCGGCGAGATTGTGCACGTCGAGCGTCACCACGCAATCGGTGCCGACGGCCTCGAAGAGCGCCGCCACATAACGCGTCGTCACCGGATCGCGCGGCTTGGACTTGCGGTCCTTCCGCGCATACGCGAGATAGGGAACGACCGCTGTCACGCGCGCCGCCGACGCATCCCGGAGCGCGCCGATGAAGAACAACAGGCGCAAGAGCTTGTCGTTCACCGTCGCCCCGGCCTCGCCGTAGAGCGACTGCACCACGTAAACGTCGCGTCCGCGCACATTCTCGCGCGGCCGCGTCTTGTGCTCGCCGTCCTCGAATTCGCGCTCCTCGTGTGCCGCGAGCGGAACGCCGAGCGCCGTGGCGACGCGCGTCGCAAAATCGCGGCTCGCGTCGAGCGCGAAAAGGAGCAGGTCGCTCACGATCGCGCCTCCGGCACGGCGTCGCCCGCTTCCCTTTCGTTCACCGCTCCGCGGCTTGCACCCGCCCCTCGCTCATGACGCATTTCGATGCCTTCAACGGCGATGCCGACGGCATCTGCGCGCTCCACCAACTGCGCCTTGCCGACCCGCAGGAGGGCGTCCTCGTCAGCGGCGTGAAGCGCGACATCGCGCTGTTGCAACGCATCGACGCGCGCGCAGGCGACGCCGTCACGGCGCTCGACATCTCGGTCGCCGAGAATCGTGCGGCGCTCGTCGCGCTCCTCGAGCGCGGCGTCCGCGTCGAATGGTTCGACCATCACTTCCCAGGCGACGTCCCGGTTCACCCGAACCTTCGCGTCACGCTCGATCCTTCGCCGCGCGTCTGCACCGGCATGCTGGTCGATCGCCATCTCGGCGGGCGCTACCGGGCCTGGGCCGTCGTCGCCGCGTTTGGCGACAACCTGGCACCGGAGGCGCTCGCGCTGGCGGCGGATCTCGCGCTCGATGCCGAACGAGTCGACGAACTGCGCGACCTCGGCGACGCGCTCGCGTACAACGCGTACGGCGACACCGAGGCGGACCTCGTCGCGCATCCGGTCGCGCTCTATCGCCTCGTTCACCGCCACGCGGATCCTTTTTCGTTCATCCGAGACGAGCCGATTTTCACGCAGCTTTGCGCGTCGCGGCGCGACGACCTCGCACGTGCGCAACGCGTCACGCCCGCCTATGTGCTCCCGGGCGCGTCGATCTACGTGCTGCCCGACGCCGCGTGGAGCCGACGCGTGCGCGGCGCGTTCGCGAACGCGCTCGCACTTGCGAGTCCCGGGCGTGCGCACGCGGTGCTGACGCCGAACGCGAGCGGCGGCTTGACGGCGAGCATCCGCGCGCCGGTCGACGGCGGCGCGGCGGCCGACGTGCTGTGCCGCAAGTTCCCGTCGGGCAGCGGCCGCGCAGCCGCCGCCGGCATCAACGACCTTCCTGTCGATCAGTTGCCCGCGCTCGCGCGCGAGATGGCGCGCGCGTATGCCTGACGTGCACGCGGCACGGGGCCTCGCGCGCGTCATCCTGCCCCGCCCTTCTCGTCGGTCGGACGCAGCAGCGCAACGACGGTCTCGTCGTCGACCTGCGGGAAACTGCGGTAGAACTGGCCGACCGCATAGAAGAAATCCGGCGTCTGCAGGCACACGACCTCGTCCGCGTAGCCAC
>DASTSE010000028.1:0-4094 GCA_035760865.1 Dokdonella sp.
GTGCGTCGTGCGCGAAGGCGCCTCCTGTGGCGGAGGGAAGCGGAGCGACGAGGCGGCGGTAGGCGACGTTCATGCGGCGGACCCCTTGTACTGCGCCCTGAACAGGGAGTGCAAGGAGTGCGCCACCGGCAGCCGCCGGAAGGCGGCAGCGGCTACACTGGTAGTCGATATGGCCGCGACCGCTCCCCTTTCAGCGCCGCCGACACGCACGTCGACGCTGCGACTGCTCGCCGAGCAGTCGTTCAGCCGTGCCGCGGGCGCACCGCTGCTCGCGGGCAACGCGGTCGAGCTGCTCATCGATGCGCAGGCGGCGTACGACGCCTGGCTCGCCGCGATCCGTGCCGCAACCGGCACGATCCTGTTCGAGAATTACATTTTCCGCGACGATGCGCTCGGTCGCGCGTTCATCGAAGCGCTCGCCGAACGCGCAGCCGCCGGCGTGCGCGTGTGCGTCGTACGCGACTGGCTCGGCTGCCTCGGCCAGTCGCGCTCGCGTTTCTGGGCGCCGCTGCTCGCCGCAGGCGGCCAGGTGCGCGCCTACAACCCGCCGCGGCTCGCGAGTCCGTTCGGCTGGCTCTCGCGTGACCATCGCAAGCTGCTCGTCGTCGACCACGCGGTCGGCTTCGTCGGCGGCATCTGCGTGAGCGGGACGTGGCTCGGCGACCCGGCTCGTGGGATCGACGCCTGGCGCGACACGGCCGTGGCCGTGCGCGGACCTGCGGTGATCGAACTCGCGCACGCGTTCGCGGACGTGTGGAACCAGCTCGGAGCGCCCCTGCCGACGGACACCGCATCGCCCGCGCTGCCCTGCGGCCAGGTCGACCTGCGCGTGGTCGCGACCGTGCCGAACACGGCCGGCCTCTATCGCCTCGACCAGCTCATCGCGGGCATGGCGCGCCGCAACCTCTGGCTCACGGACGCCTATTTCGTCGGCGTCGCGCCGTACGTGCAGGCGCTCATCGCGGCCGCGCGCGACGGCGTCGACGTGCGCCTGCTCGTACCCGGCAGCAGCGACATTCCCGCGGTCGGTTCGCTGTCCCGAGCAGGCTATCGGCCGCTGCTCGAGGCCGGCATCCGCGTGTTCGAGTGGAACGGCTCGATGCTGCACGCGAAGACCGCCGTCGCCGATGGCCGCTGGGCGCGCGTCGGTTCGAGCAACCTCAACCTCGCGAGCTGGATCGGCAACTGCGAGATCGATCTCGCGATCGAGGACGATGCGTTCGCTCGATGCATGGAAGCGCAGTACGAGCAGGACCTCGCACGCTCGACCGAGATCGTGCTCAAGATGCCCAGGCGCCACCGCGTACCGAAGGAAGCACGTCGCGGCGCGCGCGTCCACGGCGGTAGTTCCGGTCGCGCCGCGGCCGGCGCGCTCCGGCTCGCCAATTCGATCGGCGCCGCGATCGCGAACCGGCGCGTGCTCGGTCCGGCCGAATGCACGCCGCTGCTCGTCGCCGGCGTCGCATTGATCGCC
Source organism: Dokdonella sp. (assembly GCA_035760865.1). GTDB lineage: Bacteria > Pseudomonadota > Gammaproteobacteria > Xanthomonadales > Rhodanobacteraceae > Dokdonella_A. Next base: position 1,475 of record DASTSE010000028.1, read on the forward strand.
GCCGCGGCGCTCGCGCTCCTCTGGCCGCGCCTCGTCGCATGGCCGCTCGCGGCGCTCGCCGTGTGGATCGGCGTCGCCCTCGTCGCCCGTTACGCCGAGGTGCGACGCAAGGCGCCGCCCGCGCGCGACGACGCCGCGACGCGCTCGCCGACCTGAACGCACGCGCGCGTGCGCGGACGCGCTTTTGCGGTAACCTGTGCGGCCATTCGCGCTGCAGCCCCATGTCCGATCCGGCCGTCCCTTCACGCGCCAGCCGCGAGGTGTACACGCCATCGTCGCTGACGCGGCTCGTGCGCGACCTGCTCGAGGACGCGCTGCCGCTGATCCGCGTCGAGGGCGAGATCTCGAACTTCTCGCGCCCGGCGTCGGGGCACCTGTATTTCACGCTCAAGGACGCCGGTGCGCAGGTGCGCTGCGCGATGTTCCGGCCGCGCAGCACCTGGCTGCGCTTCCGTCCCGCAGACGGCATGCACGTCGTCGCCCGCGTGCGCGTGAGCCTGTACGAGGCGCGTGGCGAGTTCCAGCTCATCGTCGATTCGCTCGATCAGGCCGGCGACGGCGCCTTGCAGCGCGCATTCGAGCAGCTCAAGGCGAAGCTCGCCGCCGAAGGGCTGTTCGAGACGGCGCTCAAGCGCCCGCTGCCGCCGTTGCCGCGCCGCATCGGCGTGCTCACGTCGGCGAGCGGCGCGGCCGTGCGCGACGTGCTCAGCGTGATCGCGCGCCGCTTTCCACTCGCGAACGTCGAGGTGCTGGCCGTGCCGGTGCAGGGACGCGAGGCCCCGATCGCGATCGTCGCGATGCTGCAGGCCGCGTCGATGGCGCGCCGCCACGACGTGTTGCTGCTCACGCGCGGCGGCGGCTCGCTCGAAGACCTGTGGGCGTTCAACGACGAAGGCGTAGCGCGCGCGATCCGCGCGAGCGCGATCCCGGTCGTGAGCGCGATCGGACACGAAGTCGACTTCACCATCGCCGACTTCGCCGCGGACCTGCGTGCCGCGACGCCGTCGGCTGCGGCCGAACTGCTCGTGCCGGACGCGCGCGACCTGTCGCGCGCGCTCGAACGGCAGCGGCAGCGCGCGGTCCAGCTGCTGCGGCGCGCGCTCGAATCCCGCGCCCAGCGCATCGACCATCTGTTCGCGCGCCTCAATGCGCAGCGCCCACAGGCGCGCCTCGCGCGTGCGGACGAACGGCTGCATTCGCTGCGCCGCCGGCTGGTCGATCGCGGTCGCGGCACGCTCGAGCGGCTCGATGCGCGCGTGCGCCAGCTGCGCCTGCGGCTGTTCGCGCAGCATCCTGCCGCACGCCTCGCGCGCCGCGACGAGCATGCGCACGCGCTGGCCGAACGCCTGCGCCTCGCCGCGCGACACGGAATAGAGCGCCGTCGTGCACGCCTGGGCGAACTCGCGCGCACGCTGCATGCGGTCAGCCCGCTCGCGACGCTCGAGCGCGGCTATGCGATCCTGCTCGCGGCCGACGGCGGCGAGGTCGTTCGCTCCGTCGCACAGGCGCAGCCCGGCCGCGAGCTGCGCGCGCGCCTCGCCGACGGCGAGGTCGCCATCGTGGTCAAGGACCGCTGACCACGCCAGGCGCCGCCGCGAGCTCCGCGATGCGCGCACGGATCGCGGCGAGCTGCGGCGGTTCGCCGACCCAGATCGTCGCAAGGCGCTGCTCCGCGGCGCGGTAATCGGCGAGGGCCGTGGCGCGGTCGCCCGCATGCGCTTCGATGGCCGCGGCCAAGGCGAGTACGTTGGTATCGTCGAGCGTCGGCGCCGCCGCCGTGCGCGCGGCGGCGAGCAGCGGCGCGAGCTGCGTGCGCGCGGCATCGAACTGATCGGCGGCGACGAGGCGACGTGCCTCGATCAGGCGCCAGCGACGCCGCGGTCGGCCGTCGGCGCTGCCGATGTCGGCGTCGAGCGCACGCAGCGCCGGCGCCGCCTCGGCGTCACCGAGCGCGACGAGCGCCTCGGCGAGGTTGAGGCGCACGAAGAGGCACGGCGGCGTGGCGGGTCCCTCGGCGCACAGCAGCCGGGTCGCATCGACGAACGCGAGCCGCGCGGCCTGCGCGCGGCCGCGCGCGAGTTCGACGCTGCCGAGCAGGGTGTGCACAGCCGCGAGGTTCGCGCTCTTCGTGTCGATGCGCGCGACGAGCTCGCGTAGGCCGTTCGCGGCCGCATCGAAGCGGCCAATCGCCGCCTGCGTGCTCGCGAGCTCCCACGCGATGCCGTCGACGAGATCGTGGCCGGTGGAGACCTCGGCGCGCGCGTGGGCGAGCGCATCGCGCAGCAACGGCTCGGCCTCGGCGCCGCGGCCGTTCGCCGCGAGCGCGCCCGCATACTGCTGCTCCGCGTACAGCCGCGCGCCCGGCGGTGCCGCGCCGCCGAGCTTGCCGACGATGTCCCACGCCTGCGCCGCGGGCGCGATCGCATCGGCGGCGCGGTCGATCGCGCGCAGCAGCGACGCCTGGTTGCCGAGCGCGCCTGCGTACTCGATCGAAGTGTCGCCCGATGCCGACCGGTACAGTCGTACGGCTTCGTTGGACAGCGCGGGTATCGCCGCGTAGTCGCCCGTGTTGAACGCATTATCGACCTTGAACTCGAGCGCCTGCGCGAGCGACAGGCGC
>DASTSE010000029.1:0-8750 GCA_035760865.1 Dokdonella sp.
GCTTCGGGTGTCGCCGTCTCCGAAGACGCGCTCAAGCAGGCGTGCCGCATCGCCGACACGCGCGCGCCGGAGCTTGGCGACACATGGGCGCACCGGCAGCCTCAGCTGCTCGCGACGCTGGACCTGATTCGAGATCTCGGCGTCGGCCCGGAGGCGATGGCCGGCTGCGTGCTGCACGCGCTCGTCGAATGCGGCGCGAACCTCGGCAAAGCCGAGATCGATGCATTTCCACCCGACGTGCGCAACCTCTTCGAAGGTCAGCAGGCCGCGGAGCGCGTCTGGTCGATCTATGCCGCGCGCGGCAATACCGGCGGCACCGAAGGGCTGCGCCGGCTCCTGCTCGCGATCATCCGCGACCTGCGCGTCGTGTTCATCCTGCTCGCGCGCCAGCTCGTGCGCATGCGCGCGGCCGCGCGCGCACCCGAGGCCGAGCAGCGCGCGCTCGCGCGCCTCAGCGCCGACATCCACGCGCCGCTCGCGAACCGCCTCGGCATATGGCAGATCAAGTGGGAACTCGAGGACCTCGCGTTCCGCTTCCTGCAGCCTGACGTGTATCGGCGCATCGCCGGCCTGCTCGACCAACGCCGCGGCGACCGCGAGGCGTGGATCGGCGATGCGAAGGCGCGGCTCGGCGAGGCGCTGCGCGCCGCGGGTATCGAGGCCGAGATCGCCGGGCGGCCGAAACACATCTATTCGATCTGGCGCAAGATGCAGCGCAAGGGCGTCGAGTTCTCGGAACTGTACGACGTGCGCGCGCTGCGCCTGCTCGTGAGGGACGTCGCCGCGTGCTACGCCGCGCTCGGCGTCGTGCACACGCTGTGGCCGTACATTCCCGGCGAGTTCGACGACTACATCGCGAACCCGAAGGGCAACCACTATCAGTCGCTGCACACGGCCGTGATCGGTCCGGGCGGCCAGACGCTCGAGGTGCAGATCCGCTCGCACGACATGCACCGGCATGCCGAACTCGGCGTCGCCGCGCACTGGCGCTACAAGGAAGGCGGCGGCGCCGACGCGAGTTTCGAGCGCAAGATCGCCTGGATGCGCCAGCTGCTCGAGGCGCGCGATGCGTCCGACGACGATGCGGCGCTGCTCGCCGGCTTCCGCACCGAAGTGGTCGAGGATCGCGTCTACCTGCTCACGCCGAAGGGACAGGTGGTGGACCTGCCGCGTGGCGCGACCGTGCTCGACTTCGCGTACTCCATCCACACCGACGTCGGTCACCGCTGCCGCGGCGCGAAGGTCAACGGGCGCATCGTGCCGCTGTCGTTCCAGCCCGCGAGCGGCGACCGCATCGAGATCCTCACCGGCAAGACGATCGAACCCAAGCGCGACTGGCTCTCGCAGCAGCACGGCTTCCTCGCCACGCACCGCGCGCGCGAGAAGGTGCGCACCTGGTTCAAGCGCGTCGACCTCGCGCAGAACCTCGCCGCCGGCCGCGCACTGCTCGAGCGCGAACTCAAGCGCCTTGCGCTGCAGCCGGCGAGCCTCGACGGCCTGCCCGAGCGCTTCCACCTGAAGACCCACGACGAACTGCTCGAGGCGCTCGCGCTCGGCGACGTCAGCACCGGCCAGCTCGCGCGCGCGCTGCACGAACTCGCCGCGCCGCCGCCGGAGCCCGCGCCGGCAGTGGCGCCGCACCCGGCACAGCGGCCGGTCGCCGACAGCGGCGCGATCGTGATCGAAGGCATCGGCAACCTGCTCAACCAGCTCGCGCGCTGCTGCCAGCCGTTGCCGGGCGACGCGATCGCGGGCTACATCACGCGCGGGCGTGGCGTGTCGGTGCACCGCGCCGACTGCCCTCAGCTCGCCACGCTGCGCGAGCGCGATGCGAGCCGCGTCATCGCCGTCGAATGGGGCCGGCGGCGCGAGGCGAGCTACGAGGTCGACATCGTCGTCAAGGGCTACGACCGCAAGTGGCTGCACAAGGACGTCACCAACGTGATCGCGGCGGCGAACGCGCACGTGATCGCGGTCGACGCGCGCGTCGACGAACGCCGCGGCACGGTCGAGATGAACTACGCGCTCAAGGTCAGCGGATTCGACCAGCTCAGCGGCCTGCTCAGCCAGCTGCTCGCGGTGCCGAACGTGATCGAGGCGCGTCGCGTCGCATGAGCCGCCGCGGACGCGGTTCCGGCGTCTTCGAGCGGCGCGCGGGGGCGCCGCTTGTGGCGGCAAGGGTGCGTGATATGCTCGGCCGCCCGCCTGATGCGCGTTTGCGAGCCCCGCCAGCGTGGCCGGGCGCCGCAGCGGAAGTGACGCGACCGTGATCGAGATCTCCGGATACCGCATCCTGCGCCAGCTCGGCCGCGGCGGCATGGCCACGGTCTACCTCGCGATCCAGGAATCGGTCGAGCGCGACGTCGCGCTGAAGGTGATGTCGCCCGCGCTGCTCGTCGATCCCAACTTCGGCGAACGCTTCCTGCGCGAGGCGCGCATTGCCGCCAAGCTGCACCATCGCCACGTGGTCGGCATCCACGATGTCGGCCATGCGGGCGACTGCCACTACATCGCGATGGAATACCTCGCCGGCGGTGCCGTGCTCGCGAAGGACGGCAGCACGCGCGACGCCGCATTCGCCTTGCGCGTCGCCCGGGAGATTGCCGCCGCGCTGAACTACGCGCACGAAAAGGGCTTCGTCCATCGCGACGTCAAGCCGGACAACATCCTGCTGCGCGACGACGGCTCCGCGGTGCTGACCGACTTCGGCATCGCGCGCGCGTTCGATTCGAGCCTGCGCATGACCAAGACCGGCGCGATCGTCGGCACGCCGCACTACATGAGCCCCGAACAGGCGCGCGGTCGCACGATCGACGGCCGCGCCGACCTCTACAGCCTCGGCATCGTGCTGTACGAGATGCTCGTCGGTCGCGTGCCGTACCACGCCGACGACTCGCTCGCGGTCGGCATCAAGCACATCACCGAACCCGTGCCGCAATTGCCGCGCGCGCTCGAGACGCTGCAGCCGTTGCTCGACCGCCTGCTGGCGAAGGAACCGGAGGACCGCTATCAGAACGGCAACGAGGTCGTCGCGGCGATCGCGGAATTCGAGCGGCGCGCGCCCGCGGCGGCGTCCTTGCAGGTGGCGTTGTCGGGCATCGACGACGCGCCTCTGCCGTCGATGCGTCCTTACAACGACACGCCGGCGCCCGCGCCGATGCCGGCGTTCGCGGCCGACCCGCCGCGCCACGATCGCGCCGAGCGCAGCGAGCCCGCGATCGGCCGCATCGACGAGATCCGCGCCGCGCTCGATGCGGAGCCGATGCGCGCCGATCGCGAGGCGCCCGCCGCGCGTGCCGCGCGTCGGTCGCGCCCCAGGCGCGGCGCAGGCGCACTCATCGCGCTCGCGCTGCTCGCCGCGGCAGGGCTCGCTGCATGGCATTGGCAGGACGCGCTGCGCCGGCTGCTCCCGCGTACCGAGTTCAACGACACGCTCACGCGCGCGCAACGCGCGCTCGACGCCGGGCGCCTCACCGGCAACCAGGGCGACAGCGCGCGCGAGTTGTTCCTCTCGGCGCGCGCGCAGGATCCCGACAACGACATCGCGCGGCGCGGGCTCGATACGGTCGGCCGCAAGCTGATCGAACTCGGCGAGGCCGCGCTCGCGCGCGGCGACGTCGCGGCCGCGCAGGCCTCGCTCGACGCCGCGCGCGACCTGCTCGGCGGCGGTGCCGGCGTCGACCGGCTCGCACAGGCGATCAAGGAGCGCGACGCAAAAGGCGACGAGACCGCGCAGGCGCTCGAAGCCGCCGGCGATGCGCTCGGTGCCGGCCGCCTGCTCGGCGCCGACGGCGCGGCTGCGCGTTACCAGCGCGTGCTCGACGGCGACCCCGGCAACGCGCTCGCCCAGGCCGGCCTGCGCAAGGTCGCCGATGCGCTCGCCGCGCAAGCGCGCGCGGCGCTCACGGCGAAGGATCTCCCCACCGCCTCCGCGCGCAGTGCGGAGATTTCCCGCATGCTGCCGTCCTGGCCGGGGCTGCCGCAGCTGAACGGCGACATCGCACAGGCACGCGATGCCGCGCGCGCGGCGCTCGAGGGCACGCTCGACAGCGCCGACGCGCAGGTCCGCGCGGGACGTCTGTCGGGTGCGGACGATTCCGCGCTCGAGCTGTATCGCGCGGTGCTCGAGCAGGACCCGACCAACGCGCGCGCCAGGCAAGGGCTGCGCAGCGTCGCCCAGGCCCTCATCGTGCAGGCGAACGCCGCGATCGACGACGACAACGCCGACGCCGCGGCCGGCCTGCTCGACCAGGCCGCGAAGCGGGCCCCCGATTCGCCCGACCTGCGCGCCGCGCGCGCGGACCTGCGCGAGCTGCGCGAGCGGCTCGACATCGCCGCCGAACGCACGCCGATCACGCCGGCGCAAAGCGCACAGGTGCAGCGCCTGCTCGGCGACGCCACGCGCGCGGCCGCCGCTGGCAACCTGATCCTGCCGCCCGGCGACAGTGCCTACGACAAGTATCGCGCCGCGCTCGCGATCGACCGTGATAACCGCGACGCACAGGCCGGTCTCGCGCGCCTGCCGATCCACGCGAAGGAACTGTTCGCGCAGGCGCTCACCGACGGCGCGCCGCAGCGCGCGCGCACCCAGCTCGACGCCGTGCGGCAGATCGCGCCGGAAGACGCGGCGATCGCGGGCATGAGCGAGAAGCTCGCCAACGCGTTCCTCGACCAGGCCGACGCGCGCATCGGCGAGGGCCGTCGTGCCGACGCGACGCGCGCGCTCGATGCCGCGCGCGAACTGAGCCCGGCGAATCCGCGCATCGCGCCGCTCGAAGCGCGCCTGCGCGCGATGGACGGCCACGGGTAGCGCGCGTGGTCCACGATGACGTCGAGCTGCGCGCGCGGATGCTCACGGAGGTCCCACGCCATGCGTGCGGATGACACCTTGACCTTTTTCCTGATCGGCGCGGATTGCGCTTCGCCGAAGGGGGCCTGACATGTGCCTGCTGCTCGTCGCGGTCGACGCCGCACCCGGACTGCCGCTCGTCGTGCTCGCGAACCGCGACGAGTTCCACGGGCGCGACAGCGACGCGGCCGCGCGCTGGGACGAGGACAGGCGCGTCGTCGGCGGACGCGATCGCGTCGCCGGCGGATCCTGGCTCGCACTGCGCAACGACGGCCGTTTCGCCGCCGTCGCCAACCTGCGCACGGGCATTCCGGCGACCGCGCCGAAGTCGCGCGGCGCGCTCGTGCGCAACTTCCTGCTCGGCGAGGCGACGCCGGTCGTCTACCTCGACCTGCTGCGCACGCAGACCGCCGACTACGGCCCGTTCAACCTCGTCGTCGGCAATCGCGACGGCGTCTACGCGCTCGGCAGCGCCGAAGGGTTGCTGCGTCCGCTGCGACGCGGCGTGCACGTGATCAGCAACGGCGCCCTCGGCGTGCATTGGCCGAAGACCGAACGCCTGCAGCGACGCTTCGGCGAACTCGTGCGCAGCGGCCTCGTCAACGACGAGGCGAGCGTGCTCGACCTGCTGCTCGACGAAACGCAGCCCGCCGACGAGGAATTGCCCGACACCGGCGTCGGTCTCGACCTCGAACGCCGCCTCGCGCCGGTGTTCATCCGCGGCGAGCGCTACGGCACGCGCGCGGGCAGCCTGCTCGTGCGCCACCACGACGGCTCGGTCGTGCTGCGCGAGCGCCGTTTCGGGCCGAATGCGCAAGCCGACGGCGAGGACCGCTGGGCCGCACTGCCGAACGCGGCGTTCGAAACGACCGCAGCATTCTGAGCGGCCCGCGCTTCAACCCTCGAGCAGCGTACGCACGGCCGCGCGCGCGGCATCGAACGAGAAGTGCCGTTCGACGTTGGCGAGGCCGTTCGCGGACAGCGTGTTCCACAGCGCTTCGTCGCGGTAAAGACGCACGACCTCGCCCGCGAACGCGGCCGCGTCGTCGGCGACGAGCACGTCCTCGCCCGCGCGCACGTGCATGCCCTCGACCGCGACTGTCGTCGCGACCACGGGCAGGCCGAAGCTCATCGCCATGTTGACCTTGCCCTTGACTCCGGCGCCGTAGCGAAGCGGCGCGATCGAGACGCGGCAGCCGTCCATGTACGGCACGATGTCCTCGACGAAGCCGTGCACGATCACGCGCTCGTCGGCGAGCGCGCGGATCGCATCGGGCACGCGGCTGCCGATCACGTGCACGCGCACCTCGGGCAGCGCGGCGCGCACCGCAGGAAAGACGTCGCCGACGAACCACGCGACCGCGTCGGTGTTCGGCGGATGCTGGAAGCCGCCGACGAAGACGAGGTCGCGGCGTTCGGCGAACGGTCGTCGGCAGCCGAACACCTCGTGCACGTTCGACAGCACTTCGACCCGCGCACCCGGCGCGTCGCGCGCGAGCAGCGCTTGTTCGACCGGGCTCACGACGAGCGTGACGTCGCACTCGCGGATGAGCCTGAGTTCCTGCGCCCGCGTCGCGGCCGCGTGGCGCGCGAGCGCCGCGTCGCCGGCGAGCTCGGCCGCGCGCTGCTCGCGCAGGTAGTGCAGGTCGACGGTGTCGAACGCGATGCGCGCCTGCGGCGCGTGCAGGCGCACGAGTCCGTAGTAGCTCGCCGCGACGTAATGGCGCGACAGGATCACGAGGTCGAACTCGCGCCCGCGCTCGCGCAGCAGCCTCACCGGATCCTGCGCGTAGGGCGCGTACAGCGCCTCGACGCCGAGCGCCTGCAGCGCGGGCGTGTAGCGCTCGACGTAGAGCCGGTTCTCCGGCAGGAAGCTCGTCTGGCAGCCGAGATCGGCGAGCACGCGCATGAGGTTGACCATGCGCAGCGAACCCGAATCGTGGTCGGGCATCGGCGTCGTCGCATCGACGATGAGCACGCGGTGCCTCGCGCGGTGCGTCGCCGCGACGGTGATCGGCGTCCCGGGTTTGGGCTGGCGTGCGAGCGCGTCCTTCCACTTCGCGACGAACTTCTCGCGGTTGACGACCTGGTAGCGCTTGGTGCCGCTCGCGGTGTCGGTCCCGGACGTGATCCCTTCGAAGTGGATCACCACCGACGCCGGCTCCACGTGCACCTCGAGCCCGGCCGCGCGCACCGCGAAGGCGAGGTCGGTATCCTCGTAGTAGGCCGGCGCGTAGCGCGCGTCGAACCGGCCGAGGCGCTCGAACAGCTCCCGGCGCAGCAGGATCGCCGCGCCCGAGCAGTAGTCGACCTCGCGCCGGAACGAATAGCGCGGATCGTCCGGGTCCTCGAAGCGGCCGACGTTCCAACCCGAGCCGTCGGCGAACACGATGCCGCCGGCTTCCTGCAGGCGACCGTCGGGGTAGACGAGCTTGGAGCCGACGAGGCCCGCGCGTGGCGTCGACTCGATGCAGCGCACGAGCGCGTCGAGCCAGCCCGCCGTGACGACCGTGTCGTTGTTGAGGAACAGCACGTACTCGCCGCGCGCCTCGGCCGCACCGGCGTTGCACGAACCGATGAAGCCGAGGTTCTTCGCATTGCGCAGCGTGCGGATGCCGCCGACGCCGGCGAGGCGCTGCGGCGTCGCGTCGCTCGAGCCGTCGTCGACGACGATGACCTCGAAAGGAACCTCGCCCGCGTGCTCGCCGAGCGAGCGCAGGCATGCGAGCGTGTAGGCGACCTTGTCGTAGACGGGGATCACGATCGACACGCGCGGGGTGTCGCTGGTCGGCAGCGCGAACGGCGTCGCGTCATCCTTGGGTTCCGCGTAGGTCGTGCGCGCGCGCGCCGGGCCGCCACCGCGCAGTTCCTGCAGGATGCGCGCGAGCGTGCCGGCGGCGCCGCGCTGGGCGAGGCTGCCGCGCGTCCGCGCGATGGCGCTGCGCAGGCGCGCGCTGCGGAACGCGAGCGAGGCGCGCAGCGCGCGTGCGCGCGCGTTCGCGCGGCGCAGCGGCGCGGTGATGCGCCACGACGTGCTCGCGAGCATCTGCTCGTAGCGCGGCTTGACGTCCTGCAGCTCTTCGTTGAGCGCGAGCGCCCAGCGCGTGCGCTCGTCGAATTCGCGCCGCAGCTGGGCGAGTTCGCGATCGAGCGCGTGGCCCCAGTCGCCGCGGCGCTCGCTCTCCTTGGTCGCTTCGTCGAGCCGTGCCGCGAGCGCGTCGGCGCGTGCGCGCGTGCGACGCATCGTGTCGGCGGCGACCGCGGCTTCGAGCTGGTCGGCACCGACGTCGACGAGCGGATAGCGCAGCGGCGTGCGATTCGGCAACTGCAGCACGCGGTGGTAGGCCGCCGCCATCGCTTCGAGCGAGTCCGCGCCGGCAGCGTTAGCGCGCACGCGCGCGAGCGGCGCGCGATCGGCCGCGAGCGCCGCGATGCGCGCGACGAGCGCCTCGGCACTGGCGTCGACGAGGAAGCCGTCGCGACCGTCCTCGATGCGTTCGGCGAGCGCGCCGATGCGCGTCGCGACGACCGGCACGCCGAGACTGCGCAGTTCCGACAGCGTGTAGCTGAAGGTTTCCGCCACCGTCGGCAACAGCAGCGCCGCATCCGGACGCAGGCGCGCGAGCAGCGCGGGCAGCTCGTCGCGGCGGTAGTCGAGCAGCACGTGCACGCCGCGCTCGCCGAACAGCGCGTGCGCGTCGGCGCCCGCGCCGAGCAGGAACAGGTCGGCGTGTTCGCGCAGCGCGGGCAACGCGGCGGCGAGCAGGCGCGCGCCCTTGCCGTGCCGCACGCGGCCGGTCATGACGAGGCGCAGGCGCTCGCGCGCGGGTGGCGCCGGCACGCGCGTGGTTGCGTCCGGCCAGGGCGCGAGCCCGTGCGCGATCACCTGCGCAGGCAGCGT
>DASTSE010000030.1:0-2892 GCA_035760865.1 Dokdonella sp.
TCGCGCTCGGCCACCGCGGCAAGTGCACCGATGCGGCGTGCGGGATCGAACATTTCCCGCGCGTCGATCCGGCGATGATCGTGATCGTCAACTGGCAGGACCACTGCCTGCTCGGCCGCCAGGCCGCGTGGCCGGAGCACCGCTGGTCGACGCTCGCGGGCTTCGTCGAGCCGGGCGAGTCGCTCGAGGATGCGGTGCGGCGCGAGGTGTACGAGGAGGCAGGCGTGCGCGTCGGCGCGTGCGAGTACCATTCCTCGCAGCCGTGGCCGTTCCCGTCCTCGTTGATGCTCGGCTTCACCGCCGAGGCCATCGATCCGTCGATCCGCGTCGGCGACGAACTCGGCGACGCGCGCTGGTTCAGCGTCGGCGATATCGTCGACGGGCTCGCCGCGCGCACGCTCGTGCTGCCGCCGCGGTTGTCCGTCTCGCACGAGCTGATCGCGCACTGGCTGCGCGAGCGCGGCGGCGTGGAACTCGCCGACGTTCTCGGCGACGAGCCATGGGCGAAACCGCGCGCCTGAGCGCGCGCCTTCATCGCGGCGCCCAGTTGCGCGCGCGCGTCCGCTAGAATGCGCCAACGCTCCGCCGCGCATCCGATCGACCATGGCCCAGACCCTGCTCGCCATCCTGCTCGTCCTTGCAGCCGGCTACGCGCTGCCGGACTTCGCGCGCTGGCGGGACTTTTCATGGCTGCGCGTCTGGCTCTCGCAGTGGACGCGCGCGAGCGGCGACGCGGCGCGGCCGCGTTTCGCGGCGGCTTGGCTGCCGCTGCTGCTGTTCGGGCTGTGCGAACTCATCCAGTATGTCCTGGGCCAGGTGCTGTTCGGGCTGCCCGGCTTCGCCTTCGCCGTGGTCGTGCTGTTCTACTGCTGGGGGCCGCGCGATCTCGATGCCGACATCGACGCGGTGCTGAAGGCGCCCGACAGCGATCGCCGCCTCGGCGCAGCGCAGGCGCTGCGCGCCGACAACGCGAGCGCGCCGCTGCCGTTGGAGTCCGCGCCGCTGGTCGAAGCCGCGTTCGCCGCGGCGCTGTCGCGCTGGTTCGGCGTGCTGTTCTGGTTCGTCGTGCTCGGCCCGGCCGGCGCGCTCGGCTATCGCGTCGTGCAGTTGCTCGCGCACCATCCTGCCTTCGCCGACGGCGTCGACGCCGCGCAGCGCGAATTGCTCGAGCGCACCGCGCGCATCCTCGACTGGGCGCCTGCGCATCTGATCGCGCTCACGCTCGCGCTCGTGTCCGACTTCGACGCGGTCATCGGGACCTGGCGCGACTATCACGCCGCTCATGGCAAGGGCTATTTCACGCTCGACCTCGGCTTCCTCGGCGCACTCGCCAAGGCCGGCATCGACGCCGACGTCGAGGCCGGCGACGGCTATGCGAGCGACGTCAGCGATCCGCTGGTCGAGCTCGCCGACGCGCAGCGCGCGCTACGCCGCATCCTGATCGCCTGGCTCGCGCTGATCGCGCTGACGGCGCTGGTCGTGCTCACGCACTGAGGGGCTTCGCGGCTCGCGTCGCGCGCCCGGTGCCGCTGCCCGGACCGCTGGGGGCGCCATCAGAGGGTCTTCTTGGCGCAAGCGGAGCAAGCAAAGAGAAGGAACCGGCTCGCACGCATGCGAGTGGAAAACGCACGGATGCGGGTCGGCGATCGCCAAAGCAGCCACCGCGCGAGCGCGCCAATCACCCACCCAGCACGCGTGCAAGCACATCGCGCGCCGCGTGCGGCCTGCCGAGCGCGCGTGCGCGTTCGGCGAGGCCGGCCAGCCGGGGCGGGTCGGCGAGGAGCTCGCGCACGCGGTATTCGAGCGCGATCGCGTCGACCGCCTTCAGTGCGGCGCCCTGTTCGAGCAGGTAGTCGCAGTTGCGTTCCTCCTGGCCCGGGATCGGCGCGTGCACGATCATCGGTCGGCCGAGCGCGAGGCATTCGGAGGTCGTGAGGCCGCCCGGTTTCGTGATGACGAGGTCGCAGGCGCCCATCAGGCGGTCGACCTTGTCGGTGAAGCCCTGCGCGATCAGGCGCTGCGGATGCTGCGCAGCGAGCGCATGCAACTGCTCCAATGCCCTCGCGTTGCGGCCGGCGAGCGCGACGAGCTGGAAGTCCGCGTCGAGCGCGAGCAGGCGCGCGGCGACCTCGTCCAGTCCACCGAGCCCGGCGCCGCCGCCCATGAGCAGGATCGCGCGCCGCGCGGGGTCGATGCCGAACCCGGCCGCGCACGTTGCGCGGTCGTGCGCCTGCGCGAACGCGGGCATGATCGGGATGCCGGTCACGTGGACGCGCGTGCCGTCGAGGCCGCGCGCACGCATGCGGAACGCGACCTCGTCGCTCGCGGCGAACCAGCCCGCCATGTCGGGCACGACCCACATGCCGTGCAGGTCGAAATCGGTGACGACGACGTGCACGGGGCAGGCGAGGCGGCCGCGGCTGCGCTCGCGCATGAGCAGTTCCGCGGGCAGGAAGTGCGTGCACACGACCGCGTCCGGTGCGAAACGTGCAATCTCGCGGCGCAAGTCGCCCGTGTTGAGGCGCTCGATCGCCCGGCGCAGGCGCGCGACCGGCGCGCTCGGCGGCGTGCGATCCATGATCCGGTACAGCAGCGCCCAGGTCGACGGCGAGTGCTCGACGAGCTTGAGGTAGAGGTCGGTGTAGAGCGTGCGGAACGCGCGCGGCACGTGCTGCATGACGTCGAGGTGCAGGGTCTCGACGTCGAAGTCCACGGCGGCCGCGCGCAGTGCCTCGGCGGCGCGCACGTGGCCCGCCCCGGCGGACACGCTGAGCAGGAGCAGGCGCCGCCGCGTCATGCGTCGGTGCCGCGCAGCTCGCGCACGCGCTGCTCGAGCACGGCCGCGCTCGCCTCCATCGCAGGCAGCGGCACGCCCGCGGCAAGACCGATGCG
>DASTSE010000031.1:0-14642 GCA_035760865.1 Dokdonella sp.
GTCGCGCTGGAGATGCTCAAGAAGACGCCCGTCGACCTCATCATCAGCGACCACATGATGCCGCAGATGTCGGGCATCGATTTCCTCACCGTGGTCCGCGACCGCTACCCGGAGATCATGCGGCTGATGATCACCGGCCACGCCGACCTCGACACCGCGATCAAGGCGATCAACCACGGCGAGATCCACCGCTTCCTCACCAAGCCGTGGGACGACGACCTGCTGCGCGAGCAGGTCCGCGATGCGTTCCAGCGGTATCGGCCGCCGAAGGCGGGCAGCGGCGACGCCCCGCCGCCCTGAGCGGATTCCGCACGTGCGCTAGAAGGTGACGGTCGCGCGCACGATGTCGGCGCCGGCGACGGCGCTGCGCTCGACCTCGAAGGCGCCTTCGCCGGCCGGCGGGGCAATGCCGGCGCCGGCGAAGGCTATCGCGCGCGGAACGCGCGCGAATGTCACGGAGGGGGCGGCGCCGCCCGAGCATGCGACATGCACGGGACCGGAAGCGCGGCCGCGCGGAGCGTCGGACGCCACCTCGCGATCGAGCGCGGATATCGTGCAGGAGTCGACGATGGTCAGGCTCACCGACAGCTGCTCGAACACGGCCCCGGCGCGTGCGTCGCACCACCCTGCCGCGAGCAGCGCGATCGCCGCGACGCGCAGGATCCTGCTGTTGCACACGCCATTCATGCTTGCTCCGGTCGATCGCGAACTTCGCGAACGATGCTACGCGGATGCCCGCGCCGGGCCAGTCCGGTCGCCTACGTATGCGTAACACTACCTAGGTCGCCCGCCGCACCGTCGCGGCGCGTCAGACCGGATCGTCGCTGCTCAGCACGATGGAACCGTCGTCGTCCTGCTCGACGTGCGTGACGCGCGCGGCGACCGCTTCGGCGAGCACCGACTTGTCGTGCGCACTCGCCTGGCGCGGGCTGCGCGGACGAGCGCTGCCTGGCCGCAGCAGCGCGACCACCGCGTCGCCGAGTTCCTCGTCGGCCCACGGCTTGCCGATGAAGCGCGCGAGCTGCACCTCGTTGACGGCCGCGATGATCGCGTCGCGATCGGCGTAACCGGAACAGATCACGCGCGGCACGGACGGCTGCAGATCCATCATCGCCGACAGGAACTCGACGCCGTCCATGCCCGGCATGCGGTAGTCGCTGATGACGAGGTCGAAATCCTGCTCCTCGCCGCGCTCGAGCGCGCGTTCGGGCGACGTGAACGCCTCCACCTTGGGCGCTTCGCCGTCGAGCCGGCCGACGTCGATCGAGGCGAGGCAGCGGCGCAGCGCGTTGAGGATGTTCGGTTCGTCGTCGACGAGCAGGATGCGGTACATCGAAGTCTCCCGTTTCGAACCCGGTCAGTGCGGCTGCGCGACCGGCAGCTCGATGCGCAGCAGCGTGCCCTGCCCCGGCGTGCTCGAGACCTCGATCGTCCCGTGGTGCTTCGAGACGATGCCGTAGGAGATCGCGAGGCCGAGGCCGGTGCCGCTGCCGACCGGCTTGGTGGTGAAGAACGGATCGAACACGCGCGGCAGCACGTCGGCCGGTATCCCTTCGCCGTCGTCGCCGATGTCGATGCGCACGCGGTCGCCGGCGACGGACGTCGTGACCGTGATGATGCCCTGCTCGCGGATCGCCTGGCCCGCGTTCATGAGCACGTTCATGAACACCTGGTTGAGCTCGGACGGCAGGCACTCGACCGGCGGCAGCTCGCCGAAGGTCTTGACGATCTGCGCCTTGTACTTGAGTTCGTTCCAGATGATGTTGAGGGTGGAATCGAGGCCGCGGTGGATGTCCGCCTTGACCCAGTCCTCGGAACGCTCCTTGCGCGCGAAGTCCTTGAGGTCGCGCACGATCTTGCAGACGCGATCGATCCCCTCGCGCGACTCGCTGAGCAGCTGCGGCACGTCGCCGGCGAGGAAATCGAGGTCGAGCTTCTGCCGGATCGCTTCCGCCGCCGACGCCCCCGGGCCGCCGGCGAGCGCCGCCTCGTACGACTGGATCGCCGAGAACAGCTGCGAGATGTAGCGCTGCAACGTGCTGAGGTTCGAGTTGACGTAGCCGATCGGGTTGTTGATCTCGTGCGCGACGCCCGCGGCGAGCTGACCGATCGAGGCGAGCTTCTCCGACTGCATCACCTGCTCCTGCGCGCCCTGCAGCTTCGCGTACGCGACCTCGAGCTCGCCGTTGCGCGCATGCAGCTCCGACTCGCGCAGGCTGTCCTGCGTGATGTCGCGCACGGTCATGCCGTACAGCTCGGGGCCCACGCGCGACAGGTGCACGAGCAGGATCTTGTGCTGGTCGCGGCCGACATCGAGCACGACTTCGCCGCTCCAGCTGCCGTGCGTGGTGCACAGGTGCAGCGCGGCGCCGCTCAGCAGTTCCGGATGCCAGTCGGCGACGACCGCGAGCGGGCGCTCGGGCCGGTCCAGCGCGCACAGGCGCGCGAGCATGCGCGCGGCCGGGTTGGCGTAGCGCACCTGCTGCGCGGCGTCGAACAAGACCGTCGCGGTCGGCATCGCATCGACGAGGGCGCGCAGGTACGCTTCCATGGCATCAGCGGATATGGCTTGCGCGCCCGGCGTCGCGCCCGCGGCGGGCGCCGCTGCGGCGATCGGCGCATGCAAACGGATGGCAGTCGACATGGATCCCGTCCCCGGTCGGCCGCCGCGCGGAATGCGCATGGGCGACGCCGGCAGCCATGCTAGGGCCGGGTGGCCGGCGGGCGTAATGCGGGCAAGCGCGTATACGTAGGCTCACGTATCGCTCCCGATCCGCCGCGCCGCAGCCGGCGCGCCGACGAGCAGGTGCATGCGGATGAGGTCGGCGAGGCTCTCGGCCGCGGTCTTCTCCATGATGCGGCCGCGATGGATTTCGATCGTGCGATGGCTGCCGCCGAGCGTGCGCGCGATTTCCTTGCTCGTCTTGCCGGCGACGATCCACTCGAGCACTTCGCTTTCGCGCGGCGTGAGTGTCGCGAGCCGGCGCGCGAACTCGCGGCGTCGGCGCGCCTCGTCGCGATGCACCGCCTGGCGCTCGATCGCGGTGCGCACGCGGCGCAGCAGGTCGTCGTTGTCGAACGGCTTCTCGACGAAATCGACCGCGCCCGCGCGCATCGCGGCCACGGCCACCGGGATCTCCGTCGCACCGGTGAGGAAGATGACCGGCAGGTCTGGCGCGCGCGCGCGCAGGTGCGCCTGCACCTCGAGTCCGCCCATGCCCGGCATGCCGACATCGAGGACGACGCAGCCGGCGACGTCGAGCGGCTCGCGCGCGAGGAACGCTTCGCCGGTCGCGTAGACCTCGCTGCGCAACCCCGCCCCGGCGAACAGGCGCCGAAGCGCGGCGCCCATGGGTTCCTCGTCGTCGACGACGAACACGATCGGCTGCTCGTGCTCCGCTGCATTCGTGTCCGCTCGAATCCCGGGCTCGCGTTCAGGCATGACGGGCGCCTCGTCGTCGATGCGACAAATGCTACGCCGTTTACAAGCGCGGTTGGAGACGGTCGCCGAACCCGTGGCTAGTCCGGTTGCGGCGGCGTTTCGCAGCCGGGCACGTCGGCGCGCGCAGTCGCGTGCTCGATCGGGCGGATCTCGTACGACAGCCCGTGACGCAGGCACGGATTGCCGGCCGCGAGCGCGGCCGCCTCGTCGAGGCTTGCCGCGCTCACGAACCAGTATCCGCCGATGACTTCCTTGGCCTCGCCATACGGCCCGTCGACGACGCCTTCGCCGCGCGTGACGGTGCGCCGCGCGGGCGCAAGCCGCTGGCCACGCCTCATCCGGCCCGCGGCGACGAGACCGTCGAGCCACTGGTAGAACGCGTCGATCGCGCGCTGGATGTCTTCGGGTCGCGCGTCCGCGTCCCAGTGCCCGCGCGAAAGCACGAGGTATTCACGGTCAGCGGCCATCGGCGCCCTTCCCGAGGTCGGGCATCCGGCGGTTCTGCGGACTGACGCCGCGAAGGAAGGCGACATAGCGAGGCATGCGCGCGTGGAATCGGCCGGGTCGCGCCGATGCTAGCGCGGATTGCGCCGTCGATGCAGCGACGCGGAGCGCTCAGGCGACGCGAGCGGCGATGCGGCGGAACGTGAGGTTGATGCGCGCGCCTGCGACATGGGCGCGGCGCGGCAGCGCGTGCTGGTACAGGCGCTGCGTCGCGCCGGCCATGACGAGCAGGCTGCCGTGCGCGAGTTCGATCGACAGCGCGGCCTCGTGCGTGCGCCGCGAGCGCAGGCGGAACACGCGCGGCGCGCCGAAGCTCACCGACGCGATCACCGGCTCGGCGCCGAGTTCGGGCTCGTCGTCGCTGTGCCAACCGACCGTGTCGCGGCCGTCGCGGTAGAGGTTCGCGAGCACGCTGTTGAATTCGAGGCCGTGGCGCTCGCGCAGTGCGTCGCGCACGCACGCGACCGCCGGAGTCCACGCGAGCGGCACGAAGCGCGTGCCGGAGTAGGCGTAGATCGCATCGGCATCGCCGATCCAGCACGACCGTCGCGGCGCTTCCAGCTCGCGCCCGAAGATGCGCAGGCGATGCGGTGCCCACGGGATTTCCGCGAACAGGGCCTCGTACAGCGCATCCGCCTGCGCGCGCGGCCATGCCTGGGCGGCGTAGCGCAGATCCGCGCCCGGCAGGTCGAGCGCGCGCAGTTCGCGGGTGGCAGGCGACGCAGGATCGTCGCCGAACGGATCGGCGGAGGCCATGCGCCCATGATCGCACGAGCGCCGGCGCGGCCATCGCGCCGCCCCGCCCGTTGCGGGCGAGGCGGCGCATCGTGGCCGATCAGCGGCGCCGGCGCACCGCGGCGGACCCCGCGACCAGCAGCAGCGCGGACATCAGCAGCAGCATCCAGCGCGCGTCGACGGGCACGTTGGTCGGCGCGGCGGGGGCGCCGGTGACGACCGTCGTCGCCGTGCTCGCGTTGTTGTTCGGCGTCGGGTCGACCACGCTCGGCGAGGCGACCGAGGCGACATTCCTGATGCTGCCCGCGAACGTCGCCTGCACGAAGTAGGTCGCCGTGACCGTCGTGCTCGCTCCGCTCGCGAGCGCGGGCAGCGTGCACGGGAAGCCGCCGCTGCACGGTGCGTCCGCGGACACGAATACGAGGCCGGCCGGCGCCGGGTCGGTCAGCACCGCATCGGGCACCGCGTCCGGACCGTCGTTGGTCACGACGATCGAGTAGGTGACTTCGCTGCCCGCGTCGGCCGTGGCCGGACCGCTCTTGGCGATGCGCAGGTCCGCCGACGCGACCGGCGCGACGACGAGCGTGCTTGCGGTCGCCACGTTGTCGGTGCCGTCCGGATCGGGCGTGTCGCTGACCACGCCGGCGACGTTCACGACCGGGTTCGCGCCCGCGTACCAGGTCGGCACGAGGTAGGTGCTCGTGATCGTCGCGCTCGCGCCGCTCGCGAGCGTGCCGAGCGCGCACGGATACGCGCTCGCGCACGCGCCGCTGTTGCCGACGAACACGAGACCGGGCGGCGTGGCGTCGTCGACGACCACGTTCGCGGCGGCGTCGGGGCCGGCGTTGGTCACGACGACCGTGTACGCGATCAGGTCGCCAGGCGCCACGCTCGCCGGACCGCTCTTCGCGATCGCGAGATCGGCGCTGGTGGCGACGACGACGAGCGGCGTGGTCACGCTGCTCGCGTTGTTGACGAGGTTCGGATCGGGCGTCGTGCTCGCGACCGACGCGCTGTTGGTGACCGTGCCGCTCGCGCCGGGAGCGACTGCGTAGGTGACCGTCACGATCGTGCCCGCACCGCTCGCGAGCGTGCCGAGGCTGCACGGGAAGCCTGCCGCGCACGGTGCGCTCGCGCTGACGAACGCGAGATTCGCCGGCGTCGGGTCGTCGAGCACGACGTTGAGCGCGGCGTCGGGGCCTGCATTCTGCACCTGCAGCGCATACGTGACGTTCGCGCCCGGCGTCGCGGTCGCAGGGCCGCTCTTCGCGAGCACGAGGTCGGCCGAGGTCGCGGCCGACACGATCGGCGTGGTCGCGCTGCTCGTGTTGTTGCCGGCAATCGGATCGGGCGTGCCGCTGCCGACGCTCGCCGTGTTCGTGACCGACGGGCCAATGCCGACGCCGACCGTGTAGCTGACCGTGACGATCGTGCTCGCACCGGGCGCGAGGTCGCCGAGCGCGCACGGGAAACCGCCGGCGCACGGCAGGCTCGCCGAGACGAACGCGAGTCCGGCCGGCGTCGGATCGGCGATCTGCGTCGCCGTCGCGACGTCGGGACCGTTGTTGGTCACGGTCAGCGTGTACGTCACGCTGCCGCCCTCGACCGCATTCGCAGGGCCGGTCTTCACGATCGCGAGATCGGCGCTCGCCGAGCTCACGTCGGTGACGACGTTCGAACTGTTGTCGCCGAGGTTCGGGTCGTTGACGCCGGCCGGCGGATCGACGATCGCGGTGTTGCTGAGCGTGACCGGTCCGGTCGGGGCCGTGCCGTCGATCGTGACGAGCACGCTGCCGCCGCTCGGCAGGTTGCCGATCGTGCCGCTCACGGTATTGCCGGTCACGCTCGGCTGCGTGCCGCACGCGGCCCCGCCCGCCTCGCCGCCGCACGCGGCGGCGATCGCGCCGATGCCGGCGGGCACGCTGTCGCTGTAGCTCGCGCCGTTGGCCGGACTCGGGCCGTTGTTGGTGATCAGCAGCGTGTACGAGATCGCACCGTCCGACGCGACGGCGGCCGGGCCGGTCTTGACGATCGACAGGTCCGCGTTGCCCGCGCCGACGCCCGTGCTGGCCGAACTCTGGTTGTTCGCGGTGTCGGGATCGGGCTCGGTCGCGCTCGCGCTCGCGGTGTTCACGATCGGGTTCGCGCCCGCGTAGTCGGCCGGCACCGTGTAGGTCGTCGTGATCGTCGCGCTCGCGCCGCTCGCGAGCGACGGCAGCGTGCACGGATACGTCGTCGCGCATGCGCCGCCGTTCGACACGAACACGAGGCCCGCGGGCGTCGGGTCGGCGATCACGACGTTGCTCGCGTCGCTCGGTCCGTTGTTGGTCACGACGATCGTGTAGACAACGGCGTCGCCCGGGATGACGGTCGCCGGACCGCTCTTCGCGACCGCGAGGTCCGCGAGCGGATTGCCGTTGAGCGATGCGCTCGCGCTGTTGTTCGCGCCGTTCGGGTCGGGCTGGTCGGACGCGCTCACGCTCGCCGTGTTGGTCATCGCACCGGCTGCCGCGACCTCGGCGACGATCGTCAGCGTCGCGCTCGATCCGCTGCCCGCGGCGGTCAGCGTGCCGACCGTCCAGATGCCCGCGAGGTTGTCGTACGTGCCCTGCGACGGCGTCGCCGAGACGAATACGAGACCGGCCGGCAACGCGTCGGCGAGCGCGACGCCGGTCGCGTCGGACGGACCGTTGTTGTGCACGCTGACCGTGAACGTGACGCTGGCGCCGACGTCCGGTGCCGCATCGTCGACGGTCTTGGTCACGCCGAGGTCGGCCTGCTGGCCGTTGATCGTCGCGCCGGCCTGGTTGTTCGCGCCGACCGGATCGAACTGGTCCTCGTGCGTGACCGTGGCCGTGTTGACGATCGAGCCGGGCGCATCGACGGTCGCGCTGATCGCGAGCGTCGCGCTGGCGCCGTTCGCGAGCGCACCCACGCTCCAGACGCCGCCCGCGTACGTGCCCTGCGACGGCGTCGCCGAGACGAACGTGGTGCCGGCCGGCAGGTTGTCGGTGATCTCGACGCCGGTCGCGTCGTTCGGTCCGCCGTTGCTCGCGGTGATCGTGTAGGTGATCGTCGCGCCGACGTTCGGCGTCGAATCGTCGACCGACTTGGCGACCGCGATGTCCGCGCTCGCGCCCGCGTTGACCGACGCGCCCGCCGAGTTGTTGCTCGTATCCGGGTCGGGCTGGTCGGACGCGCTGACCGCGACCGTGTTGGTGAGCGCGCCGGGCACGTCGATGCTCGCGACGACGAGCAGGGTCGCGCTGTCGCCGTTGGCGAGCGCGCCGATCGTCCACAGGCCGGTCGCCGGCACGTACGTGCCGACCGACGGCGTCGCGGAGATGAAGCCGAAACCGAACGGCAGGCTGTCGGTGACGGCGACGCCGCTGGCGTCGTTCGGCCCCGCGTTGGTCGCGGTGATCGTGAACGTCACGGTCTCTCCGACGTTCGGCGCCGCGTTGTCGACGCTCTTCGTGAGCGCGATGTCGGCAGCGTCGCCGATCGACGTCGTCGCGCTCGAGCTGTCGTTGGCGCTGTTCGGGTCGGGCACGCCGACGGGCGCGGCGACGGTCGCCGTGTTCGTGAAGGACTGCGCACCGAACGGTGCGGTGCCGCTGATCGTGATCGTGACCGAACCGCCCGCCGGCAGCACCGGCACGGAGCCGGACACGCTGTTGCCCGCGACGGTCGGCACCGCGCACGATGCGCCGCCGCTCGGCGAGCCGCAGCTCGCGCTCACGCCCGTGATCGCAGCGGGTACGGCGTCCGCGTAGGTCGCGCCGTCGGCCGCACTCGGGCCCGCGTTCGAGACCACCAGCGTATAGCTGATCGGCGCACCCGAAGCGACCGTGGACGGACCGGTCTTGAGGATCGCGACGTCGGCCGACGCATCGACCGCGGTCGTCACGCTCGAGCTGTTGTTGGCCGGCGCGGGATCGCTGATGCCCGCGGGCGGCTGCGCACTCGCGGCATTCACGAGCGAACCCGGATTCGCGGGTGCGGTGCCGTCGATCGTGAACGTCACGCTCGCACCGCTCGGCAACGTCGTGATCGTGCTCGTCACGGCATTGCCGGCGACGTTGACCGCGCCGCACGCGGCGCCGCCTGTCGGCGCGCCGCAGCTCGCGCTCACGCCCGTGATGCCGGCCGGCACCGTGTCGCTGAACGTCGTCGCATTCGCGTCGCTCGGCCCGTGGTTCGTGACGACGACGCTGTACGCGATCGCGGCGCCCGCGGTCACGCTCGCCGGACCCGTCTTGTGCGCTTCGATGTCGGCGCTGCCCGACAGCGTGTCGCTGTCGGTCGCGCTGTTGTTGCCCGGCACCGGATCGGTCGTGCCGGCCGGCGGCGCGATCGTCGCGGTGTTCGCGAGCGTGCCGGTCGCGCCCGCAGCGACCGTGCCGCTCAGCGTGAATGTCGCGGTTCCGCCGACCGGGATGTCGACCGTCGCGTTGATGTTGCCGCTGCCCGTCGCAGGGCAGGTCGCGCCGCCGCTGCCGACGCAGGTCCAGGTCGCGCCCGTGATGTTCGCGGGCACGGTGTCGGCGACCGTTGCAGCGGTGACATTGCTCGGGCCCGCATTGCTCGCGACGATCGTGTAGGTGATCGGCGAACCCGGCGTCGCGCTCGCGCTGCCGTCGGTCTTCGTGATCGCGAGATCGGCCTGTGCCGCGAGCGTGTCGGTGTCGGTCGCGCTATCGTCGGCCGGATTCGGATCGGTCGTGCCCACGGGCGGCGTCACCGTCGCCGTGTTGCTCAACGAGCCGGTCGCGGCCGCGCTGACCGTGCCGGTCACGGTGAATGTCGCCGTGCCACCGACCGGAACGGTGACCGTCGCGGCGATGTTGCCACTGCCCGACGCGGGACCGGTCGCGCCGCCCGCATAGGCTGCGGTCCAGGTCGCGCTCGTGATGCTCGCGGGAATCGTGTCGGCGACAAGCGCACCGGTTGCGGTGCTCGGGCCCGCATTGCTCGCGACGATCGTGTAGGTGATCGTGCTGCCCGGCGTCGCGCTCGCGCTGCCGTCGGTCTTCGTAATCGCGAGGTTCGCGCTAGGGCTCAAGCTGTCGCTGTCGGTCGCGCTGTTGTTGGCCGGCACCGGATCGGTCGTGCCCGCGGGCGCGGCGATCGTCGCCGTGTTCGCGAGCGTGCCGGTCGCAGTCGCACTGACCGTGCCGCTCAGCGTGAACGTCGCCGTGCCGCCGACCGGGATGTCGACCGTCGCGGCGATATTGCCGCTGCCCGATGCGGGGCCGCTCGCGCCACCCGCGTACGCGGCCGTCCACGTCGCGCCCGTAATGCTCGCGGGCACGGTGTCGGCGACCGTCGCCGCGGTGACATTGCTCGGGCCGGCGTTGCTCGCGACGATCGTGTACGTGATCGGCGAACCCGGCGTCGCGCTCGCGCTGCCGTCGGTCTTCGTGATCGCGAGGTCGGCCTGTGCCGCAAGCGTGTCGGTGTCGGTCGCACTGTTGTCGCCCGGCGCCGGATCGGTCGTGCCCGCGGGCGGCGTCGCCGTCGCCGTGTTGCTCAACGAACCGGTCGCGGCCGCGCTGACCGTGCCGGTCACGGTGAACGTCGCCGTCGCGCCGACGGGCAGGTTCACCGCGGCGTTGATGTTGCCGCTGCCGTTCGCGGGGCACGTGCCGCCACCGGCGCCGATGCAGGTCCAGGTCGCACCCGTGATCGCGGCAGGAATCGCGTCGGCGACGATCGCGCCATTCGCCGCGCTCGGACCCGCGTTGCTCGCGACGATCGTGTAGGTGATCGGTGCGCCCGGCGTCGCGCTCGCGCTGCCGTCGGTCTTGGTGATCGCGAGGTTCGCGCTCGGTGTCAGCGTGTCGGTGTCGGTCGCGCTGTCGTCGGCCGGCGTCGGATCGGTCGTGCCCACGGGCGGCGTCACCGTCGCCGTGTTGGCGAGGACGCCGCTCGCGCTCGCGCTGATCGTGCCCGTGACCGTGAACGAGACGCTGCCGCCGACGGGCAGGTTGACCGTCGCGTTGATCGCGCCGCTGCCGCTCGGCGGGCAGCTCGCGCCGCCGGCGCCGGCGCAGGTCCAGGTCGCACCCACGATGCTCGCCGGAATCGAGTCGGAAACCGTCGCACCGTTCGCATCGCTCGGGCCCGCATTGGCGGCGACGATGGTGTAGGCGATCGGCGAACCCGGCGTCGCGCTCGCGGCGCCGTCGGTCTTCGTGATCGAGAGGTTCGCGCTCGCAGCGAGCGTGTCGCTGTCGGTCGCGCTGTCGTCGGCCGGGTTCGGATCGGTCGTTCCGGCCGGCGGGGTCACCGTCGCGGTGTTGACGAGGGTGCCGCTCGCATTCGCGGCGATGGTGCCGCTCAGCGTGAACGTCGCGCTCGCACCGGGCGGAATCGTCACGCTTGCATTGATGGTGCCGCTGCCGCTCGCCGGGCAGCTCGCGCCGCCCGTGCCGATGCAGGTCCAGCTCGCGCCGACGATCGCCGCGGGCGGCGTGTCGACGACCGTCGCATTCGTGGCCGTGCTCGGGCCCGCGTTGCTCGCGACGATCGTGTACGTGATCGGCGCGCCCGGCGTCGCGCTCGTCGCGCCGTCGGTCTTCGTGATCGCAAGATCCGCCTGCGGCGCGAGGTTGTCGGTATCGGTCGAGCTGTCGTCGTTCGGATCGGGATCGGTCGTGCCGGCCGGAGGCGCGATCGACGCGGTGTTCGCGAGCGTGCCGCTCGCATCCGGCGCGACCGTCGCGGTCAGCGTGAACGTGACGCTGTCGCCGGCCGGGAGGTCGACCGTCGTGTTGATGCTGCCGCTGCCGCTCGCGATCGAGCACGCGGCGCCGCCGCTGGCTACGCAGGTCCAGCTCGCGCCAGTGAGGCTTGCGGGAATCGCGTCGACGACGGTTGCACCGATCGCATCGCTCGGACCCGCGTTGCTCGCGACGATCGTGTAGACGACGACGGCGCCCGGCGTCGCCGCGCCGCTGCCGTCGCTCTTCGCGATCGCTAGGTTCGCGCTCGGTGCGAGCGTGTCGGTGTCGGTCGCGCTGTTGTTGCCGCCGACCGAATCGCCCGTGCCTGCGGGCGGCGCGACCGTGGCCGTGTTCGCGAGCGTGCCGCTCGCGTTGGCCGCGACGGTGCCGCTCAGCGTGAACGTGACGCTCGCGCCGGCCGGGATGTCGACCGTCGCGTGGATGTCGCCGCTGCCGCTCGCGAGTGCGCACGACGCACCGCCGCTGCCGGCGCAGGTCCAGGTCGCGCCGACGATCGCGGCCGGGATCGTGTCGTCGACGATCGCGCCGATCGCGGGACTCGGGCCTGCATTGGAAACGACGATCGTATAGGCGATCGGCGCGCCCGGCGTCGCGGTCGCGCTGCCGTCGGTCTTCGTGATCGAGAGATCCGCGCTCGCGATCGGCGTGACGACGACGCTGGCGCTGTTGTTGGCCGGGTTCGGGTCGGTCTGGTCGAGCGCCGACAGGCTCGCGGTGTTCGTGAAGCCGCTGTCGGTGTCGACGTCGGCGACGATCGTGAGCGTCGCGGTCGCGCCTGCGCCGCTCGCCGCGAGGTTGCCGACCGTCCACGTGCCCGTGAGGTTGTCGTACGTGCCCACGCTCGGCGTCGCCGAGACGAACGACAGGCCCGCCGGCAGCACGTCGCTGATCGCCACGCCGGTCGCCGCGCTCGGGCCGTTGTTCGTCGCGGTGATCGTGAACGTCACCGTGTCGCCGCGCACCGGATTGGCGTTGTCGACGCCCTTGAGCACCTGGATGTCGGCCGACTGGCCGTTCAGCGTCACGCCGCCGGTGTTGTTCGCCGGGTTCGGGTCGTGCTCGTCCGCGTCCACCGTCGCCGTGTTCGTGATGTCGCCCGGCAACGTCACCGTCGCCACGATCTGCAACGTCACGCTGTCGCCCGCAGCGACGCTGCCGATCGTCCACAGGCCCACGCCGTCGTCGTACACGCCCTGCGACGGCGTCGCCGACACGAACACCAGGCCCATCGGCAGCAGGTCGTCCACGCTCACGTTGCTCGCGTCGTTCGGGCCCGCGTTCGTCACCGTCACCGTGTACGTCACGTTCGTGCCGAGGTTCGGCGTCGTGTCGTCGACCGTCTTGCCCACCTGCAGGTCCGCCGACGGCTGCGCGTTGAGCGAGGCCGAGCCCGCGTTGTTGCCGCTATTCGGATCGAACTGGTCGCCGGCGCTCTTCGTCGCCGTGTTCGTGATCGCGCCCGGCGTCAGCACCGTCGCCACGATGTCCAGCGTCGCGCTCGCGCCGTTGCCGAGTGCGCCGATCGTCCACAGGCCGGTGCCGTTGTCGTACGTGCCCTGCGACGGCGTCGCCGACACGAACGCGACGCCGCTCGGCAGCGCGTCCGTCACCGCGACGCCCGTCGCCGCGTTCGGACCGTTGTTGGTCGCCGTGACCGTGAACGTGACCGTGTCGCCGACGTTCGGCGTCGCGTCGTCCACGCTCTTGGCGATCGCGATGTCCGCACTCGGGTTCACCGGCACCGTCGTCGTGCCCGTGCAGCGCGCCTGCGCCGGGCAGGTCGGGTCGCCGCCGCCGCTCGCCGTCGCGCTGTTGTTGCCGTTCGCCGCGCCGGCGCCGACGTTCACGTCCAGCGTGAGCGTCGTGCTGCCGCCTGCGCCGAGCGTGCCCGTGTAGGTGCAGCTCAGCGCGCTCGTGCCCGTGCAGCTCCAGTTCGCACCGCTCGCGTTCGCGAGCGTGATCCCCGCCGGCAGCGTGTCGGTGACCGTGATGTTGCCCGCGGTCGGACCCGCGCCGCCGTTCGTCACCGTGATCGTGTAGCTCGCCGGCTGGCCGACCACGAACGGGTTCGGCGTCGCCGACTTCGTCACCGTCAGCTGCGGCTGCAGCAGGTTCGTCGTCGCCGTCCCCGTGTTGTTGCCCGGCGTCGGATCGGTCGTGCCCGCGGGCGGGTTCGCCGTCGCGCTGTTCGTCACCGACGCGCCGCTCGTCGGCGCCGTGCCGTCGATCGTGAACGTCACGCTCGCGCCGCTCGGCAGGCTCGCGATCGTGCTCGTCACGCTGTTGCCCGCGACGTTCACCGCACCGCACACCGCGCCGCCCGTCGGCGTGCCGCAGCTCGCGCTCACGCCCGTGATCGTCGCCGGCACCGCATCGCTGAACGTCGTCGCGTTCGCGTCGCTCGGGCCGAGGTTCGTCACCACCACCGAGTAACTCAACGCGCCGCCGTAGCCCACCGTCGCCGGGCCCGTCTTCACGACGCGGATGTCCGCGCTCGCGGCCAGCGTGTCGCTGTCGGTCGCGCTGTTGTTGCCCGGCGTCGGGTCGGTCGTGCCTGCGGGCGGTGCGATCGTCGCCGTGTTGGCGAGCGTACCCGTCGCGCTCGCACTGACCGTGCCGGTCACCGTGAACGTGGCCGAGCCGCCGACCGGAAGGTCGAGGCTCGCATTGATGTTGCCGGCGCCGTTGGCGGGACCGCTCGCACCGCCCGCATACGCGACGGTCCAGGTCGCGCCCGTGATGCTCGCGGGAATGGCGTCGGCCACGGTCGCGCCGGTGGCGATGCTCGGGCCGGCGTTGGCCGCGACGATCGTGTACGTGATCGCGGTGCCCGGCGTGTAGGTCGCGCTGCCGTCGGTCTTCGAGATCGACAGGTTCGCGCTCGGCGCGAGCGTGTCGGTGTCGGTCGCGCTGTTGTTGCCCGGTACCGGATCGGTCGCGTTCGCGGGCACCGCGATCGTCGCCGTGTTGGCGAGCGTGCCGGTCGCAGTCGCGGCGATCGTGCCGGTCAGCGTGAAGGTCGCGCTGCCGCCGACCGGCAGGTTCACGCTGGCGCTGATGTTGCCGCTGCCGCTCGCGGGGCCGCTTGCGCCGCCGGCGTAGACCGCGGTCCAGGTCGCGCCCGTGATGGTCGCGGGGATCGTGTCGGTCACGCTGGCGCCGGTGACCGCGCTCGGGCCTGCATTGCCCGCGACGATCGTGTAGGTGATGGC
>DASTSE010000032.1:0-17623 GCA_035760865.1 Dokdonella sp.
TCGCGAGTTCCGCCGCGGTCATCGCCACGTCTATGCGCCGCCTGCCGCGCGTGCGCCACGCACCGCCACGCTCGCGCGCTCGCGCTCGCCGAGCCACGGCAGCTCGGGCAGGCGCCCGGTCGCGCCCTGCAGGTAGGTGTCGCGCACGAACGGGTAGCTGCACAGCGTCTTGGCGAGCAGGGCGACGCGGCGGCCGTTGCTCGGCATCGTCTGCTGGCCGACCTCGAGGAAGCCCCAGGTGCCGTGGAACAGCAGCGACACGTCGTCGCGCGGCTCGAGGAACACTTCGCAGGCGAGCTGCGGAACGTGGGTTTCGGCGTAGCTCGTCACGTCGGCGTAGAACACGCGACCGAGGCCGAGGCCACGGTACGGCCGCGCGACGACGATGCGGTCGATGTAGACGAACTCCGGGTAGTGGGCGCTGAACCAGTGGAAATTCGGGCTGTCGTAGCGCGCGTCTTCGCGCAGCGCGATGAGGAAGCCGGCAATGTGCCCGTCGACTTCCGCGACGCGGAAATAGCTCGCTTCGTCGTAGAGCCTGCGCAAGCCGGAGACGTCCAGCGGCAGGATCGTGGAGCCGGCGGCGTTGTTGAGTGCGAGCACCGAGTCCAGATCGTGCGGTTGCACGTCGCGGATGCATAGGGCCATTGCTTGCTCCGTAGGATGGCGTGGGGGCGTGCGGCTGCCGGCCGCGGCCACCGGCGCCGATTATCGCATGGGCCCGCGATGCGGTCATGGCGCGTTGCGGGCGATCGCGTTATGGAAACGTTAGCGGCGCTGCTGCAGTCGGGGCCGGCACGCGACCGCGCGCCGGCGGCCCGCGTCCGCACAATGACTTCCGGGCAGGTCGGCCGCCGGCCAGCCGGCTTATGATGGCGGCATGGCCTGGCCGCAGTTCAACCATATCCAGTTGCTCCGCTACGCGGGCTTGTTCCAATACGCGAGCGTAGGCACGCCGTTCCTGCGCTACCAGACCGTCGTCGAGGACCTCGCCCAGAAGCAGCTGCCCGGCAGTTACGTCCACCTGTGGCTCGCCTGCTACATCGTCTTCGGCGTCGTCTACTGGTACCTCACGCGCGATCTCGGCGATCGGCGCCGCACGCCGTTCCGGCGTGCGCTGCAGATCGCGCTGCTCGTCGTACTCAACGCGATGGCGGTCGCGATCGGCTGGTTCAGCCAGAGCGGCATTTCGGCGCTGTTGCTCGCCGTCGTCGCCGTGGTGCTGCCGTGGCTGTTGCCGCTGCGCATCGGCATCGCTTGGATGGTGCTGCAGAACTTCTCGCTCGTACCGGTATTCGCGAGCATCCGCGAGCCGGCCTTCAGCCTCAGCGACGCATTCCTGCAGTCGAGCCTGTACTCGGGTTTCATCGTGCTCGCGTTCGTCACCGCGCTCGTGACCAAGCAGCAGGTCGAGGCGCGCGAAGAGCAGCGGCGCCTCAATTCGGAGCTGCGCGCGACGCGCACGCTGCTCGCCGAGTCGAGCCGGCTCGCCGAGCGCATGCGCATCTCGCGCGAGCTGCACGACCTCGTCGGCCACCACCTGACCGCGCTGAGCCTCAACCTCGAGGTCGCGAGCCATCTCGTGCAGGGGCAGGCGCAGGAACACGTGCGCCAGGCGCAATCCGTGGCGAAACTGCTGCTCAGCGACGTGCGCGAGGTGGTAAGCCAGCTGCGCGAAGGCGACAGCATCGATCTCACCCAGGCGCTGAGAAACCTCACCGAAGGCGTGCCCGGCCTCGCGATCCACCTCGAGTTGCCGCCGCGCTTCAGCGTCGACGATCCCAAGCGCGCCCAGGTGCTGCTGCGCTGCGCGCAGGAGATCATCACCAACACCGTGCGTCATGCCGGCGCGCGCAACCTGTGGCTCACGTTCGAGCGCAGCGCGGATCGCCAGATGGCGATCCACGCGCGCGACGACGGCCAGGGCGCGAGCGAGCTGCGCCAGGGCAACGGCCTCACCGGCATGCGCGAGCGCCTCGCCCAGTTCGGCGGTCGCGTCGATATCGTCACCGGCAGGGGCCAGGGCTTCGCGCTCGACGCCCTGCTGCCACTGGAGGGAACCACGTGATCCAAGTCTGCCTGGTCGACGACCAGACCCTGGTGCGCCAGGGCATCCGCTCGCTGCTCGAGCTGTCCGATTCCATCCGCGTGATCGCCGAGGCCGGCGACGGCGCGCAGGCGGTCGAGACCATTCCGCGCGTGAAGCCCGACGTCGTGCTGCTCGACATGCGCATGCCGGGCATGTCCGGCCTCGACGTGCTCAATGCGCTCGCCGCGAAGGACCAGTTGCCGCCGACGATCATCCTCACCACGTTCGACGACGACCAGCTCGTGCTCGCCGGACTCAAGGCCGGTGCGCGCGGCTACCTGCTCAAGGACGTCTCGCTCGACCAGCTCGTCGACGCGGTCAAGACCGTCGCCGAGGGCGGCTCGCTGGTCGCGCCGATGGTCACGCAGCGACTGCTGAGCGGCCTCGAGCGGATGCACAACGAGTTCACGAGCCTCGACCGGCCCGACCCGCTGACCGAGCGCGAAACCGAGATCCTGCGCCTGATGGCCGGTGGCTACAGCAACAAGGAGATCGCCAACTCGCTCGGCGTCGCCGAGGGAACCGTGAAGAATCATGTCTCGAACATCCTTTCCAAGCTCGGCGTGCGCGATCGCACCCGCGCGGTGCTGAAGGCGTTTGAGCTCGGCATCGTCTGAGCCGGCGCTATCCGGCCGCGCAGTCGTGTTGCGCCGATTGCGGTCTTGGCGGTCCGAGGCGGCCTTCGGCGCCGGCGCCGGCATCCGCCCGAGCGCGATTCCCGCGTCGCACGGCGCCGTCGGCTCGCCGCGGCGCCGATCGCCGCGCCCGGGGTCGTAGCACATGCGCCCCCGACTCCAGTACCATCCGTCCCTTGTCCCGCCGGCGCGGGACCGTGCACGCGGGGCACAGGGGATGGCGAGGCCGGTTCCGGTCGGGCGCCGCTCGCCGCGTGCAGCCAATGGCTGGGTTCTGGAGATACCTCGGATGATTCGTATTTTCGAAGTGCTGATCGCTCTGTTGATCGTGTTCCTGCTCGCCGTCGTGGTCGGCGTGCTGCTGCCGGACCACGGCCATATCGAGCGCACCGTCGAGGTGCCGAGCCCGTTGCGGCAGGTCTACGACTCGGTCAACACGTTCCGCCGCTTCCCGCAATGGAACGGCATGCGCGCGTTCGACCCCAACCTCAGGATGACCGTGTCGGGCCCGGAAGCCGGCGTCGGCGCGAAGGCGAGCTGGACGAGCTCGTCGCCGAAGGTGCGCGACGGCTCGCTCACGATCACCAAGACCGAACAGGACAGCAGCGTCGAGATGGCGCTCGAGAACGACTGGATCGGCACCAACCGCATCTACAAGTTCACGCTGCAGCCGACCGCGAACGGCAAGACCGTGAAGGTCACCGAGTCCTACGACGTCGACTACGGCTGGAACCTGCTGCATCGCTTCGGCGGCCTCTACATCAACGGCGAGCCGTCGGCGATCGTGCAGGGCAACCTCGCGAGCCTCTCGGCGATGCTCGCGGGCTTCCCGAATACCGACTACAAGGACCAGAAGATCGATGTCGTCGCCGTCGAGGCGAAGCCCGTGTTCATCGTCAACACGAAGGCGAAGCGCTCGCTCGATGAAGTGGCCGACGCGACGAGCACGGCGATGACCGAGATCGAAGCCGCGCTCAAGAAGGCGGGCCTCACCGCCGCCGGCCCGCGCATGACGATCACGACCGAGTGGGGCGAGGAGGACTACACGTTCAGCGTCGCCGTGCCGGTCAGTGCGCCGTCGTTCACGATGGACGACCAGACCTACACGATCGAGACGCCGGTGCCGAACCAGAGCGACGAAGGCGTCGACGAGAGCGGCCAGCCGAAGACCTACGCGCCCGGCGAGAAGGACAACAAGGGCTATCTCGTCGTCGACGGCAACGTGCGCGCGGCGTTGTGGTACCAGGGCACCGCGCTCTACACCGAGTACACCGGCAGCGCGGCACAATTGCCGCTGATCCGCCTGAACCAGAAGGCCTATGCGGAAACGCACGGCTATCGCTACAGCGAAGGCGGCGTCGGTCGCTTCTGGGACGAGTACATGTCGACGCCGGACACGCCGGTCGACCAGGAGGTCTATCGCGTGTACCTGCCGATCACGCGCTGAGCGCGTCGCTCGCGAGAGGATCGAAAAGGGGCGGCTTCGGCCGCCCCTTTTTTTGCCTGCAGTCCGGCGCGCGTCGATCCGTGCGCCGACGCGCGGGCGCGCGGTGTCCCCACGCGGGTGGCGGCCTCGCACGTGCGTTGTCGCCTCGCTGCGTCCCGCTCCTGCGCGGATCGCGGCGTTCGCTTCGGGTGCGCGTCCGGCGCATCGGCGCGGTCGGCAACGGGCGCGCGCGGTCGAAATCGGCGTGACCGACCGCGTGGAGCAACGCCGTTCGAGAGGACGGCGCTCGAGGCAGCGATCCGGCCCCGCGGGCCGGCGGCACTGGTGAACGGGTGGGCAGCAGGGCGCGTCGCTGGCGCGATGCGGATGCCGCGCGCATCAAGTTCCGATGCGCCCGGTCGCGTCGATCAGTGGCGATGCTCGCGTCGAGCCGCATCCATTCCGTCGACGTCGGGCGCAGCTCGCGCAGCGAGCGGATTCCGGACGCGCGACGCGAGTCGCCGCGGCATGGCTCAGTCGGGCGCTTCGTAGCGGACCGCGATCACGACGAACGAGCGCCGGCCGCCTGGCAGCTCCGCTTCGAACTCATCGTCCTCGCGTCGCTTCAGGACGGCGCGCGCGAGCGGCGAATCGATGCTGATCCAGCCGCGCGCGGCGTCCGTCTCGTCGGGTCCGACGATGCGGTACGCGTGCTCGGCGCCGTCCTCGTCTTCGATGCGGATCCACGCGCCGAAGTACACCGCGCCGCGATCGGTCGGCGGCGCGGCGACGACGCGCAACCGCTCGAGCCGCTTGCCGAGGTAGCGCACGCGCCGATCGATTTCGCCGAGCTGCTTCTTGCGGTAGGTGTATTCCGCATTCTCCGAGCGATCGCCCTCGGCCGCCGCCGCGGCCAGCGCGCGCACGACCTCGGGCCTGCGCACGCGCCAGAGTTCGTCGAGCTCGGCCTTGAGGCGCGCATGCCCGTCGGGCGTGATCATCGCCGTCGAAGCCGGAGCGGGAGGTCGCCATCGCGTCATGCATTCGGTCCTTCGCAAAGTGCGAACGTTACCATCGCGGCGTCCGCGCAATGCGCGGCCGCGTAGAATCGCCGCATCGACCGACAGCGTAGGGACCGCGGCGTGCTGATCCTGCCCCTGCATCGCGCGCCGACCCGCGCCAACTTCCCCTGGATGACGCTCGCGCTCATCCTCGCGAACGTGTTCGTCTTCTTCGGCTTGCAGCTGCGCGACAACGCGTTTCGCGAGCAGGCACTCGATCGCTACGTGCAAGGCGGACTCGCGCGCTGGGAGTTCCCCGCGTATCGCGACTGGCTCGTGCAGCATCCCGACGAGCGCCGCAGCATGGTGTTCGAACGGATGGCATCCGATGGCGGCGATGAACGACTCGCGGCCGCGGTATTGCAGTCCGACGACGCGTTCGTCGCCGCGCTGCACGACGGCGCGGCGATGGATCCCGTCGCGCCCGACCTCGGGCAGTGGCGCGCGGCGCGCGCGGATTTCGATCGTCTGTGGAACGCGTCCTACACCGAGCGCTGGAAGCTGCGCCAGTCCGAGATCGCGCCCGTGCGCATCGTCGGTTCGATGTTCCTGCACGGCAGCGTCGGCCATCTGCTCGGCAACATGCTGTTCCTCGCCTTGCTCGGCCTGCTCGTCGAGGGCGCGCTCGGCCCTGGCCTGTTCCTCGCCACCTACCTGCTCGGCGGCGTCGGCGCCGCGCTCGCGAGCCTCGCCTGGCACTGGAGCGAGCACGGGTCCCTGGTCGGCGCTTCCGGCGCGATCGCGTCGCTGATGGGTGCCTACTGCGTGCTGTGGGGGACTCGCAAGGTGCGCTTCTTCTGGTGGTTCTTCGTCGTGTTCGACTACGTGAAGGCGCCCGCGCTCGTGCTGCTGCCCGCGTGGCTCGGCTGGGAAGTGCTGCAACTCGCGTTCGTGCACGATTCCAACGTCGCATTCGAAGCGCACGCAGGCGGCATCGTCTGCGGATCGGTACTCGCGCTCGCGGTGCGCAGGCTCGGCTGGGAGCGGCGCGCCTTCCTCGACGAAGAAGCGGTCGCGGACGCAGCGAACGCGGACGACGCGGTCATCGAGCGCGCACAGGCGCACGTGGGACGGCTGGAGATCGCCGCCGCGCGCGCGCTGCTCGAGCCCGTCGCCGAGCGCCGCCCGGCCGACCTCGCGGTGCGCGTCGCGCTCTACCGATGCGCGCGCTACGAGCCCGGCATGCCGCGCATCGACGTCGCCGTGCGCGCGGTGCTCACCCTGCCGTTGCGCACGGCCGCCGAGCTACGCGAGCAGAAGGCCGTCCACGACGATTTCGCGACGGCGGCATCCGGTCGGCGCCTGCCGCTGACGCCGGCGCAGCAGATCGCGCTCGTGCGGCGCTGGCCGGCTATCGGTGCGGCTGCCGCGGCGTCCGACGCGCTCGTTTCGCTCGCCGCGCGGGCGCCGTCGACGCCGGGACTCGCGGGCGCGATGCTGCAGGTCGCGCGCGACCTGTTCACGCGCCGCGAGGGCGCCGCCGCGCAAGCGCTGCTCGCGCGCATCGTCTCCACTTGGCCGGATTCGGCCGAGGCCGACAAGGCGAACGTGTTGCTCGCCGTGGAGGCATGAGCGATCAGGCGCGCGCGGGTGGCGCGCCGAGCGTGTCGAGGAAGCGGCGGTAGGCGCCGATTTCGCCGGCGAGCGCATGCTGCGGAAACGCCTGCAGCACGCGGTCGAGCAGCGCGCGCGCGGTGTCTTCCTTGCCCATGCGCTCGGCCAGCAGTCTCGCCGCGAGCAGGCAATTGGCCGGGACGTCGCGATGCCTGGGATGGCTCCTGTACCAGCTCGAGACGAGTCGCAGCGCGACCTGGCTCTGGCCGGCATCGACCGCCTTGCGCGCGATGCGCGCAACGTCGTCGGGATCGGCGGGCTCGAACGCCGGATCGATCTCCTGGCAGTCGCGCACGACATCGACCGCGCGGCGATCCTTGTCCTGCGCGAGCAGCACGGCGATCCATTCGCGGCCATGCCGGAGCAGCTCGTCGCGCCGGTCGAGCACGCCGAGCACCTTGCGGTACTGCGCGTGCATCGCCTCGCTGCCGCCACGTGCGCGCAACTGGCCGGACAGCAGCTCCGCGGCGGCCTCCGGGCGACCTTCGCGGATGTGCCCGGCGGCTTCGTCGAGCATGTCCTGGTCGGGATCGCGCGGCTTTCCGCGCGCCGGCATCGTCGTCGTCGTCGGTTCGTATCCGATCTCGTCGTGGTACTGGTAGATGAGGTAGCCCATGAGATGGAACGTCGCCACGACCGCGTAGTTCGTGATGAGGTAGAACGCGATCGTCGAAACGACTGGCGGCAGGACCGGCAGCACGAGTGCCTGCGCGTAGCGCTGGCTGATGTTGAACACGAGGTACAGCCCGGCGACGGCGAAGTACGGCCACTGCAGCCGCGCCATGATCGCGATCCAGGTCGCGGGATTGAGCGCGTGGCCGAGGTTCTCGTCCATCGCCAGTGACATGATCGCGCCCGGCAACGCGAGCGACAGGAAGATCGCGACGAGCGTGCCGCCGACCGGGCCGAGCAGGATGAAGCCGAGCAGGTTGAGCGCGAAGAACGCGACCTGCAGCCAGATCTGCGACCAGCCGAGGCTGTCTTCGACCGACACCGCGACTTCGGGCGGCTCGAGCCGCCCGTTCGCGCTCGCGCGCAGGCATTCGAACGCGTACTTGTACAGCGCGACCCAGATCAGCAGCTGGAACAGCCAGCCGACGATGCCGAGCGGCAGGAACTCCACGAGGTGGCACAGCGCGAGCGTGACGATCGTCGTCAGCGCGGCCGAATGGGTCGGGTAGAGCGAGATCTCGCGCAGGCGGTTCCAGAACGGCACGATGTCGCCGACGCGCGCGTGCGCCGGCATCTGCGGGTCGTGCGAGGTCATCGTCAGCGTCTCGACAGCGAGCCGAGCACGCCGCGCAGCAGCGAGCGGCCGAGCTGGCCGGCCGCATTGCGGACCGCCGACTTCGCGAACGCTTCGATCATTCCCTGGCGGCGCTTCGTGCCGAACACCATGTCCTTCGCCGCCTGCGTCCAGTCGTTGCCGCCGTCGTCGGCCTGCGCCTTGCCGCCCTTCGGCGCGGGTGCCGACGCGGCTTCCCCGGCAGTGCGTTCGGCGAGCTTCTCGAACGCGGATTCGCGATCGATCGCAGTGTCGTACTTCGCGCCGATCGGCGAACGCGAGCGGATGGTCGAGCGTTCGGCGTCGGTGATCGTGCCGATGCGACAACCGGGCGAGGCGATCAGCGCGCGTTCGACCGGCATCGGTACGCCGCCCGCCTGCAGGGTCGACACGAGCGCTTCGCCGACGCCGAGCTGGGTGATCGCTGCGGCGACGTCGATGCGCGGGTTCGGCGGGAACGTCTCGGCGGCGGCCTTGACCGCTTTCTGGTCGCGCGGCGTGAATGCGCGCAGCGCGTGCTGGATGCGGTTGCCCATCTGGCCGAGCACGACGTCGGGCACGTCGTCGGGATTCTGCGAGCAGAAATAGACGCCGACGCCCTTCGAACGGATCAGGCGCACGACCTGCTCGACGCGCTGGCGCAACGCGGGCGGCACCTCGTCGAACAGCAGGTGCGCTTCGTCGAAGAAGAACACGAGCTTGGGCTGGTCGAGGTCGCCGACTTCAGGCAGGCGCTCGAACAGCTCCGACAGCATCCACAGCAGGAACGTCGTGTACAGCTTGGGCTTGAGCACGAGCTGGTCGGCGGCGAGGATGTTGACGATGCCGTGGCCGGACATGTCCTGGCGCATGAAATCGGCGAGGTCGAGCGCGGGTTCGCCGAAGAACTGGTCGCCGCCGGCCTGCTCGAGCGACAGCAGCGCGCGCTGGATCGCCGCGATCGACTGCGTCGAGATCAGCCCGTACTGCTGCGACAGGTCCTTCGCGTTGTCGGCCGCGAAGCCGAGCAGCGCGCGCAGGTCCTTGAGGTCGAGCAGCAGCAGCCCGTCGTCGTCGGCGGCCTTGAACACGATCTCGAGCACGCCCGATTGCGTGTCGTTGAGTTCGAGCAGGCGCGCGAGCAGGTTCGGGCCCATTTCCGACACGGTCGTGCGCACCGGGTGACCGAGCTTGCCGTAGACGTCCCAGAACACGACCGGGTTCGCGTTCGGCGTCCAGTCGATGCCGAGCTTGTCGATGCGCGCCTTCAGCTTGTCGTTCATTGCGCCGGCCTGCGACAGGCCGGCGAGGTCGCCCTTCACGTCGGCGAGGAAGACCGGCACGCCCATGCGCGAGAAACCTTCCGCCATGAGCATCAGCGACACCGACTTGCCCGTGCCGGTCG
Source organism: Dokdonella sp. (assembly GCA_035760865.1). Classification (GTDB taxonomy): domain Bacteria; phylum Pseudomonadota; class Gammaproteobacteria; order Xanthomonadales; family Rhodanobacteraceae; genus Dokdonella_A. The sequence goes on from DASTSE010000032.1 coordinate 9,495, forward strand.
CGCCCGCGACCATGCCGTGCCGGTTCGCGTACCTGGCGAGCAGGTATACGTCCTTGTCGCCCTTGCCGATCAGGATGTCACTCAAGAGGATTCTCCCCGCATGCGCATGTCGCGCGTGGCTGCAGCGGCCGATTGTAGCGACGAATCGCCGCGACGCAGCGGCGCCGCCGCGCGGGCGTGCGGGTTGCCGCAGCAGGCGCATGCGGTTAACTTGCGGCGTTTCCACGCAATCGGCACTTCCATGCTTCGATACCGGACCTTCTGCATCGCCGCTGCCGCGGCCCTCACCGCGTGCGCCGGCAATGTGCCGCGCGGCGGCAAGCCGACGGCACCGGTGAAGGCGGACGATGCGGCGGGCGCGCTCTACCAGCGACTCGACCAGGACAGCTCGCGTTACGAAGCGGGTCTCGCGCTCGCTCGATCGGGGGAAACCGAGCGCGCGCAGGCGGAGATGAAGGCCGCGCTCGACGACCTGCGTGCCGCGGCGACCGGGTGCGCGCAGGTCGCGGACTGCGACCAGCAGCGATTCGTCGCCGGTTTCGATTCGCTGCTGCGCGTGGGCATCGGCAGTCACGCCGATTCCGCCGTCGAGGGCGACACCGGCGCGTCCACGCCGGAAGCGACCGAGGAAGCGGGCGAGGGCTCGCCGGTCGTCACGGCGATGCCGGCACTGGGCCGTTCGGTCACCCTGCTCAAGGGGCGCGAGCTCGGCGACATCATCGCGCTCAACGGTCCGGTCAAGGCTGCGCTCGAGGAATGGCTCACGCAGTACCGGCCCAATCTGATCACCGCGTACGAGAACTACCAATACCTGCGTTACCAGATGTGGCCCGAGTACGAGAAGGCCGGCCTGCCCGAGGCGCTGCTGTTCGGCATGCTCGCGAAGGAGTCCGGTGGAAAGGTGCACGCGGTGTCGCGCTCGGGCGCGTCGGGCCCGCTGCAGTTCATGTACGCGACCGGCCTGCGATTCGGCCTCGGCAGCGTCGACGGCTTCGACCAGCGCTTCGATCCGCGCCTCGCCGCGCGCGCGAACGCCGCCTACATCAACGAACAGCTCGCGATCTTCAACAACAACCTCGAACTCGTGATCGGCGCGTACAACGGCGGCGAGGGTGCGATGCAGCGCCGCGCGGGCAGGGGCGAGAACGCATCGGGTTTCTGGAGCCCCGAGGTGTACGGCAGCGTGTCGCAGGAAACGCGCGAATACGTGCCGATGGTCCTCGCGGCCGCCTGGCTGTTCATGCATCCGGAGCGCTACAACCTCGAATTCCCCAAGGTCGCGGCCAAGCCCGGCAGCATCACGTTGAAGCGGCCCGCGTCGATCGCCGAACTCACGGTATGCCTCGGCCAGGACGGCAATGCGCACGACGGCTGGTTCCGCACCTTGCGCAATCTCAACCCGCAGCTCGACCCGCAGCAGCAGGAGCCGGCCGGGGCTCGCCTGGTCGTGCCGGAGCGACTGGAGAAGGTGTATCAGCGCGATTGCGCCGACGGACGCTGGCCGCAGCTCGCGGCCGAGCTGCACGAGGCGATCGTGCCCGCACCGCCGCCGGTGTCGCTCGCGCAGTCGCGTGCGCCGGCGAAGGCGCATGGCAAGGGGCGCTCCTACGTCGTGCGCAAGGGCGACACGCTCGCGGCGATCGCTCGGCGCAGCAGCGGCTGCGGTATCCGCGAGATCGCGGCAGCGAACGGCCTGCGCGGGCCGAATTACCCGATCAAGCCGGGGCAGCCGCTGAAGATTCCGGAGTGCGCGCGCTGACGCGCGGCGCGGGAGTTGGCGCTTCCTTGCGCCAGGTCCCGTCCTGTGAACTCGAAGAATGCGAAATTGCGGTCCTTCCGTGGACCGCGCTGTCCACCCGGCAGCATCGTCCCGATGCATGCGAGCCGGGTCGATCCGGCTCCGCGGAACGGATGGCCCTGTGCGGCATCCGTTCCGCTCGCACGCCGGCGTGACGTGCGCGGTTGACTCAGGCCGCCTCGGCCCCGTCGATCATCCAGCGGCTCAGATCGTCGGCCGGGACGCCTTCCTTGAGCGAACGCAGGCAGCGCATCGCCTGCCGATGCAGGTCCTGCTGCTCGCCGAACGGCGAATCCTTGGTTTCGTGGAACACGACGGTCAGCCACAGCGCGACGCCGCGCAGGCGCACCTGCAGGTTGTCCGAGCGCAGGCGCTCGAGGCCGATGTCGGCGCCGCTGCCCCAGGGCCGGTACTTCTCCTCGGGCGGCGTCGCGTACAGGTGCGGGAACTCGCTCTTCGACGCACTCGTGAACTCGCGCAGCGCGATGCCGGCGAGCTGGCGGCGCGCGGTCGGCGGCAGCGACTCGAGCGTCTTGTTGATCTCCCGGAACTGCCGGCGCAGTTGCATCGCGCGGCTGATCGCGATCAAACGGGTCATGATCTGCATGGTGGTTCCCCCTGCCCATCCCTGGGGCCGATCTGGATGGTTGTTGATCCGTGACGCCAATACTAGGCGAGGTCTACCCCGTGAGACCGCCCATCGCGTCACAAATTGCCCAATCGCGTCACATTGTGACCGATGCGCGAGGGCTTGGGAAGAGGGATTCAACCCGATGCGGGTAGGAGATTCGCTCCGGCGACCGCGCCGATCGCCTCTCCGACGCGTACGGCCTGTTCCGGCGCCAGGGTCGGTTCGAGCGTGGCGGCGGCCGGCAGCAGCACGATGGCCGTCGACCCCATGTTGAACCGCCCCATCTCCGCGCCGCGCGCGAGTCGAACGCCGCGGCCGCGCCAGTCGCGCCGCGTGATGCGCGAAGCGTATGGCGGCACTTCGACGCCGCCCCAGACGGTTTCGATGCCCGAAACGAGCATCGCGCCGACGAGGACGACCGCGAACGGCCCGTGGCTGCCGCGGAAATGGCAGGCGAGCCGTTCGTTGCGCGCGAACAGGCGCGGCACGCCGGCGACCGCGAACGGTGCGACGCTGAACAGGCGCCCGGGCACGTGTACGGTCTCGAGCAGCTCGCCCGCGAGCGGCATGTGCACGCGGTGATAGTCGCGCGGTGAGAGGTACACGGTCGCGAAGCGGCCGTCCTCGTACGCCGCGGCGGCTGCCTCGTCGCCGAGCAGCTCGGCAACGCTGAACGCCTGGCCCTTGGCCTGGAAGATGCGGCCCGAGCGGATCGGGCCCGCCTGGCTGATGCGTCCGTCCGCGGGGCAGAGGATCGCATCGGCGGCCTGCGCCTGCGGGCGCGCGCCGCTCTTCAACGGGCGGGTGAAGAACGCATTGAAGTGCGGGTAGGCCGTCGGGTCCGGTTGCTCGGCCTCGGCCAGATCGACGCGGTAACTGCGTACGATGCGGCGGATCAGGAAGTCCTTCCACGGCGCGTACGTCCAGCGCGTGCCCCACAGCACGAGGCGCGACAGCAAGCGGTGCGGCAGCAGGTATTGCAGGGCGAGGGCGGCGCGCATCAGGGCGAGCCCGCGAGCGCGACGAGGTCCGCGGCGATCTTCGCCGCATCGAACGGAGGACGCAGCACGCCGGCCTGGCGACCTTGCGGATCGATGAGCACGGCCGACGCGCTGTGATCGACGTCGTAGGATCCGTCCTTCGGTTCGCCGCGTGCGTAGACCAGGCCGAGTGCGCGCGTCAGGCGCGTCAACTGTTCGTCGCTGCCGCTCGCGGCGACGAACTGGGGATCGAAGAAGCCGACGTAGCGCGCGAGCTGCGCGGGCGTGTCGCGCTGCGGATCGACCGAGATGAAATCGAAGCGCACGCGATCCCGCGTCGCGGCCGGCAGGCGCTTCCAGACCTGCTTGAAGTCCGACAGCGTCGTCGGGCAGACGTCGGGGCAGTTCGTGTAGCCGAAGAAGACGATCGTCCAGCGACCCTTCCAGTCGGCGAGCGTGAGCGGCTGGCCGTCGCTGCGATCGAGCCGGAACTCGGGCAGCTCGCGCGGCGCCGGATACGATACGACGGCGGACAGGCGCGGGCCGGGCGCCGGTGCGAGCACGCGCATGCCGAGCCAGAGTCCGATGGCGGCCGCGACGGCGGCGATGAGGATGAGCCAGTTCGCGGAGACGCGACCGGCGCTGCGGAGGCGGGTCATCGGTCGATTATACGTGGACCGCCCGCATCGACGCCCGGCCACGACGGGGCATGTCCTATACTTCCCGGCCCTCCTTCGACTGCGCGGACGCCACCGTGACGCAGGAACTCGCGACGATCGTCGACTTCATCCGCTACGGCGCGAGCCGCTTCGGCGCCGCCGGCCTCACCTTCGGCCACAGTTACGACAACGCGCTCGACGAGGCGACCCATCTCGTGCTGCACGCGCTGCACCTGCCGCACGACCTGTCGCCCGCCTACGGCCAGGCGCGCCTCACCGCGGCGGAGAAGCAGACCGTGATCGCCCTCATCGACCGCCGCGTCGACGAACATCGTCCGGTCGCGTACCTGACCGGCGAGGCGTGGTTCGCCGGCCTCAAGTTCAAGTCCGACGGCCGCGCGCTCGTGCCGCGATCGCCGATCGCCGAACTGATCCAGAGCGGCTTCACGCCGTGGCTCGACGAGCGCCACGTCCAGCGCGCGCTCGACCTGTGCACCGGGTCGGGCTGCATCGGCATCGCGATGGCGGCGCACAACCCGGACTGGCAGGTCGACCTCGCCGACATCAGCGACGACGCGCTCGCGCTCGCGCGCGAGAACGTCGAGTTCCAGGACGTCGGCGAGCGCGTGCGCGTGATCAAGTCCGACCTGTTCGGCAGCCTCGGCGGCGAGCGCTACGACCTCATCGTGAGCAACCCGCCGTACGTGACCGAGCAGGAATTCGCCGCATTGCCGCCCGAATACGGCCATGAGCCGAAACTAGGCTTGACCGCCGGCGACGACGGCCTCGACTTCGCGCTGCGCATCCTCGCGGCGGCTCCCGATCATCTCACCGAGGAGGGCGTGCTCATCGTCGAAGTCGGCGAGAGCGAACGCGCCCTCGTCGCGACGTTGCCGAACGTGCCGTTCAACTGGATCGAGTTCAACGTCGGCCAGATGGGCGTGTTCCTGCTCGACCGGCGCGACCTGGTCGAGCACGCGGTGGAGATCCATCGCGCTGCGAGCGCGCGCAAATAGGCCACCGCGCCGCGTTCGAAGCGCGGTGGGGCGTCGACGGGCCGACGTGCGAGCATGGTTCGTGATGGGCGATTCGCTGCCGGCCTCCTGCCCGCGCGAGGGTCGGTTCCCGGTGCCGGCGCAGCTAGGTCACGCGCGGGTCGATCATCGACGCCATCCCCGATTTCCCGATTCCGGACTTCCGTAGCCCCATGTCCAGCAACACGTTCGGCAAGCTCCTCAGCGTCACCACCTTCGGCGAGAGCCATGGGCCCGCGATCGGCTGCGTCGTCGACGGTTGCCCGCCCGGGCTTGCGCTCGCGGCGGAAGACTTCCGCACCGACCTGGAGCGGCGCGCGACGGGGCGCAGCCGCTGGACGTCGCAGCGGCGCGAAGCCGACGAGGTCGAGATCCTGTCCGGCGTCCACCAGGGGAAGACGACCGGCACGCCGATCGCGCTCCTGATCCGCAACAGCGACCAGCGCTCGAAGGACTACGGCGATCTCGAGCGCACCTTCCGCCCCGGCCACGCCGACTACACCTACTGGCAGAAGTACGGCATCCGCGATCCTCGCGGCGGCGGGCGCTCGTCCGCGCGCGAGACGACGATGCGCGTCGCCGCCGCGGTGATCGCGAAGAAGTGGCTCGCCGAGCGTCATGGCGTGCGCGTGCGCGGCCATCTCGCGCAGATCGGCGAACTCATGCCGCGCGGTGCGTTCGACTGGGACGCGGTCGAGCAGAATCCGTTCTTCTGGCCCGACGCGGCGATGGTCGGGGAACTCGAGGCGTACATGACCGCCTTGCGCAAGTCCGGCGATTCGGTCGGCGCGCGCGTCACCGTCGTCGCCGACGGCGTGCCGCCTGGCTGGGGCGAGCCCGTCTACGGCAAGCTCGACGGCGAACTCGCGGCCGCGCTGATGTCGATCAACGCGGTCAAGGGTGTCGAGATCGGCGCCGGCTTCGCCGCGGTCGCGCAGCGCGGCAGCGAACACCGCGACGAGATTACGCCGCAGGGATTCCTGTCCAACCACGCAGGCGGCATCCTCGGCGGCATCTCGACCGGCCAGGCGGTGGTCGCGTCGATCGCGTTGAAACCGACGTCGAGCATCCTCGTGCCCGGGCGCAGCGTCGACCTCGCCGGAGAGCCGGTCGAAGTCGTCACCAAGGGACGCCACGATCCGTGCGTCGGCATCCGCGCGACGCCGATCGCCGAGGCGATGGTCGCGCTCGTGCTCATGGACCAGGCGTTGCGCCATCGCGCGCAGTGCGCCGACGTCGGCGAGGTCGCGCCGCGCGTTCCCGGAAGCGCCGCATGAGCCAGCGTGCCCGCGCGCGCGCCATGCGCCGCCGCCGCCGGGCGAACCCTTCGCATGCGATCGCCGCGCCGGCATCGCTTCGCACACGCGCCAGGCGCGTGTCCAATGCCGACGCGTCATTGGCGTGCGGCGACCGATTCGCGTGATCCTGCACCACCATCCCCGCGCACGACCCCGACCGCAGAGCCGACCATGACGAAGACCACGACCTACAACGTCGCCATCGCCGGCGCCACCGGCGCCGTCGGCGAAGCCCTGCTGTCGATCCTCAAGGAGCGCGCGTTCCCGGTCGGCGAACTCGTGCCGCTCGCGAGCGAGCGCTCGGCCGGCGGCAAGGTGGCGTTCGGCCAGCGCGAGTTCACCGTGCGCAACCTCGCCGACTACGATTTCAACGGCATCGACATCGCGTTCTTTTCGGCCGGCGGGTCGGTTTCGCGCGTGCACGCGCCGCGCGCCGCGGCGGCCGGCGCGGTCGTCATCGACAACACGTCCGAGTTTCGCTACCAGGACGACATCCCGCTCGTCGTCAGCGAAGTCAATCCGCACGCGATCGCGCAGTACGCGAACCGCGGCATCATCGCCAATCCGAACTGCTCGACGATGCAGATGCTCGTCGCGCTCGCGCCGATCCATCGCGCGGTCGGCATCGAGCGCATCAACGTCGCGACCTACCAGTCGGTGTCGGGCGCCGGTCGTTCCGGCATGGAGGAACTCGGTCGCCAGACCGCGGCGCTGCTGAACTTTCAGGATGTCGTGCCGGCGAAGTTCCAGGCGCAGATCGCGTTCAACCTGATCCCGCAGATCGACGACTTCCAGGACAACGGTTACACGAAGGAAGAAATGAAGATGGTGTGGGAGACGCGCAAGATCCTCGAGGACGCGTCGATCCAGGTGAACCCGACCGCAGTGCGCGTGCCCGTGTTCTACGGCCATTCCGAGGCCGTGCACATCGAGACGCGCGAAAAGATCAGTGCGGAGCGCGCGCGCGAGCTGCTGCGCGCCGCGCCCGGCGTCGTCGTCGTCGACGAGCGCAAGCCGGGCGGCTATCCGACGCCGGTGCAGCATGCCGCAGGCAAGGACGAGGTGTTCGTCGGCCGGATTCGCGAGGACATCTCGCACCCGCGCGGGCTCGATCTGTGGGTGGTATCGGACAACATCCGCAAGGGCGCCGCGCTCAATGCGGTGCAGGTTGCCGAGCTGCTCGTGAAAACCTATCTGTGACGGGCCCCCGCTATTTGCGAAATCGTATCTGTGATCTATAGTTACGATTGTGTTATAAGCCCGTTTCGAGATGACCCGAAACGGGTCCCTACGCCTCCGGGGGGCATGCCTAGATGAAACGACCGCTGCAACTTTCGCTTGCGATCGCGCTCGCGTTGGGCGGAACGAACGCGCTCGCGCTGGGCCTCGGCCCCGTCCATGTGAAATCCAAGCTCAATCAGCCGCTCGATGCCGAGATCCCGGTGATTCAGGGAACCGCGGGCGAAGCGGAAGGCTTGCTCGTGAGCCTGGCCGCGGCGGAGGACTTCGAGCGCGTCGGGATTTCGCGCAGCCACCTCAACGTGCCGCTCGACTTCTCGGTCGGCAAGGGCGCGAATGGCCAGGTCGTCATCCGCGTGACGAGCAAGCAGCCGGTGCAGGACAGCTACCTCGATTTCCTCGTCGAGGCGAACTGGCCCAAGGGCCGGCTGTTGCGCGAGTACACCGTGTTGCTCGACCCGCCCGTGACCGCGCCCGCGCGCAGCGCGCC
>DASTSE010000033.1:0-3136 GCA_035760865.1 Dokdonella sp.
CGGCCTGTCGATCGCGATCAGCGTCGACGGTACCGAGCTGCCGCCGATCACGAGCAAGACGCTCGAGGCAACGAAGCCCGACTTCCTCGACAGCGACCATCGCGCGTGGCGGATCCCGACGCTCGTCAGCGAGGCCGCGCCCGAGGGCACCACGATCGAGGCGGCCTCCCCGAACGGCGTCGCCGTCAAGTTCGCCCACCCAGGCCCCGAGGGGCTCGAGCCGGTGCTGTTCCTCACCCGGCGCGGCGAGGTGATCGTCGCCGCCGTCGATCCGAAGGATCCGTTCCCGCGCTACCACGGCCAGGGCAGCCGGCTGCGCCGCCCGGGCGACACCATGCCGCGCGTCGCGCCGGTGACGAGACTCGCGATCGACACCCCGCAGCGCTGACGGAGCCCGCGATCACGCGACCCACGCACTGACCGGGTCGTCCGCGCCGGGCGCGACGAGGACCCGCGCACCGGCGGGCGGCGTGCCGAAGCCGAGCACGCGCGTGCCGAACCGCGCCGCGAGCGCGCGCGCGACGTGACCGAACGTGTGGCGCGCGTTGAGCTCGCACAGTGCGTGGAGTCGCTGCGCGTCGCCGTCGCGATGGACGAACGCGTCGATCGTGAACGGGCCGGAGTAGCCGAGGCCGTGCAGCGCCGCGCCGGCGGCATCGACGGTGGCCGCGAGCACGTCGCGGTCCGCGTCGTCGAGCGCGGGGGGCGCGAGGTCGATGCCGAGAAAGCCGCCGCGCGCGTCCGAGAGCAGCGTGTGCGGTGCCTGCGCGGCGATGCGCCCGTCGGGACGCAGCTCGGCGCACACGCCGAGATCGAGCACGCGATCGAGCCAGGGCTCGTACAGCACGGCGCCGCACCGGTCGATCAGCCGGCCGACGTACACGCGCAGCTCGCCCGATAGCGTCGTGCCCTCGCCGTGCGCGCGGTCGCGCCCGGCCGCGGTCCACGGCGCCTTGCAGACCCAGCGCGCGGGCTGCGTGGCGGCGAGGTGTGCATCGAGCTCGGCGAGCGACGCGATCGCGCGCGCGCCGGGCAGGGCGCGGCCGAGCTGCTCGCTGATCGCGAGCGCGAGCCGGCGATCGTTGGCCGCCTTCGCGTGCGGATCGGCCCAGGCGAGGTCGTGACGCGGCGGCGCGCCCACGTGCATCGTGACGTCGGGCAGCCGGATGCGTGCGGGATCGACCGCGGCGGGCGCGTACACGTCGACGTGCTCGCTCGCCGGCGCGAACGCGGCGAGCAACGCCGACGCGGCACTCACGCGGCGCGCGACGTGCTGCGGCAGGCTGCCGCCTCCCCACCGCGCCTCGCAGTCGAGGTTGGCCCAGATGATCATCGCGGCTCGCCGCTCGGTCGCGTCGGATCGGTCGCCTCGAGCGCGGCGATGAACGCCTCGTCGAATCCCGCACGCCGGCGCGCCTCGCGATCGAAGCGGGCACCGCGCGCACGGCGCGGCCCGAGCGGAAATCGCACGTGCGCGAGGTACGCCTGCCAGGGATCCGTGTCGCCGGCGAACCGGCGCAGCCACACCCAGCCGAAGTGCACGTGCCCGATCTCGTCGGCGTGCACCTGATCGAGGACCGCGGCGGTGGCCTCGTCGCCGCACGCGCGCGCGGCGGCCGCGTAGTCGCCCGCGAAGTCGAGGTTCGCGTTCTCGAACGTCAGGCCCATCGCGCACACGAACTCGAGCGGTGTCGTGAGGTGATCGAGCTTGTTCCAGAAGTGGCCCGTCACGGGATGATCGCCGAACGCGACGCCGTGCGCGGCGAGCCGGTCCGTGTACAGCGCGAAGTGGCGCTGCTCGTCGGCGAGGATCGCGACGAGGCCGCGGCGAAACGCGAGCGGCGCGTCGGGGTACGCGAGCAGCGCCCACGCGAACAGCTCGATCGCCTGCAGCTCGTGATTCGCGAGCGCGTGGAGGATGCGCGCGCGCTGCGCCGGATCGCGCATGCCGGCGAGCGGTGGCACGCGCGTCGAGCGCGCGCTCGCGATCGCGAGGTTCGCGGGCCGACCGGGCGCGGCCAGGCGCAGCGGTGGATCGGCGTCCTCGAGCACGAGCTCCGCGGGCGGCGGCGTCAGCTTGCCGGCCAGCGTCTCGCTGGTCACGATCGCGTGGGCGTAGTCACGGGCGGTCATCGGCAACGACGCCGAAGGCCTAGCACGCCGCCGGCCGATCAGCGGCGCCCGCGCCGGCGGGACACGAGCACGACCCAGCCGAACAGCAACATCATCGAGACCGGACCCCCGCGGCTGCTCTCGCAGCCACAGCCGCCGCCCGAGCCGTCGTCGAAGCCGGGCCAGCACACGCCCATGGTCGCGCCCTCGTCGACCGTGCAGCCGAAGCCATCCGGGCAATCGCCGACGGCGCACTGCTCGACGCAGTACATGGCCGTGCCGTCCGTCGCGCACTGTCCCGACGCGCAGTCGGTGTTGCCCGTGCACGGCTGGCCGAGGCCGCCTTGCACGCCGGCGCCAGGCACGCAGCGGCCGCCGACGCAGGTATCGGTGTCCTGGCTGCAGTCCGATGGCTTCTCGCACGGCGCGCCGATGTAGACGTCGACCATCGCCTTGCCGACCGAGTTGTGCGGGTCGTACGCGGTCACCTCGACACGGTGCGTGCCGTCGGCGAGCGTGGCCGGCGCGTTGAAGACGAACGGCCCCTTCGTCAGCGTCCCGACGAGCTCGCCGTCGATCCGCACCTCGACATTCGACACCATGTAGTTGTCGACCGCGTCGGCGACGACCGGGAAGCCCGGCTGCACGTTGTCGCCCTGCTTCGGCGAGCTGATCGTGACCACCGGCGGGTTGCCCGGGCCGGCGCCGAACAGCGACATCACGACGTTGTGCGAGTTCTGAGTCGCGCCGCCGCAGATGCAGTCGTGCTCCTGCTTGTTCGTCCCGGTGCAGGTCTGGTTGAACGGCGACACGCCGTTGACGCAGTCGCTACCGCACTGGGTCGGCGAGTTCTGGTAGTACTTGCGGCCCGCAAAGCTGAAGTACGTCATCGGATCCTTGTTGTCGATGACGTGATCGAGGCGGTTCCACGTGTGGCCGATCTCCTGCGCCGCGGTGGAGCAGATGTCCTCGACGCAGCCGGTGCCGCAGGTCGCGCCGCTGCCCCACACCTTCGCGAAGTCGA
>DASTSE010000034.1:0-11414 GCA_035760865.1 Dokdonella sp.
GCGAGGCCGTCGACGAGCGAGCCTATCGCGATGCGATGCACGGCCGCGCGCGAGCCGCGCGCGAACGACAGCATCGACGCGACGATGTCGAGGCCGCGCTGGGTCGATTCGCCGATCAGCCGACCGACCTTGCGGATCTCCTCGTTCGGGTCGTCGTGCAGCATCGCCACGCCCATCGCGATCGGCTGCAGCACGTTGCGCAGGTCGTGGCTGAGGCCCGACGCGAGCAGCGCGAGGCTCTCGTAGCGCTGCACGCGCAGCAGCTCGGCTTCGGCGGCGTCGCGCGCGCGCTTCTGCTCGGCTTCGTCGAGTGCACGGCGCACGGCGCTCGCGAGCCGCGCGAGGTTGTCCTTGAGCACGTAATCGGTCGCGCCGCGACGCAGAGCCTCGACCGCGGCTTCCTCGCCCATCGTGCCCGACACGAACAGGAACGGCACGCGCGGCGCCGCCGCGCGCGCGAGTTCGAGCGCCCGGTAGCCCGAGAACGCGGGCATGCTGAGATCGGAGATCACGATCCCGGGCGAGAACGAAGCGAGCGCGTCGACAAACGAGGGTTCGTCTTCGACGCGCAGCCACTCCGGCTCGAGGCCGTCGTCGCGCAGCTGGTCGAGCACGAGCTCGGCGTCGAGCTCGCTGTCCTCGACCAGCAGCACGCGCAGCTGAGCCGGGGCGTTCGCCATTCAGGCCTCGGGGCGCGCTTCGTTCATGACCGCCCAGAACTGGCCGAGCGTCTGCACCGCGTCGAAGAACTGCCGCGCATCGACCGGTTTGACCACGTACGCATTGACGCCCAGATCCCAGCTCGCGGCAAGGTCGCGCTCCTCGCGCGAGGAGGACAGGATCACGACCGGTATCGTGCGCGTGACCTCGTTGGTGCGGATCTCGCGCAACACCTCGATGCCGTCCATGCGCGGCATCTTGATGTCGAGCAGCACGACGACCGGATTGCCGTCCTTGCGGCCCGCGAATGCATTGCGCGCGTGCAGGAAATCGAGAGCGTCGACGCCGTCCTCGACGTGCACGATCGGGTTGGCGATGCGCGCCTCGCGCAGCGCGTCGATGGTCATCTCGGCGTCGGCGAGGCTGTCCTCGACGAGGAGGATCGTGCGGATTTCGCGGATCAAGTGGGTGCTCCTGTGGATGGTGCGGAGGGCTGCCGGCGGAGCGCGGTCTGGCCGCGCCCGTGCCGACGTCCTGCCGGACGATGGAAAGCCGGCCGGCGCGCTAGACGGATTCGTGACGCGGAAGCGTGAAATGGATGGTCGCGCCCTGGTCGGGCACGCCCTCGGCCCAGGTCCGCCCGCCGTGGCGGGCGATGATCCGCCGCACGGAAGCGAGACCGATGCCGGTGCCCTGGAATTCGGACGCCTTGTGCAGGCGCTGGAACACACCGAACAGCTTGTCGACGTATTTCATGTCGAAACCCACACCGTCGTCGCGTACCCAGAATTCGCGCGTGTCGCCGTCGTCGCGGAAGCCGACCTCGATGAGCGCCGGGTCCCGCGCGCCAGTGTACTTCAACGCATTGTCGAGCAGATTCTGCCAGACCAGCCGCAGCATCGACGCGTCGGCCACCACGACCGGCAATGGCGCGATGCGCCATTGCACGCGCCGGTCCTCGAGCGCCGACATCAGGGTCGCGCGGATCTCCTCGACCAGCGACTGCATGTCGACCGGCTGCAGGCGCAGCGCGTGCCGGCCGAGGCGGGAATAGGCGAGCAGGTCCTCGATCAGCGCCGACATGCGCCGGGCAGAGTCGGAGATGACCTCGCAGTAGTGCGCGAGCTTCGCATCGCGCTCGTCGCCGAGCTGGCCGCGCAGCTTGTCCGCGAAGCCCGCGATGTGGCGCAGCGGCGCGCGCAGGTCGTGCGAGACGGAATAGGAGAATGCCTCGAGTTCGCGGTTGACCTCGGTCACCTGCTCGATCTTGCCGGACAGCTGCCGGTTCAGCTCCAGCACCTGCTCCTCGGAATGCTTGCGCGCGGTGATGTCGCTGATCGTGATCAGCGCCGCCGGTCGCTCCTGGTCGGGCAGATCGATCGCGCGCGCATTGACGATCACGCGCCGCTGGCTGCCGACCGCGTCGCTCTGCTCGGTTTCGAAATCCCACAGTTCCCGCCGCTGCCCGACCACATCGCGCAGCCGCTGCAGCAGCGCCGCGTCGCGCCAGCCTTCGACGCTGTCGATCGCGGTGCCTTCGGCGCGGTCGATGCCGTAGAACGCGGCGAACGCCTGGTTCGTCTGCAGCACGCCGAGGTCCGCGTCGACGACCGCGATCGGCTCGCGCACCGATTCGACGATGAGGCGCGCGCGTCCGACCGCGCTGCGCGTGCCCGCTTCGGCCGCGACGCGCTTCTGCGTCTGCCGCTCGGCGAGCCAGATCGCGATGCCGAGCAGGAGCACCTGGCCGAGCGCGGTACCGACCGTGACGACGCGGCCGACGGCGATGCGCCGTTCGGTCTGCCGCTTGCGCTCCGCGGCGAGGCGTTCCTCCTCGGCGAGCACGTCGTCGGTGACGTCGCCGATCGCGATCCGGCCGAGGCCGATGGCGCTGACCGGCGCGCCTTCGGCCGAGCCGTCGAGCGTCGCGGCGATCGTATCGAGCCGCGCGCGCAGGAAGCCGATGCGTTCCTGCTGGCCCGGGTTGTCGCGCGTGAGCTCGCGCAGCTTCTGCACGAGCGGCTCGTACTGCGCGCGCGCCTGGGCATAGCGCGCCCTGACGCCGTCGTCGGCGGGCGCGAGCCGTCGCGCGTATGCGGCCGCCTGCAGTTCGGCCAGCGCGGCATCGAGCTGGTGGATCGTCGATCGCACCTCGCTCGAATGATCGAGCCAGTGGAAGGCCTCCACGGTGTCGTCGTTGACGCGCTGGCGCACGACGTAGCCGAGGAACACGATGATCACGAGGCTGCCCATGAGGGCGAGGAAGCGCATGTTGGCGATGGTCGGGCGCACCTCGGTCCTCTTCTCGATCGTTCGAGCGGGCTATCTCGCACAGATCCCCGCATTCGTCCAGCGGGGTCGCATTGGACCGATGCGCGCGCAACCCAGCATGAACGAACGCCAACGCGGGCGAGCCCGCGTTAATGCACGGTTGCGCGTGTCGCGACTACGTTCCGTGCGCGCCGATCGCGGCGCCCTGCGGACATTTGCGTTGCAACACGCGCCCTTGCCGGGCAAGAGAAGAGGGGATCGACCATGGCTTCCATCGCACCGCCTGCCACCTTTGCCGAACGACGCGCCCAGCGCGCGAAACTCGCCGGATCGCTCACAGGCGACCTCGGCATGATCGCGCTCAACCTGCACCATGCGCTCAAGCGCAGCGATATCGTCGTCTGGACCGATGCCGCCGCGGAAGTCTATTTCGACGCGGCCGACCGTTGCCCGAACATCGAGGCCGACCACCTCGTCGGCATCTACGGGCCCGGCGCGGACGTCGCCGATATCGAAGCCGACCTCGGCGTGGTGCGCGGCGAGCGCGTGTCGAGCGCGATGATCTTCTGAGGAGCGCGCCATGAGCCTCGGCACCATCCTCCTCGTCGTCCTGATCGCCGTGCTGGTGGCGGGCCTGCCCGCCTGGCCCTACAGCCGCAACTGGGGCTACTACCCGAGTGGCGGCGCCGGCCTGCTCGTGCTCGTCGTCGTCGTGCTGCTCGTGCTCGGCTACCTCTGACGCGGTCGCGCGGTCGCCGTCGCATGGCTTAGGATCGCAGGCTCCCCGAACGGCCTGCCCGCAATGTCGACGATCCGGTGGCGGTACCTGCCCGCCGTGGCCTGCCTGTGGCCGACCCTCGCACCCGCCGCGGACGCCGACCTGCCGACCGTGGTCGTGACGGCCACGCGCACGCCGCAGCCGGCGTTCGATCTGCCGGCCTCGATCGACGCGGTCGCGGTCGACGACGTCGTCGACGTGTTCGGCGTGAATCCGTCCGACTACCTCGCCGGCATGCCCGGCGTGCTCGCACGCGACCGGCAGAACTACGCCCAGGACGAGCAGATCTCGATCCGCGGCTTCGGCGCTCGCGCGACGTTCGGCGTGCGCGGCGTGCGCCTCTACACGGACGGCATCCCCGCGACGATGCCGGACGGCCAGGGCCAGGTGTCGCACTTCAACCTCGACTCGGCCGCACGCATCGAAGTGCTGCGCGGGCCGTTCTCCGCGTTGTACGGCAACTCGTCGGGCGGCGTGATCCAGCTGTTCGGCGCCGACGGCAGCGTGCCGGCCGAAGCCTCGCTCGACCTCGTCGCCGGCAGCTGGGGCAGCGCGCGCGCGAGCGCGAACGCCCGCGGCGTCGCCGGCGATCTCGATTACAACCTCGACGTCACCCATTTCCAGATCGACGGCTGGCGCGACCACAGTGCGGCCACGCGCGAATCGGGCAACGCGAAACTCGCGTGGAGGATCGGCGACGGCGGCAAGCTCACGGTGCTCGCGAACACGCTCGCGTTGCCGGGCGCGGACGATCCGCTCGGACTCACGCACGCGCAGTTCGACGCCGACCCGCGCGGCGTCGCGGCCGTCGCGACGCAGTTCGACACGCGCAAGAGCGTGCACCAGAGCCAGGGCGGCGCGATCTTCGAACAGGATTTCGGCCACGGCCATGCACTGCGCGTGCTCGGCTACTACGGCCGGCGCGAGGTCGAGCAGTACCTGTCGATTCCGGTCGCCGCGCAGGCGAACCCGAAACATTCCGGTGGCGTCGTCGACCTCGATTCCGGCTACGGCGGCAGCGACGTGCGCTGGACCTGGAACGGCACGTTCGCAGGCCGCGCGTTCGAGCTCGCCGCGGGCGTCGCCTGGGACCGCCAGGCGCAGCACCGGCGCGGTTACGAAAATTTCGTCGGCGACGTGCTCGGCGTGCGCGGTGCGCTGCGTCGCGACGAGGACGACGGCGTGCGCGACTTCGACCAGTACGCGCAGGCGACGTGGCGCTTCGCCGACCGCTGGAGCCTCGTCGCGGGCGTGCGCCACAGCGACGTCGCGTTCGACGCACGCGATCGCTACGTCGCCGCCGGCAACCCCGACGACAGCGGGCGCGTCGACTACGGCGCCACCACGCCCGTGGCGGGCCTGCTCTGGCGCGTGGCGCGCGGCGTGAACGTGTACGCGTCGTACGGGCAGGGGTTCGAGACGCCGACGTTCAACGAACTCGGCTATCGCGCCGACGGCGGCGCCGGTCTCGCGTTCGATCTCGATCCCGCGCGCAGTCGCAACGCGGAAATCGGCATCAAGCTGCGACCTTCGGCATCGGTCGACGCGAGCGTCGCGCTGTTCCGTGCCGATACGCGCGACGAGCTCGCGGTCGCGACCAGTGCCGGTGGGCGCACGACCTACCAGAACATCGGCAGGGCGCGCCGCGACGGCGCCGAAGCCGCGCTCGCCTGGCGCATCGACGATGCGTGGAACGTGCAGCTTGCCTGGACCTGGCTCGATGCGACGTTCCGCTCCGGCTTCCTCGCCTGCGCGGGAACGCCCTGCACGACGCCGGACACGCCGGTCGCTGCGGGCGCGCGCATCCCGGGCATTCCGCGCAGCGCGTTCCATGCAGCTGTGCGCTGGGGCGCGAATCGCGGCTGGCACGCCGGCGCTGCGGGCGATGTCGTCGGCGCGGTCGTCGTCAACGACTTCGGTACCGACCGCGCGCCCGCGTACGCGGTCGTCGCCGCCGACCTCGGCTACGCATTCGAGCTCGACGCCGGGAGGCTGGACGCGTTCGCGCGCATCGACAACCTGTTCGACCGCCGCTACGCAGGCTCGGTAATCGTCAACGACGGCAACGGGCGCTATTTCGAACCGGCGCCTGGGCGGGCGTTCATGCTCGGGGTGAAGTGGACGTGGAGCCGGTGAGGCGTCGACGCGTCCGCTTCGGCTGATCACCGCCGCCGACGGACCGAGCCATTCGAAGCGCGCGCCGCAATCGGTGTAGGGTGGGACGCAGCGGCGCGAAAGCATCGAGGATCGCGAGACGCACGACCGCGAGTCCCACCGGTCTCGACGGAGCGGCGTCACGCGTGGATTGCGACATACGCGGATCGCGATGCGAGGGCGCGTACGAAGCGCGCCCCGGTACCTCAGGGGCGTCCACGCACCGCGCCACCGAGCATCTGCGAGCCGACCTTGAGCAGGTCCGACAGGCCGAGCTGGCCGTCGCCATCCTGGTCGAGGATCGAGCCGAGCAGGCCTCCGTGCCGGCCCTGGCCGATCTGCTGCAGCTCGCGACCGAGCAGGTCGCCGAGGCCGCCGGCGCCGCCGCCCTGGCGTTGGGTCATGTTGCCGAGCGCGGCCATCACGATCGGCGCGAGCATCGACAGCAGCGCGCCCGCATTCGCCGCACCGATGCCGCTCGCCTGGCCGACGTTCTGCGCCGCCTGGCCCTGGCGGTTGCCGAAGATGTGGCCGAGGATCGCGCCGCCGTCGCCACCGCCGCCGAGCACGCTGCCGAGCACCGAACCGATGTCGACGCCGGCGTGGTCCTGCGCGGCCTCGTGCAGCGCATCCGCACCCGACGCCGTCTGCGCGTTGCGCGCAAGTCCGCCGATGACGACCGGCACCGCCTGCTGGATCGCCGATTCCGCCTGGGCGGGATCGATGCCGAGCTGCGCCGCGATCGCCTCGATGCTCGCAGGGTCGAGGTGGCTCAGTACCTGTTGGGTCAGATCGCTCATCGCAACGCTCCTTCGTGGGTACGCATGCGCAGGGTCGCATGCCGACCTGTCGGATGCATGTCGGCGGCCGTGAACGATCGTCACGCGCGGGCCGAGGCCGCCGCCGCCGCCGAACTGGCGCACTATAGTCCCGACCGCATCGATGTTGCAGGTGCCGATGAACGACACGGATCATCGCCTCGAGCTGCTGCACCGGCGCTACGTGCGCTCGTTTCCGGCGAAGCGCGCCGCGCTGGTCGAGGCGTGGCTCGCCTTCGCCGCCGCGCCCGACGACGCCGCCCGCGCGCAGGAACTGTCGATGCAGATCCACCGCCTGTGCGGTTCGGCGGCCGCCTACGGCTACGCGCGGCTCGGCGGGCATGCGTGTGCGGCGGACCGGCTCGTCGGCGACGAACTCGCGGCGCCGCGGCACGCCGGCGCCGCGCGCGTGGCGTATTTCGAGGCGGCCGTGTGCGCAGTGATCGACGAGCTCGCGGTAGCGGTCGCCGACGACCCCGGCTGAGGAGCGGGTGGCGCCTGCGTCGACGGCGCGGACCGGACCGGCGCGCCGGCGGCGTGGCGGTCGCGCCGCACGCGGCGCGGCGAGCCGCGGTTTCGTGACGCGAAGGCGGTTTTCGCCGAGAATCCCCGCTTCGACAAGGACCCGGGCCGCCGCGGCGTGCCCCAGAATCGGCCGACACCCGCATGCAGACATTTCCACCGATTTCCCTCATCGGCGCCCCGACCGACATCGGCGCCGGCCACCGCGGCGCATCGATGGGCCCGGAGGCGCTGCGCGTCGCGGGCCTCGCATCGGCGCTCGGCGCGCGCGGCCTCGACGTGATCGACCGCGGCAACCTCGCCGGACCGTTCAACCCCTGGCTGCCGCCGACCGACGGCTACCGCCACCTCGGCGAAGTCGTCGCCTGGAACCGTGCCGTGATGCACGCGGTCGGCGCCGAGCTCGCGCAGGAGCGCCTGCCGATCCTGCTCGGCGGCGATCACTGCCTCGCGATCGGCTCGATCACGGCGGTCGCGCGCCACTGCCGCGAGCAGGGCAAGCGCCTGACCGTGCTCTGGCTCGACGCGCATGCGGACTTCAACACGAGCGCGATCACGCCGTCGGGCAACGTCCACGGCATGCCGGTCGCCTGCCTGTGCGGCTTCGGCCCGCAGGAACTGACCGGCCTCGGCGGACATGCGCCCGCGCTGTCGCCCGAGCAGATCCGCCAGATCGGCATCCGCTCGGTCGACGCCGGCGAGAAGAAGCTCGTGCGCGACGTCGGCCTCGACATCTACGACATGCGCTACATCGACGAGGTCGGCATGAAGCGCGTGATGGAGGAGGCGCTGCTGAACCTCGGCGCGCGCGACCACCTGCACGTGAGCTTCGACGTCGACTTCCTCGACCCCGGCATCGCCCCCGGCGTCGGCACGACGATCCCGGGCGGGCCGAACTACCGCGAGGCGCAGCTGTGCATGGAAATGATCGCCGACAGCGGCCGGCTCGGCTCGCTCGACATCATGGAACTCAATCCTGCGCTCGACGTGCGCAACCAGACCGCGATGCTCGCGGTCGACCTCGTCGAGAGCCTGTTCGGCAAGTCCACCCTGATGCGCGACTGAGCGCTCGGCGGTTCGACCGCGCATGCCCGTCGTCCCGTCCCTTCGGGCATGGACAGCGGAGCGCGCGCGCGGTATGAACGCGTCATCGACCGGGGACGACGTCGGGGCTGGATGGGCGCTGCGCTCGCGATAGGTGTGATCGTATGCGTGCTGGCGTTCGCCGGCGCCGCATGGCTCCTGCGCGGGCGCGCGCCGGGATCGACGGCCGCTCCGGTGCGCGCGATGCCTGCGCGCGATCCCGCCCCGCGCGCGCGCAAGCGCGCGGCGATCGACGAGGAGGACGTCGACGACGAATTGCGCGCGGTGTTCGTCGCCGAAGCGCGCGGCGAGATCGGCCAGTTGCGACGCGGCCTGCCGCACTGGCGTGTGGTGCCGGCCGATCTCGATCGCGCGGTGCCGCTGCGCCGCTCGTTCCACACCCTCAAGGGCAGCTCGCGCCTCGTCGGCGCGCCCGCGATCGGCGACTTCTGCGCCGCGATCGAGCGCCTGCTGCTCGCCGTCGTCGACGGCCACGTCGCCCCGGAATCGGCCGTCATCGACACCGTCGCACGCGCGGTCGCGACCCTGCCCGCGTTGCTCGCGGAATTCACCGGCGAGCGCGCGACGCGCACCGACGTATCCGCCCTCGTGCGCAGCGCCGAACGCCTGCAGCGTGGCGACGCGGTCGCCGGCGCACCGCACTGAGCGTGCGCATTCTCCCCGGTTTCGCGGTCGGCGCCGCGTGCAGGCTCAATCGAATCCGTTCCTGAAGATCTGGTCGGCCGTCGCGCTCAGGCATGCGGGCGTGTGCGACGCGATGTAGCCGAGCAACGTGGTGATCTGGGTCGGGTGGAACTGCAATGCGTTCTGCCCGCAGCCGGCACCGCCATTTTGCGCAGAAACGTTGCAGTAGCTCATGAGCGTGCCCAGCGGGTGTTGCGGACCCGCCGTGGGACAACTCACCGCGCCACCGTAGCAACCCGCACCGGCCTCGCCGCTGTAGCAGACGTCGATCGTGTTCGACGCGACCGGCCAGGTCGCGCCGTTCGCGGCGTTCGTGCAGTGCGTGTGCGCGGCACCGAAGTTGTGCCCGAGTTCGTGGCCGACGATGCGCGCGGAGAGGTCGACCGGCACCTGCGAGCTCGTGAACACCTTGTTGACGCTGTAGCTGCCGCCGTTGCCGTTCTTGTTGCAGTACGAGTTGATCCACGCGACGCCGGACGCGGAGAAGCCGCCCGTGATACGCCCCGACAGCAGCAGCGCGAAGTCGCGGTCGACGGCGGCGTGGTTGGCCTGCCAGTAGTTGCCGAAGTTGTTGAGGTCGGTGCCGTTCGCGGGCGCGTCCGCCGCGATCGCGTACGGCGTCGCGCTGGTGCGGAAGATCGTCGTGCCCTGCATCAGCTGCACGTCGAGGTCGCGCACGTACATCACGTTCATCGTCGCGAACAGGTCGGCGATCCAGTTGCTCGCGGCGCTGACGTTCGATGCGCCGGTGCCGCCGAAGCGGTTGACGAGCAGCTCCTTGTCGACGTCGACCGCGATCAGCGCGCCGCGCGGCCCGGCGGCCGGTGCGCGTCCGCCGAGCGACGACAAGGGCAGCGCGTCGGGTGGCGTGCCGAGTCCCATGACGCTCGCGTCGTCGGGCAGCACCTGCGGCACCACGCCTTTCGGCAGCGCTTCGTCGGCAGGCTGCACGACGAGCTGCGTGCCGCGCGCGTCGGTGCGCGCCGAGATTGCGAACGGGCCGGACGGTCCCGAGCCCGCGCCGCCGACGTTTCGAAAGCCGGGATCGAACGCGAGCTGCGCGCGCACCTGGTCGCCGGCGTCGCGCCCGATGAGTTCGATGCGCGTGCTGCGCGGCAGCTCATGTTCGCCGTCCGGCCCCAGCGCGACGAGGCGCGCGCCCGGCGCAGCGACGTCGATGCGCGTGAAGCGCAGGCTCGCGCGTCCGCCGTAGCCATCCGGGAAATCGTCGATCGCGACGCTGTCGCCGATGCGCAGCGCGCCGAGCGCGTCGACGCGTGCGGGCGCAAGCGGCACCTCGTGAGGTGCCGCGAATGCAGTGGCGCTGCACAGCAGCAGCGCAAAGGCGAGGAGTCCACGCATGGCTTTCTCCTGTGGGACGTGCGACGCACACAGTTATTGTAGTCCGGTCGCGAGCGGGCGAACTATCGCTGCTTCGCGGACCCCGCCGCAATCTGCGACACAGGTCTCAGCGCGAGCAACAAATATATGTATACTAATTTGACAGGCGCCCGCGCGGGCCGCTCCGGCCGGGCAATCATATCGAGGAGACACCCGAAATGAACATGAGTTCGATCGTATGCGCATCCGTCGCGGTGCTGGCACTGGGTGCCGGATCGGCGCACGCGTCCACGGTATCCGTCTCACCAGGCGGCAACACGACGTTCGCCGGCTCGGCCACCCTGCAGGTCACGGGCCCGAGCGGCATCGAGTACAGTGGCACCTGCAACCTGTCCATGCAGGGTTACTTCAACCCGAGCACGGCGGCGCTCTCCATCAGCAGCGCGGATTTCGACTATCCCTGCGGTACGTACACGGGCGGCTGGCCTGTGTCCTCCACAGCGAACCCGCCGTGGCACGGAAGCACAGTTGCGATCTCCAGCGTTTCCTGGAAGACACCAATAACCGACGCGAGTATCGACCTCATCCAAGAGGACGGTTTCAATCCGCGCTGGGCGGCGGATTGCAGCTCCAGCGTGGCTTGGCCGATGTACTGGGGGACGAACGCCAGCGGCACGGCCTCTTCGGTGACGACGAGCGGACTGAAGAAGTTCGCCACCACCGCCAGTGGCCGGTCCTGCTACATCTCCTTCACGCTCTACTTGTCGCCGTTCCAGACATTCACGACGCATCCGTAATCGCAATCGCCAACGTCGAGGCCGTACGCGCCCGTATCGGCCTCGGTGGCTTCGCATCGATGTGCGCGACGAGGATGTCGTGAAGTGGCGCTGCCGGTGCGCCAGCGGGGCTCTGGCGGCTTCTCGCCGCGTAACGCAAGCGGCGCGCCGACAGCGTGACCGGAGACGACGCCGCAGCGCGACACCAGTCGCCTGACGTTAGAGCCCCGCGTCGGTCCTGGATGGAGCAGCACCGTCGCGCCGAAAAACGGCTGCCAATCACGAGGAATGGCAGCCGAGTAAGGC
>DASTSE010000035.1:0-10573 GCA_035760865.1 Dokdonella sp.
ATGCCAGCGAGTTGGACGCGCGCAGGTCACACGATCAACGCAGGCACGCCGCACCAGCCTTCGCGCACGCATCGACATGAAGCCCGCATGCCCGCGATCGACGCACGCAGGAAACGCATCCACGCGTGCATGACGCACATCGATCCTCGCACGCGCGGGATGGACACATGCACGCCTCACATTGAACGCGTCGACGGCCCGCATTCACTCGCGCACGAAATCCGTGGACCGCCCAACGAACTACTTGGGCTGCTGCACCATGGTGGTGCACGCGCGAACGCCGGAGTTGCGTGCGCCAACGAAAAAGATGCAGCGACGCAGGTCCGGCACTCGGCCTTCCCGAGCCTGGACCTTCGACGGCGGAGCTCCGACCTTCATCGTTCCAACCCGACCGTGCTCGCATGCAACCCGAACCATGGCGCGTGCATGTTTTTCGCGGACGCATGCATGTCCGGCGTTCGCCGGGTCGATACCCGCAGGTCGACGCGCCGAGGAAAACCTTGCACGCGTGCAAGGTTATGGTGGACGCGTCCATGTCCGGCGGTCGCGGGCGCACCAGCGTGGTTCATCGATGCAACTCCGACCTTCGCGTGCCGACGCCGACCCTGCGCGATCGCAACCCGGGCGGTCGCGCGTGCAAGTCTGACTTTGGCGCGCCATGGTGCGACCTGCATGAGCGGCACTGGCGCCGGACGCCAGCCGGTACCTTCGCCCCCCTCCTTGCCCCCCAGGCGCCAAAGCCCTACTCAACGGTGCAAGCGAACTGTCGACGCTACGCAAGGGGATTCAAACGGAAAATTACTCCGTCCCCTTTGTTCGGCCCCGACCGGAGCCGAACACCTCGGAGCAAAAGTGGCTCTGAAGCCTCAGCATTCTTCTCAAATGCCCGCATAGCCACCGAGCACGTAGTCGTCGGGCGGGTCGACATACGGTTGCTCGGGAGCGGGAACCGCATGGAGCGTGCGGACTTTCCCCGACGCGCCGATTGACGCGACGAAGAGTGACTCGTTGGCGGGACTACCGGTTTCGGTTTCGGCCGTCTGATGGACTGCTTGCAGCAAATGGGTTTTCACGGTTGGCTCTCCGGATGATTCCGTGTCGTGCGCCACGCGTGTCGCCGGCGCACGCAGTAAACGTATATGCACGCGGCGATGCCCAGGAGGAGCAGGTCGACCAGGAGGACGTCGACCATCGTGTTCCACTGAAGCATGGGCCCTCGTCGCTTCGTGTCTTTGATTCGGATGGCGGGACTGTACGCGCGAGGCGCATAAAAGGTACGTAACTTTCCGGCGGCGCTGCATAAAATCTTTCTCTCGCTCGGACGCGGCGCGGTTTCCCGGTGCTATCGTGTTTTCGTCGAAAGTCTCGACGAGTCACGGCAAGGCGACGAGCATGAGAACAAAGGGTCCACGGGCGACATCCGGCACCTCTCCGGCGGTGGCGCTGCACCACCGATTGATTCGGCGACGCAGGGAAATCGCGCTGCTGGCGATCTCCGCAGGTACCGCGTTCGCGGGGATCCTTTTCCACGAAGCGACGCTGATCTTCGCGGCGCTTGTTCCCGCGCTCGCATCACACGGACAACGCTGATGTCTGCCGTGAAGGGAAGCGCCAGGCAGGCGCGGTCGCCGAACACCATGTCGAAAATACGCTCGGTCCTTACCATCGGCACGTCGCTCGAAGTCGGCTGTCCGGTCTGCGGGCAATGGCTGCGCGGAAATTGCTTCGACGAATCCGTGCAGCACATGCTGGTGGAGCATGACTACGTGCTGCTGCACGTTGGCGCGGAGACGCATTGGGACGAAAAGGGGAAACCCAGGCATTCGACCGTCGCCGTCGTGGGGTCGAGCGCGCTCTGACGCCGGACACGACAGTGCGCCCACGTGAGCGTTGCCTGGACCGTACCGCGGCGCAACGCGTTGTCGACGAGGTTGCACGCAAGGCCGCGGGGCAGGCATGCGTCGCCACCGACATGCGCGGGGCAGCCGTCGAGTCGACGCGATAGCGTGCACTTTCCTCGTCGACCGGACCGACGCCACCGTTCGATTTATACTGCTGGTCGACATCCCGGGAAAGGAAGACCATGCAGCGACTCACCGCGTTGGTTGTAGGTTTGGTCGTGGCCTCGGCGGCGCAGGCCGCAGGCGCAGATACCGCGTCACCGGCGCCCGCCACCACCGTCCTGAAGGCGGTCCACCTGTTCGACGGCCGCAGCGGCACCCTCGCCTCCCCCGGCCTCGTCGTCATCAAGGGCGACCGCATCGTCGCGGTCGGCAAGGACGCAGCGGTCCCGCCCGATGCGAAGATCGTCGATCTCGGTGATGCGACGCTCGTGCCCGGGTTCATCGATGCGCACACGCACCTGACGATGGATCACGACGACAACTGGGAGAAGGCGTTCTACGAGAACACCTTGCGCTCGTCGGTGGAGCAGTCGTACCACGCGGAGGCGAATGCGCGGGCGACCTTGCGTGCGGGCGTGACGACCGTGCGCGACGTCGGCGGCAGCGATTTCATCGACGTCGCGTTGCGCAACGCGATCCGCGACGGGCTCGCGGAGGGGCCGACGATCGTCGCCGCGGGGCATGCGATCGGTTCGACCGGCGGGCATTGCGACAGTTCGCCGGCGCCGCCGGACCGGCTGCGTCCGTCGGGCACGATGGAGGGCGTGTGCAACGGGCCGGAGTCGTGCCGGCTCGCGGTGCGCGAGCAGATGAAGTACGGCGCGGACGTGATCAAGATCTGCGCGTCGGGCGGCGTGCTGTCCGAGTCCGATCCGGTCGACGTGCCGCAGCTCACGCCGGACGAACTGCGCGCGATCATGAGCGAGGCGCACGCGTGGCGGCGCAAGGTCGCGGCGCATTCGCACGGCGACCTCGCGGCGAAGCAGGCGATCGAGGCGGGCATCGATTCGATCGAACACGGCAGCTTCCTCACGCCGCCGACGTTGCAGCTCATGAAGCAGAAGGGCGTGTACCTCGTGCCGACGCGCATGACGCAGATCTGGGTGAACAAGAAGGCCGACACGTATCCGCCGAAGATCGCGGGCAAGGCGCGCGCGGCGTACGCGGCGCACGGCGAGATGATGAAGAACGCGCTGAAGATCGGCGTGCCGATCGCGTTCGGCACCGATGCGGCGGTGTATCCGCACGGGACGAATGCGGAGGAATTCGGCGACTACGTCGACCTCGGCATGTCGCCGGCCGCGGCGCTCATGACGAGCAGCCAGGGTGCGGCGAAGCTGCTCGGCGTCGATGGGGAGACCGGCACGCTCGAGGCGGGCAAGTTCGCCGACATCGTCGCGGTGCCCGGTGACGTGCTCGCGAACATCCGCGCGACGGAGCATCCGCTGATGGTGATGAAGCACGGCAAGAGGGTGCGGATGGATTGAAGCGCTTGCGCCTCTACCGCTCGCGGGAGAGGCCGACGCGCGCAGCGCGGCGGGTGAGGGAAAGGCGGAGCGCACGCCTGCCGACGCGAAGCGTCCTGCTCCGATCGCCCTCACCCTGCCCTCTCCCGCAAGCGGGAGAGGGGAGCAGCGATGACGCCTTAAGCGTTTCCTCGCACGTCGTGTCGCGCGCCAGTCGAAATCGCCTCTCACGCTCGCATTGGAGCCCGACGCGCGCAGCGCGGCGGGTGAGGGAAAACCGGAGCGCGCCACCGTCGATGGAAACGCTTCGCTCTCATCCCCGCCCCATCGCGGCGAGAAGGACAGCGATGGACGCCGCTTACCGCGTCGCCAGGTGCGCGCCGGCCGCGGGCGGCGCGAGTTCGCCGCGTGTGACGTCGATGAGCGCGTGGAAGCGCTCTCCGGCGAGTTCGAGGGCGCGGTCGAAGGCGGCGCGAGCCGCCGCGTCCTGGCCACGGCGCAGCAGGTAGCGCGCTTTCACCAGTTGGTAGAGGTAGCCTTCCTGCGCGGGCAGCGTGGGCTCGCCGAGCAACGCCTCGACCTCGGCCAAGTCGCCCTGGCGAAACAACACGTCGCTGTAATCGGCGAGCATCTGCTGGTTCAGGCTGCCGTTCGAACGCGCAGCGCGCCAGACGCGACGATAGCGCTCCGCGGCGCTCGCGATCTGCCCGTCGTGCGCCGCCAACATCGCTGCAGCGTGATCGGCGAAGCCGCTCGCGTCCGAATGCGTGCGCGAGATGTCCGCGAGTTTCGCCGCCTCGTTGCGTGCCGTCTCGATGTCGCCATCATTGAGCGCCGCGTAGGCCAATCCGAGGTGCACGGCGGCCATCGGATCGTCCGGATCGCTGCTTCGGCCGATGGCGAGGGCTTCGCCCCAGCTCGCCGTCGCGTTGCGGTAGCGACCGCCCGCCGCGTCGATGATCCCGAGCAGCGCGTACATCGACGCGCGCGCAGTGTCGGGTGCCGAGAGAAGCGCGCGATGCACCGTTTCGCGCGCATCCGACAGTTTGCCCACCTGGATCGAGGCCCATGCCGAACTCAGAAGCGACGATCGTATCGCCGCGGGATCCTGCTGCAATTCGGCCGCCGCGAGCGCCTCCCGTGCCGCGTCATTGGCCTCGCGATAGCGCCCGCTGGCGCCGAAGGCCTTGCTGATCGTCGACAGGGCCCGCGTTTCACGCGCGCGGTCGCCGCACGTGCGACTCAACTGCAGCGAGGCGCGATAGTGGCTCAGCGCATCGTCGAAGCGGCCGTG
The DNA here is from genome assembly GCA_035760865.1 of Dokdonella sp. Taxonomy (GTDB): domain Bacteria; phylum Pseudomonadota; class Gammaproteobacteria; order Xanthomonadales; family Rhodanobacteraceae; genus Dokdonella_A. The sequence continues at coordinate 4,665 of DASTSE010000035.1, forward strand.
GGCGGCGGATTGCCGGCCGAGATCGTGTTCGACGTCGGCTTCGCTGGCCGCATCGCCGACGAGCCGATACAGGGTCAGCGCCCTGCGCGCGAGTTCCTGCGCCTTCGCGTCGTCGTCGGTGTTCATCGCCAGGCGCTGGCGCAACTGCAGCGCGCGCGCCTGCAGCCAGTGATCCGACGTCGCCGCTGCGGCCGCGTCCGCCGACGCGACCTCGACCGCCGCCGCTGCGTCCTCGTCGAGGTCGAGATGGCGTCGCGCGAGCAACAGGTGCGCGTTCGCGCGCTGCCAGTCGTCGATCGTCGGCGACGCGAGCGCCTCCGCAATGTGCCGGCCGCACGCCTCGTACGCCTCGAGGGCGCAATCGGTACGGCCGAGTTCGGACAGGATCTCGGCGTCGCCCGGCGTCGCGGCATTCAACCGCTCGAGTACGGCATGCGCATCGCGTACGCGTCCCTGCGCCTGCAGCGCGAGGGCCTGCGCCAGCGCGTCCGTGCCCTGCACCACCGCGGCCGTGCCGCGCTTGCGGCCCAATTCGACGCGCGTGGCGTCGGCGAGGTGGCCCAGGGCGCGATCGAGTCGGGTGTCGCGCACGGGCCGAAGCGTGCGGTCGCCATCGGCACGATGGAGGACGGCGCGTGCGGAGACGCCGTCGGCGATCCGCTGCACGTCGACGACCAGCACGTCGCTCGCGCCGAGGCGGCGACGCAGCCGCTCCGGCAGGCCGGCGGCGTCCTCGCCTTGGACAGCGGGGTCCGCGAGCGCGCGCGCGACCGCATCGATCGTCAGCACGACCGGACCCTCCGGTGCCGCAACCAGGTCGCGCCGGAGCAGTTCCAATGCGCCGAGGTCGTCGAGACGGGTCGAGCCGCTCGCGCTCGAGCCGCCGGGCAGGATCGCGAGGCGCGGCCGCTCTTCGCGCACGCCGCCGAGCGCAGCCCAGAGGATCGCGCCCGCGATCGCGAGGCCGACGCCGCCGGCAAGGACGAGCGGCGAAAGGCGTGCGCGGCGCGACCGCGTGCCGGGCATGTCCGACGCGAGGATCGCGGGCGCGGCATCGGCGCCGGTGGCTTCGATGTGCGCGAGCGCCGCGGTTGCTTGCGGTGCGGGAGGCGTCGGAACCGGCGCGGCGGGTTCGACCGCGACGACCTCGGTCGGAGCGACCCAGCGGTAGCCATGGCGCGGCACGGTGCGCACGGCGTCTCGCGCGCCCTCGTCGAGCACCCGGCGCAGCCGCAGGATCGCCTGGGCCACCGTCGTATCGGCCACGTCGACCCGGCCCCAGACGCCGGCGATGAGTTCATCGCGCCCGACGGCCCGGTCGCGATGGGCGACCAGATACGCCAGCAGGTCGAACACCTTGGGCTCTACCGACAGCAGGACGCCGTTTCGATACAGCTCCCGCTCGGGGACCCTCAGCTCGAAGTGATCGAATCGGTACCGCGCTGACATCGCCCCATACCCGAACGACCCGGCGCGACGGCGAAGCCCGCCGATCCCGCCACGACCGCCCTGCAAAGCCCGGATTCTACCGTTCCGTCATCCGTCGGTGAACGTTTCGTCATGGCTGCGGGCACGGCTCGCCGCACGCTCGTGCCCGCCGGACCTGCGCGCCGGACGTCGGTGCGCGCGGCGAAGTTGCAGGAGAGATCCGTGATGTCGATGTCGTCGTACCGCCGCCTTGCCGCCCTGGCGGTGTCCCTGTTGCCCTGCCCACTGGCCCTGGCGCAGTCGAACGACGACTGGGCCGGCGCCACCGTGATCGCATCGCTGCCGTACGCCGATGCCGGCGTCGCCACGAACACGGCCACGGTCGAGGCGACCGATCCCGCCTCGATCTGCTTCGTCGGCGCCTACGGAAGCGTCGGTCGCGCGACGGTCTGGTATCGCTATACGACGGGACCGCAGGTCGAATACCTGAACCTCTCGACGCAAGGCAGCGACTACGACACGGTCATCAATGTCTATACGGGTTCGCCGGGCAACTTCACCCAGGTCATGGGCGGCTGCAACGACGACGGCGTCGGCGCGACCCAGTCGCTGATCGCGGGCCTGCGCCTTTCGCCGAACACGACGTACTCGTTCGAGGTGCTGTCCCACGGCGCGACGACGTTCGGCGGTACCCTCGCCTTCGCGGTCGCCGCGGCGCCCGTCTACGCCGTCACCGTGCAGGACGATGCCGCGCTCGCGCTCGCCGCCTGCCCGGGCGCCGTATGTTCGTTGCGCGCCGCCGTGAGGAAGGCGAACCTCGAGCCGGGCGCGATCCTGCTGCCCGCGGGCGTGTACAAGATGACCCTGACCGGATCGGGTGAAGACGCGGCCGCCACGGGCGACCTCGATATCCACGCGAGCATGGGCATCTACGGCGCCGGCGTCGGCCAGACGATCATCGACCCCGCCGCGACGTTGGCACCCGGTACGTTTCCGAACGAACGCACGTTCGACGTCGATCCGAACGGCTCCGGCGCCAACGCGGCGACCGGGCGCGTCACCGCGAACTTCGCCGACCTGGAAATCCGCAATTCGGGCGGTTCGTCGTTCTTCGGCGACGGCGGCGCGATCCGCGCCTCCGGCAATAATCTCGCGAACAACGATTTCGTCACGCTCGACCACGTCAAGATCGGCAACAGCCGGTCCGCGCTCAATGGCGGCGCGGTCGCCGATTCCGGGCGCATGATGATCGCGGACAGCGAATTCAGCGGCAACAGCGCGGGCAGCACCGGCGGGGCGCTCACCCTCGGCCCCGCGTTCGCGGGCGGCGATTCGATCGTCGAGATCGCGCGCAGCCTCGTCGTCGGCAACACGTCGACGGGCGGCTTCAGCGGCGGCGGCGGCATCAAGAGCACGGCCGGATTGCGCGTGCTCGACAGCACGATCACGGCCAACAGCACGCCGTACCACGGCGGCGGCATCTACCTTACCGGAACGGCGACGGTCGAGATCCGCAGCAGCACGATCGCCGGCAACCGCGCCGCGTCGGGCGGAAGCGCATCGGCCAACGGGGGCGGCATCCGCGTCGACGGCGGCAACGTCAGCGTCCTCAACAGCATTCTCGGCGACAACCAGCGCGGCACGGTCGCCAGCAGCACCGCCGACGATTGCACGGCGGGCGGCGGTACGCTGGTCGGGGGCTTCGACGTCATCGAGGCCGGCAGCTGCGTCTTCAGCGGCACCAACATCACGGGCATGGATGCGGGCCTGGACCTGCTCGCCGACAACGGCGGCCCGACGCGCACGATGAGCCTGCTCGACGCGAGCCCGGCCCTCGACGCGGCCGATCCGGCCGGCTGCAACGGTTATCTCGGCCATCCGCTCGCGACGGACCAACGCGGCCCGGGCTACGCACGCGTGTCGCACGGCCGCTGCGACGTCGGTGCCTTCGAGCGCCAGGTCGCGGCATCGGCGACCACGCCGGGCACGCCCGACCTGCGCGCGGCCGACGACACCGGCGCCTCCAGCTCGGACAACGTCACGCGCACGAACACACCGGGTTTCGTCGGCACCTGCACCGACGGCGATACGGTCGTGCTGGTCGTCGACGGCAACGCGACGGCGTCCACCCAGGCGTGCGCGAGCGGTGCCTACGTCCTCGTCGCGTCCTCCGCCCTGTCCGACGGCCCGCATGCGATCGCCGCACGCGCGACGCAAAGCGCGAGCACCTCGGCCGACTCCCCGGCCCTCGACGTGCTTGTCGATACGATCGCGCCGAACGTCGCGATCGTCGCGGCACCGTCGGGCAGCGTCGTCGACAGCGCAGCGACGATCGACTTCACGGCCGACGCCGGCGCGACGACCACGTGCTCGCTCGACGGCGCCGCACCGGGCGCATGCAGCAGCCCGGCCACGTTCACGGGCCTCGCCGCAGGGGCGCACGAGGTCGTCGTCCGCGCAACCGACGTCGCCGGCAACAGCGCGAGCGCATCGGCGCAGTGGACGGTCGTCCTGCCGGACGCGCCCGAGGCGCCGATCCTCGATGCGGCGAGCGACACGGGCAGCTCCAACAGCGATGGCATCACGCGCGCCGATCCGCTCTCCGTGCTCGGCACGTGCGTCGACGGCGACAGCGTGCGCCTCGACGACAACGGCATTCCGCTCGGCTCACCGGCCGTTTGCGCCGGGGGTTATGCGATCGCACTGTCCGGGCTCGCCGAAGGATCGCATGCAGTGCGGGCGCGCGTGACGCGCAACGGCCTGACGAGCGCCGCGAGTCCCGCGCTCGCCGTGACGATCGACCGCAGCATCGGCGCGCCCGTCATCACCGCAGGGCCGAGCGGCGACGTCGTCGACGCGAACGCGACGTTCGCGTTCGCCCTCGATGCCGACGCCACGGCGACCTGCGCACTCGATGGCGGCGCCGCGTCGCCGTGCGCGAACGGCGTCTCGTTCCAGGGCCTCGCCGCGGGCGCGCACCACCTCGACATCGCCGCGAGCGACACGGCAGGCAACGCCGCCGGCGCGTCGCGCGACTGGCGCGTCGTGCTGCCTGCGACGCTCGCCGCGCCGCAATTGGCCGCAGCCAGCGACAGCGGCATCTCGAACCAGGATCGCATCACCAACGCCGCGACGCTCATCCTCGCGGGCGCATGCGTCGACGGCGACAGCGTGCAGCTCGACGACGCGGGCGTTGCGGTCGGCACCGCGGTCCTCTGCAGCGCGGGCGCCTATGAAGCGAGCCTCGACGCGGTCGCCGAGGGCACGCACGCGTTCGCGGCGCGCGCGACGCGCAACGGCCTCACGTCGAACGAAGGCGCGGCGGTCGACGTCGTCGTCGACCGGCACGTCGACGCGCCGACGTTGAACGCGGACGCTGGCCCGATCGGCGCGGATACCGTCGTTTCAGGCATGACCGAACCGAATGCCTCGATCGCCGTCGACGAGGGCGCGCAGCTCCTCTGCACGGCGACCGCCGATGCCGGCGGCCACTGGACATGCGGGCTGCACTTCACCGCGGGCGGCACGCACGAGATCGCCGCGACGGCGACCGACGTGGCCGGAAACCTCAGTCCCGCATCGAGTCCGATTGCCCTCGACGTCGATCTCATCTTCGCCAACGGCTTCGAAGGTTAGTCGCAAGCCGCGCAAGGATTCCCCCTCTGTCATGAGCCTTGCGCGGCTTCTTTCCCCGGTACCGCGGCTTCGCCGGCCGCGATCGCAGGTCAGGCCGCGGCCTGCGCCTGCGGCTTGTAGTGCCCGCCGATCGTGCGCGCGGCGACGTTGATGCGGTTCCAGCTGTTGATCGTGACGGTGAGCAGGGTGAGATCGACGAGTTCGGCTTCGCCGAACACCTTGGCCGCCTTCTCGTACAGCGCATCGGACACGGGCTCTGCGCCGTCGAGCTCGGTGAGTTCCTCGGCCCATTGCAGCGCGACCTGCTCGCGCTCGCTGTAGAGCTTGGTCTCGCGCCACGCGGGCAAGAGGTACAGGCGCTGCTCGGTTTCGCCGGCGGCGCGCGCGTCCTTGCTGTGCATGTCGAGGCAGAATGCGCAGCCGTTGATCTGCGACACGCGCATGAGCACGAGCTGGATCAGCGCGGGCTCGAGGCGGCCGGCGTCGTGAACGGTGCGGCCGAGGTCGATGAGCGGCTGCATCGACGAGTAATGACGCTGGATGTTGAAACGGGTCATGACGGACTCCTTGCAATGCGTGCGACCGGGATCGGCCGCTTCAATGCAAGGACGCAGACGCGGCCGGTTTCGTGACCGCGTGGATGCGCGCGAGTTTTTCCGGGTGGCGCAGCGCGTGGATCGCGGTGATGCGCTCGCCGTCGCACTCGATCCACATCGCGCTCGCGAGCGTCTCGCCTTCGAGCATGAACAGCGCGGGCGCGCCGTTGAGCGTCGCGAACTCGTAGCGCACGCCGACGAGGTTGCGCGCGAGCTGCAGGTACAGCCGCGCGAGGCGATCGGCGCCAT
>DASTSE010000036.1:0-5037 GCA_035760865.1 Dokdonella sp.
TTCGCGCTGAGCCTGCTGCGGGAGCGCCAGCCGTGACCGTCGCGGTGGCCCCGGACGTCGCTTGCGGGTAGCATCCGCCGCGGCAGCACGCGCCTCGACCGGCGCGTGCGATCGCCCCCGGGGATCTCCGTTCGGACGACACGCGCCGCGGCCGCGGCGCGCGCGCGCGGGCACCCGCGGTGCGCCCAAGCTCCCTCCCACGACGGAACGCTCCATGCACGCAGCGCTGCGCGACAACCTCTACCTGGTCAAGGAACACGTCGGCCTGTTCAAGGCCGCCAACAACTTCGACATCTTCGATCCGGCGACGAGTCGCAAGGTACTCGAATGCCGCGAGCCGAACCTCGGCTTCTTCACCCGGCTGCTGCGTTTCACCGACTACAAGCGCATGACGCCGTTCGACGTGCGCATCACGACGCCGGAAGGCCGCAAGGTGCTGAGCGTGAAGCGCGGCGTCTCGCTGTTCCTGTCGAAGGTCGAGGTGCTCGACGAGAACGATCGCATGATCGGCCTGTTCAAGCAGAAGTTCTTCTCGATCGGTGGTGCGTTCGACGTGTTCGACGCCAACGAGAAGCTGCTGTGCACGCTCGTCGGCAAGTGGACGAGCTGGGAGTTCAAGTTCAAGTCCGGCGAGCGCGAGCTCGCGAGCGTGACGAAGAAGTGGTCCGGCCTCGGCAAGGAACTGTTCACGACCGCCGACAACTACATGCTCGCGATCGATCGCGACGTCGCGCCCGACGACAAGGTGCGCCAGCTCATCATGGCCGCGGTCATGTGCATCGACATGGTGCTCAAGGAGTAGCGTCGCGCTCGACCCCCACTCGCCCGCGAACGAGATGACGCAGGGCGGTGCGCGCATTACGCGTGCCGCCGCATCCGTCGGATGCCTATCGATCCGCCACCGCACGCTCGCGCGCACCGAGCGCTGCGCAGTACAGCGCGAGCAGCCACCAGAACAGCAGCCCCCACCACGCCGAATAGAACGCGAGGTGGGTGTTGAGCGGAAAGCACATCGCGACGAGCGCGAGCCCCGGCGCGAGGGCGCGCTCACGCGCGGCCGCGTCCGCGCGGCGCCACGCTCGCAGCGCGGCGTACGCACCGGCCAGCCAGAGCGCGAGGCCGACGAGCCCGGTTTCGCTGAGCACCTCGAGCACGATCTGGTGCGCGTGGGAAGCGCCCGTGTCGCTCGCGCTGTCGACGAAACGGTCGCCCGCGGCGGCGTAGTCGGGATAGGCGTAACGGAAGCCGCGCGCGCCGACGCCGGTGAGCGGATGTGCGGCGCTCATCGCGAGCGCCGTGCGCCAGATGCTGAGCCGCCCGGCCGACGCCTCGTCGACCGCGGCCTCGGTACCCTGCAGCGCGCGCATCGTGCGTTCGATGCGTGCGCCGAAACGCGCGGAATCGTGCAGCGCGAACGCACCGACGACACCGAGGGCGAACGCGAACATCGTGCACACCGCGAGGAAGCGACGCGGACGCCGCGTCTCGTGCCATGCGAGCAGCACGCCGACGAGCGCGTACGACAGCCATGCCGCGCGCGAGCCCGCGAGCAGGATCGGCGGCGCGAGGAACAGGTACGCGAACACGAGGCCGCGCCCGCGCCAGAGCGAGCGTGCGGCGAGGAGCACGAACGGCGCGAGCGTCGCGAGCGCGGGGCCGAGCTTGAGGTTGCCGGCGCCGAAGATGCCCGACACGCGCTCGGGCTCCGCCGCGCCGCCGAGGCTGTAGCCGGTCGCCATTTGCACCCAGGCGTCGAGCGCCCACAGCACGACCACGGCCGCGACCGCGGCGACGAACGCGGGCCAGCGCGCGGCGTCGCGCAGCGCCCACGCGGCGAACAGCGCGAACGGCAGGAAGCGCAAGGTCGCCGCGACGGTCGACCAGGTCTTGCCGGGTGCGACCGCGCCGAACCCCGACAGCAACGCAGCGACCCAGTACGCGCCGAACAAGGCGAGCACGAGCTTCGCGGTCGGATCGCCGAATCGCACGCGGCCTCGCGCGAGCAATACGAGTCCGCCGATCGCCCCGAGCGCGAACGGCGCTTCCGCCGTGCGGCCGACCGGCAGCAGTGCGATCGCGGCGAGCACGAGCAAGGCGGCCCAGGCGGGCGCGCGGTCGTTGGGATTCGAAATCACGGCAGGTCCGGTGCGGAATCCGGACATCTTAGCCGCACACGCGATGCGGGCTCAGCCGGCCGCGACGATCTCGCGATAGAGCGCGAGCGTCGCCGCCTGCATGTCGGCGAGGCGGTAACGCTGCAGCGGCGCGATCGGAGGCGCCGCACGCAGCAGTTCGGCCGCGCGTTCGGTCAGCCGTTCGCGATCCTGCGGCGGCACCCGACCGGCCGGGTAGAGATCGGCGAGCAGTTCGCCGACACCGCCGTGGTCGTAGCCGAGCACGGGCCGGCACAGCGCGAGCGCCTCGACCACGGTGCGGCCGAACGACTCCGGCTTGTTCGACAACTGCAGCACGAGCGCGGAAGCGGCGAACACGTCGCGCGTGTCGTCGCGCTGCGCGCTGATCGCGAGCTGGTCCGCGACGCCGCGCTCGGCCGCGAGGCTTTCGAGCTCCGCGACGTAGGCCTCGCGGCCCTCCTGGCGTGCGCCGAGCAGCAGCAGTCGGGTCGGGATGCCGCGCGCCTTGAGGTCGGAGACGAGTTCGATCGCGTCGGCATGGCCCTTCAGGCGCGTGCCGCGACCCGGCAGGGTCAGCAGCGGCGCGCCCGCGAGCTGCGGGAACTCGGCGAAGAACCACTCGCGCCAGGAATTGTCGGCGATGTGACCGAACGGATAGTCGTTCTGGTCGATCCCGCGCGGGATCACGACGAGCTTGTTCGGGTCGGTGCGCGGGTAGTTGCGCAGCAAGTAGTCGCGCACCGTGTTCGACACGCAGATGACGCGTTCGCCCCGGGTCATGACCGAGCTGTAGATGCCCGGACTGTTCAATCCGTGCGCGGTTGTGACGAAATGCGGCCGCGGCTTGAGGCCGCGCACGGCGATCCAGCCGACCCACGCCGGCATGCGCGAGCGCGCGTGCACGATGTCCGCACCGACCCGCCGCAGCAGTGCGCGCAGCTTCGGCACCTGTGCGAGCGCGCGCAGCGACTTCGCACCGATCGGCAAGGCCACGTGCTCGCTGCCCTCGCGCTGGGCGCGCTCGACCATGCGCCCGCCGGCCGAAACGATGATCGAGCGATGGCCGGCCTCGACCAGCGCGCGCGCGATCTCCAGCGCCGAACGCTCGGCGCCGCCGGCCTCGAACGCAGGCAGCAGCTGGACGACGGTCAGGCGGGGCTCGGCCATGCGGCTCCGTATCTGCTCAGGCTTCGAGATCGTATTCGGCGCCGCAGTACGGACACTTCGCGTGCCCGCCCTCTTCGGCGATCGGCAGGTACACCTTCGGGTGCGAGTTCCACAGCGACATGCCGGGCATCGGACAGCTCAGCGGCAGGTCGGCCCTGGACACGCGATAGCGGTTCTCGGCATTGGCGGGAATCGTCCTTTCCGCCGCGGGATTGGGTCGCGACATGCTCAACTCCATGGACAGAGCTTTGCAGTTTACCAGCACAAGACATGCCAACCAGTATGTGAAGCGCTTCACGGCAACGCCGTGATCGGCCCGCCGGCACGTCCACCGGCCGGGTAGCCTAGAATGCCGCGGCTTCGTTCGATACCCCCATCGACCAGCAACCGGGAGGGAATACATGGACATCAACAAGATCATTGCGCGCGTGAAGGCGATCCTGCTCACGCCGAAGACCGAGTGGCCGGTCATCGCGACCGAGCCGGCGACCGTGCCGGACCTCTACAAGAACTGGATCGCGATCCTCGCCGCGATTCCCGCCATCGCGGGCTTCATCAAGGGCAGCATCATCGGCACGACCTTCCTCGGCGTGACCTACCGCGCCGGCATGGGCGCAGGCATCACGGGTGCGATCGTCGGCTATGCGCTCGCCCTCGCGATGGCGTACGTGATGGCGCTGATCATCGACGCCCTCGCGCCGAGCTTCGGCGGCGAGAAGAATCCGGTGCAGGCGCTCAAGACGGTCGCTTACGCCTGGACCGCGAGCTGGGTCGCGGGCGCGGCGCAGATCGTGCCGTTCATCGGCTGGCTCGTCGCACTCGCGGGCGCGATCTACGGCATCTACCTGCTCTACCTCGGCCTGCCGCAGACGATGAAGGCGCCGCAGGAGAAGGCGGCCGGCTATACGGCGGTCAGCGTCATCATCGCGATCGTGCTCGGCTGGATCTGCGCGATCGTCGTCGGCGGCATCATCGGCGCCGGTGCGATGATGGGAGCCGGCGCCGGTGGCGTCCGCCTCGGCGACAGCGGCAGCAGCGTCACGATCGACGCCGACAGCGCGCTCGGCAAGCTCGCCGCCGCGGGCCAGAAGATGGAGGCGGCGAGCAAGCAGCTCGAAGCCGCGCAGAAGTCCGGCGACGCCGACGCGCAGGCGAAGGCGATGGGCGCGGTGATGGGCGCCGCGCTCGGCGGTGGCGACCAGGTCGAGGCGCTGTCGCCCGACCTGCTCAAGCCGTTCGTGCCGGCCACGCTCGCGGGCCTGCCGCGCACCGACTTCTCGGCCGAGAAGAACGGTGCGCTCGGCATGCAGGTGTCGGAAGCGCACGCGACCTATTCGGACCAGGCTTCGGGGCGCACGCTGCGCCTCGAGGTCACCGACATGGGCTCGGCCAAGGGCATCATGGCGATGGCCGGCTGGGCCGCGCTGCAGCAGGAGCGCGAGACCGAGCACGGCTACGAGAAGACCTACAAGGTCGACGGCCGCCTCGTGCACGAGGAATGGGACAGCCAGGACAAGCACGGCGAATACGGCATCGTGCTCGGCGATCGCTTTTCGGTGAAGCTCAGCGGCGACGCCGACAGCATGGAGCAGCTGAAAGCCGCGGTCGCCGGCATCAACCTCGGCGGCCTCGAGGCGATGAAGGGCCAGGGCGTCAAGAAGGGCTGATTGGCCGCTCCCCGAGGAAAGGGCAGCAGCGGCGGCAGCCGCGATGCTCCCGGCTTCGACCCTCGGGT
>DASTSE010000037.1:0-7972 GCA_035760865.1 Dokdonella sp.
GACCTGTTGACCCGGACCCTCGAAACGCAGCCTGGGCCCGAGCGGATCGCGCGCAGCGCCGAACTGCGCCGTGGCATCGAAAACGAGCTCGCCCGCATGAGCGTGCTCGAGCGCAGTGCGTTCGTGCTGCGCCATCACGAAGGCCAGTCGCTCGAGGATATTTCGGCGGCGCTGTCCCTCAATGTGGGCGCCTGCAAGCAGGCGATCTTCCGCGCGGTGCGCAAGCTGCGTGCCGTGCTCGAACCGGGCGGGTGAAGCCATGCACACGATCAGCGACGAAGACCTCATCCTGCACCACTACCGCGATGGCCTCGACGCCGGCGAGCTCGCGCGCGTCGACGCAGCGCTCGCGGCGTCGCCGCAGCTCAGCGCGCGCCGCGACGCGGTGCTGCGCGTGCTCGGCGAGATCGACGCACTGCCCGTTCCGGTCGCCGACGCCGGATTCGAGGCCCGCTTGTGGCGCGCGCTCGAACCCCGGCTGGGTCGCCGCGCGCCGCGCGCGTCGCGGCTCGATCGCGTGCGCGAATGGCTCGATCCGCCGCGCCTCGCCTGGGCCGCGGCGTTCGCGGTCGCGCTCGTCGCCGGCGTCGCGTTCCATGCGGGGCGGCAAAGTGCGTCGGCTCCCGACGAAGTCGCGCAGGCGCGCGCGGACGCGGCCGCGATGCGCGTGCTCGACGCCTACGTCGCGGCGCACCTGCGCGCCACCGAAGGCGTGCTGCTGACCGCGAGCAACAGCAGCAGCAGCGCGCTGCTCGACGGCAATCGCGAACTCGCCGCCTCGCTCGTCGATGCGAACCGGCTGTACGCGCGCGCCGCTGCGCGCGCGGGCAACGCCCAGCTCGCCGACTTCCTGCGCCAGCTCGAACCCGTACTGATCTCGCTCGCTAACCCATCGGCGTCGACGCCCGTCTCAGGCGACGAAGGCTTGCGCGACTACCTGCATTCGACCGACCTGCTGTTCCAGGTACGCGCGACGCAGGCTCGCCTCGACCGCAACGGCGAACGCCGCACCTGAGACCACCACGGAGCACTGACCAATGAAGACGATCGCGATCCGCCTGCTCGCCGCCGCCGTCGCACTCGCCGCGAACGTCGCGTGCGCGGCCAGCGAGGGCGACATGGCGCCGAGCGACAAGGCGTCGAACCGGCTGTACTGGCAGGGCCAGGCGGCGTTGAAGAAGTCGGACTGGAGTACGGCGCTCCAGCGCTTCGCGGAACTGGAAAAACTGTTGCGCGAGAAGGAACCGCAGAGCGCCGACGCCGCGCTCTACTGGGAGGCGTATGCGCTGGTGCAGGCGAAGCGGACCACCGAAGCGAAGAACGTGCTCGACGCGTTGCGGCGCGAGTTCCCGCACAGCCGTTGGCGCGAGGAAGCCGATGCGCTCGTGAAGCAGGCGGGCCCGACGACGAACGCCGCTGCGCGCGGCGGCGGCGACGAGGAACTCGCCGAGGTCGCCCTCGAAGGCCTGATGAGCGCGCCCGCCGAACGTGCGATGCCGCTGCTCGAGAAGGTGTTGAAGGGCGCGTATTCCGTCAAGCTGAAGAAGCGTGCGTTGTTCGTGATGAGCCAGCTCGACGACAGCGAGGGTCTCGATCACGTGGTCGAGGCGGCAAGCGGCGCGAGCGATCCGGAGCTGCGCGAGGAGGCGGTGCGCATCCTCGGCGTGAGCGGCGAGGACCGCGCGATCGAGCGCCTGCGCGAGATCTATGCGGGCAGCAAGGACGCGCGCGGCAAGCGCGAGGTGCTCGACGCGTATCTCGTCGCCGACCGCAAGGACCTCGTGCTCGCGGCGGCGCGCGGCGAGGCGGACCCCGACGTGCGCGCGCACGCGATCCAGACCCTCGGGGCGCTCGATGCCGTGGCCGAACTCGAGCAGCTCTACGCCGCGACGCAGGATGCGCCGAACCGGCGCGCGATCATCGATGCGCTCGGCGTCGCCGGCGACAGCCGCGCACTGGCGGCGATCGCGGCCGACGCGAAGCAACCCGAAGAAATGCGCATCGCCGCGATGCACGCCCTGGGCGTCGCCGGCGACGAGGGCGGTTCCGCGGCGTTGCGCTCGTTGTATGCGGGCGCGAACACGCCCGCGCTGCGCGACGCGGTGCTGCAGGGGCTGCTCGTCGCCGACGACAGCGACGCGGTACTGGAGCTTTACCGCAACGCGAAGACGGCCGACGAGAAGAAGGCGCTCCTGCGCACGCTCACGTCGATGGGCGACGACGCGGCGATCGATGCGATCGAGTCCGAGCTGGACAAGGCGGGCAAGCCATGACGAGGCCGTTCCTTCTCTGCCTGCTGGCCGCCGTCGCGGCGAACGCGTTGCATGCCGGCGCCGCCGATCTCGCGACCGACGTCGCGCGCAGCGACGGCTGGGTCGGCTGGCGCGTACCGCTCGTCGGAGGCGCGCGTTCGCCCTGCTGCTACGTCGTGCGGCACGACGAGCCGGTCGAGGCCGGCTGCGATCTCGACGCGCGCGGCGGCAACTTCGGCACCAGCGATCGCGATCCGCGCCACGACACCGAACTCGCCGTGTACGCCCACGTCGTGCACGGTCGCATCGAGGACGTGCGCGCGGTCGGCGCCTCGTGTCCCGTGCGTACCGAGAAGCCGATCCGCGCACTCGACGCCGTCGAGCCGTCGCGCAGCATCGAGCTGCTTGCGGCTTGGGCGACCGAAACGCGTGCGGCTCATGCCGACATCGATTCCGCGCTCGCCGCGATCGCCTATCACGGCGATCCGGCGGCGACCCGCGCGCTCGCCACGCTCGCCGAGCCTGCGCACACGGATGAAGTGCGCCAACAGGCGCTGTTCTGGCTCGCGCGGGCGCGTGGTGCCGAGGGTGCCGAGATCGTCGAGCGCCACGCGACGACCGACGCGGATCCGGACGTGCGCGAGCATGCGATCTTCGCGTTGTCGCAAGCTTCCGGTGTCGATGCCTATGCACGCATCCTCGCGATCTCGCGCAGCGACCGCAGCGACCATGTGCGCAGCCAGGCGCTGTTCTGGATGGCGCAGATGGACGATCCGCGCGCAGCTGGAGACATCGCCAACGCGCTGGACACCGACGCCTCGGCGGACGTGCGCGAGCAGGCCGTATTCGCGCTGTCGCAGCTCGATGGCGACCGCGGCGAGGACGCGCTCATCGCGATCCTTCGCGGCGACTACCCGCGCGAGACGAAAAAGCAGGCCTTGTTCTGGCTCGGCCAGTCGGGTTCCGCACGCGCGCTGCAGCTGCTCGACGAGGTACTCGCAGAGTCCGCGGCGCCGTCACGCTGAGCCTTCGTGCGCATCGGCGCGCCGGCAATCCGGCCGCGCGCCGCGCTCGCAACAGGGAAATTCCCTCATCCGCGCAAACCGTGACGGCGTGCCGCGTCGCATGCTCACCGCATCACGCCGTCTTAACGGATCCGGGGCTATGGTCGGGTTTCCGAAGCTCTGGAGACTCGCCCATGAGCGTCGTCATGAATCCGACGGTGGGCTGGCAGCAGGTGCTCGTGTTCGAAGCGGATGGCCAGGCCGGCGGCGCGGTCGATGCGTTCATCGCCGGCTTCCTGCCTGGGCTGGATCAGGCTCCAGGCGCATGGCGTATCCAGCCGTCGGCGCGATCGCCTGCGGGCTATCAGTGGTATGACGGCTACGTCGACTTCGGTATCGGCGAGCGGCGTGCGATCCGGCTCGCCTCCAGTCTCGTCGATGCGCTCGAACGCGCCGAGTTGCCGTCGTACCGCCTCGTCGCGGGGCGCGAGTGGCTCGACCTCGCGGCCTCCCAGCGACTGCTCGAGGCCTGAAGCCCGGACCGCAAGAGCGACGTCGATGTAGGGCGCGGCATCTGGAGCTGCTATCCGAAAGGCCTTTGGGCTCCTCACTCACGCACTACGGCTCGGGCGCGCAGCGTCGCTCGTCCGCGGAGCAGGAGCCGGTTCACGCTCGCTGGTGCGCGCTGCGCGCTCCGACCGGCGAGGAGCATGGCCGTAGACGCGGCCTTCGTCGTTCGCGCGATCCCGAGCGGACGGCGATGGCGGCGTCATCGGCGCATCGCCGGCGACGCGCGGATGGACGATACGGTCGATCCGCTCCTGCACGCGTTGCCAGTCGTCGTCGACCGGGCGCGGCAAGCCGAGCGATTCGCTGCGACGCACCGCTTCACCGCAGCCCGCAGCCGCGCGCGCGCGTGAACCGCGCGCTGCCGGTCCCTGAGCTTCCTTAGTGCGTGCGTGCGTCGTCATGGCCCCACGCCCTCCATTCCGTCGGCGAGATCTTCATGTCGCGATCGCTGTCGATGGCGTCGAAATGGGTCAGCAGGGCCGGATCGCCCTTGAGCTCTTCCTTCGTGATGTAGCCGTCCTTGTTCGAGTCCTTCTGGTCCCACGACGCATCGGACGTCAGCGCCGGTCCACGCGTAGGCTGGTCCCGCGTGTTCCTGGCGGACGGATTGCTCGGCGATACCTGCGCCGTGCAGGCGCCCGCCGCGAACAGAAGCGACTGCGCCAGCATGCGCGTGCCCGGGTTCTTCATCGATCGTCTCCTCGCTGCGCGCCGCGAGGTGCGACGCTCGCGAACGAGCCTGCGCCGCCGAGACGAAGCGGCTCGTGAACCCGCGGTCGCGCCGTTCAGCCGCGGATGGCGAGCGGTCAATACGCGTTCATCGCTCTCATGCCGCAATGCGCCGACCATGAAAGCGTCTCGACGCACGCCGTTCGAATGGCCACGTGGCCGCCTCGTCTACGTTGCCGATACGCAGCCGGGCTTGCGTCGCCGGCGCAACGGCAACGGCTTCGTCTACATCGACGCCCGCGGGCGTCGCGTGAGCGACGAACGCACGCTCGCGCGGATCCGGGCGCTCGCGATTCCGCCCGCGTACGGCGATGTCTGGATTTGCCGCGACCCACGCGGCCACCTGCAGGCGACGGCGCGCGACGCACGTGGCCGCAAGCAGTATCGCTACCATCCCGGGTGGCGCGCGCATCGCGACGGCGTGAAGTTCCAGCGCACGATCGAGTTCGCAACGCGCCTGCCCGCGCTGCGGCGGCGCGTCGCGCGCGACCTGCGCGCAAAAGGGCTCGTTCGCGAGCGCGTGCTCGCGGCGATCGTGCGCCTGCTCGACCGCACGCGCATGCGCATCGGCAACGAGGAGTACGCCAAGGCGAACGGTTCATTCGGCGTCAGCACCCTGCGCAATCGGCACGTGCGCGTGAGCGGCGACCGCGTGCGCCTGATGTTCCGGGGCAAGTCGGGACAGCACCATGAGCGCCTGCTGCACGATCCGCGCATCGCCCGCACGATCCGGTGTTGCCAGGACCTGCCGGGGCAACACCTGTTCCAGTTCGTCGACGACGGCCGCCGCCACCGGGTGTCGTCCGGTGACGTGAACGCCTACCTCAAGGCCGTCATGGGCGACGACTACACGGCGAAGGACTTCCGCACCTGGGCCGCGAGCGTGATCGTCGCCGATGCGCTGTTCGGTGGCGCAGAAGAACCCGCACCCTCGGAGCTGCAGGCCGCGATCGCTGCTGCGGCCGCGGACCTCGGCAACACGCCGGCGATCTGTCGCACGACCTACGTGCACCCCGCGGTGCTCGATGCGGCAGAGGAGGGCGCCGGCTTCGCGCGAGCTCGCAGCGCGTTCCGCAGCGTCGTTCGTGGCGTTCGCGGCTTCAGTCGTGCGGAGCGCGCGCTGCTTCGCTTCCTGCAGCGCGATCGGCGATTGCGGCGCTAGCGCCGAGGTCGCACCCCGCCGCGGAAGCGAAGCGCGCGTGCGGCTGCGCTTCGACGCCGGCGCGCCGTACGCTCATTCACGACGCGCGCTGTCGCGGCGGCGTTCGCGTCGTCATGCGCGTGGTCCTCGGCCGGCTTCGGCGATCGCCATGGAGCGACCTCGTCGAAGCGGAAGCAATCGACGCATGCGGGGCGCAGCCGTGGTCTTGCCGAGGATCGTGCTGTCGCGAACGATGCGCACGGATCTTCGCGTTCAGGCGCCCGGTGCCGCGACGTTCGCGTCGCGGCATGTCGCATGGCCGCAGCCACAGGTCTGGTGCGCTCCGCCGTAGCCCTGTTGTCGATCGCGGCACGCGTCGGAACACCAGCGATCGGTGGCGGACACCGTGCACGCGCAGGCCGCGTGGGCACAGCGGGCGCCTTGATCCGGCGGTGGCTCGTCGCTCGTGCGCACCGCGGGCACGAACGGCGACACCGGATCACTGGTCGGGAAGGTTTCCTGCAACGCTTCGTCGAGTGCGTGGCTCTCGTGGGCCTTGCGCGCTTCGCGCTCGCGCTCGGTCTCTACGGCCGGTGCGCATGGGGTTCCGGTCGCGGTAGGGAGGTCCTTGCGGTCGCGGTTGGTCATGGCGTGATCCTCGATCGATCAGGGATTGCCGTCGCCGCCCGACGCTCCGTAGACCTGTCCGGTCACGTACGAGGCATCGTTGGCGGCGAGGGCGACGTAGACGGCAGCGATCTCCGCGGGCTGGCCGGGGCGACCGAGCGGCGTATCGGCGCCGAATTCCTTGAGGCGCTCGCGCGTCTGGCCGCCGCAGACCTGCAAGGCGGTCCAGAAAGGCCCCGGCGCGACTGCATTGACGCGGATGCCCTGTTTGGCGAGCTGCTTGGCGAGCGACTTGGTGAAGTTCGCGATCGCGGCCTTCGTCATCGCATAGTCGAGCAGGTGGGCCGACGGGTCGTACGCGTTGACGGACGCCGTATTGATGATGCCCGCGCCCGGCGGCATGCAAGCGACCGCCGACTTCGTGATCCAGAACATCGCGTAGACATTCGTCTTGAACGTCCAGTCGAACGCTTCGGTCGTAAGGTCGAGGATCGATTCCGCGCTCTGCTGCCGCCCGGCATTGTTGACGAGCAGGTCGAGCCCGCCGAGCCCCTGCGCTGCGCGGCCGACGAGTCGTTGGCAGAACCCTTCGTCGCGAATGTCGCCCGGCAGGCAGACGACGCGTTGCCCCGCTTCGCGGATCAACTCCGCGACTTCCCGCGCGTCGGGCTCCTCCGCGTCGAGATAGGAGAGGGCGACGTCCGCGCCCTCGCGTGCGAACGCGATCGCGACGGCGCGCCCGATGCCGGAGTCGCCGCCGGTGATGAGCGCCTTGCGTCCGCTCAATCGGCCGCGCCCGACGTAGCTCGATTCGCCGTGATCGGGGCGCGGTTCCATCTTCCCGGCGAGGCCCGGCCATGGCTGCGCCTGCACAGGAAACGGCGGCCGCGTATACAGCGTCACCGGACTCTTCAACGTCGTCGATGGATCGCTGCCCGGAAAATGCTGTCGTGCGTCCACGTCGTTGCCCTCGTCGCGTCGATGAGGGAACCGTAGGCGCGCGCGCCGTGCTCCAGCATGAACATGGCGATTGGCGACTTTAGGAACAATTCATGCGCAATCGATCGCGCAGTGTCGCGCATGGTTCGACGAGACCAGCGGACGCATGGATCCGAACCGGTTCGAGCGCGACTGCGTCCTCGCACGCGCAACCGAAGGGCGACGAAGTGGCGGAGAGAGTGGGATTCGAACCCACGGTGGCATTGCTGCCACGCCGGTTTTCAAGACCGGTGCCTTAAACCGCTCGGCCATCTCTCCGATTGTTCGTGGCGTCGCTGCCACCTCGTGGCCGGCGACGCCGGTTTTGCTCGGGACATCCTGTCCCTCACCCTGCGGGCCAGCGGCTTCGCCGCTGTCGGCTCCGGCATCCTGCCTGTGCGCTCAAGACCGGTGCCTTAAACCGCTCGGCCATCTCTCCGATTGTTCGTGGCGTCGCCGCCACCTCGTGGCCGGCGACGCCGGTTTTGCTCGGGACATCCTGTCCCTCGCCCTGCGGGCCAGCGGCTTCGCCGCTGTCGGCTCCGGCATCCTGCCTGCGCGCTCAAGACCGGTGCCTTAAACCGCTCGGCCATCTCTCCGATTGTTCGTGGCGTCGCTGCCACCTCGTGGCCGGCGACGCCGGTTTTGCTCGGGACATCCTGTCCCTCACC
>DASTSE010000038.1:0-2548 GCA_035760865.1 Dokdonella sp.
CTCGACGATCTCGCGCGTGCGATCGGCGACGAGCCGGCCGCACCGCCGGCGGGCAGCCGCATCGGGCCGTTCGCGATCGTGCGCGTGATCGGCGAGGGCGGCTCGTCGACGGTGTTCGAGGCGCGGCGCGAACTCGAAGGCGCGACCCAGCGCGTCGCCCTCAAGCTGCTGCGGCACAACCTGCTCTCGCCGGACGCGCGGCGCCGCTTCGGCCGCGAACAGCGCGCGCTGATCCGGCTGCAGCATCCGCACATCGCGCGCATGATCGAAGGCGGCGTCACGCCCGAAGGGCTCGCCTACATCGCGCTCGAACTCGTCGACGGCACGCCGATCACCGTGTTCGCGCAGGCACGGCAACTGGGCACGCGCGAGCGGCTGCAGGTGTTCGCGACGGTCTGCCGCGCGGTCGACGCGGCGCATCGCGCGCTGATCGTGCACCGCGACCTCAAGCCGTCGAACGTGCTCGTGACGCCCGAGGGTGAGGTCAAGCTGCTCGACTTCGGCATCGCCAAGCTGCTCGCCGACGAAACCGGGCCGGACGCGACCGTGCTGCCCGCGTTCACGCCCGCGTACGCGGCACCCGAGCAGGTCGATGGCGGCACGATCACGACCGCGACGGACGTCTATGCGCTCGGCATCCTGCTCGGTGAACTGCTGACCGGCGAACGTCCGCGCGGCGGCCCGACACCCGTGGCTGCCGCGCACGCAGCGGCGGACGCCGCCGCGCGCACGACGCGCACGCGCTTGCGCGGCGACCTTGCGGCGGTCGTCGCGAAGGCGATCGAACCGGACGCGGAGCGACGCTACGCCTCGGCCGGCGAACTCGCCGAGGACGACCGCCGCCTGCTCGAGGAGCGGCCTGTGCATGCGCGCCCGCAGACGCGCTGGTATCGCTCGTACCGCTTCGTCGCGCGGCACAAGGGCGGCGTCGCCGCGACTGGCATGTTCCTGCTCGCGCTGCTCGCCGCACTCGGTGCGGCGTTGTGGCAGGCGCGCGTCGCGCGCGACGAGGCCGCGCGCGCGACGCGCCAGACGCAGCGCGCCGAGACGGTGCGCGATTTCCTCGTGTCCGTGTTCGAGGCGGCGCAGCCGGACGTGCCACGCGAGCGGCGTCCGACCGTGGAACAGCTCGTCGACGACGCCGGCGACCAGCTGCTGCGCGACCATACGCTCGCCGACGACGCGCGCGTGGACCTGCTGCTGACGCTCGCGAAAGTCGGCGGCGCGATCGGCGCCTACGAGCGCGAACACGCGCTGCTCGACCGTGCCGCGCGCGACATCGAACGGCTGCCGTCGGCCGACGACGCTCGCCGGCGCGTGCGCGTGCTGCGCGCGGGCGCCTTCGTCGCGCAGGCGCGCCCCGACGAGGCGATCGCACTGCTCGAACCGCTGCGCACCTCGCTCGTCGCCGAAGGCGGCGCGGCGGCCGTCGATGCGCTGCTCGTGCTCGTCGATGCGCTGTCCGGCGCGAACCGCAGCGACGAGGCGCAGGCGGTCGCCGCCGATGCGCGCGCAGTCGCGCAGCGCGCGGGCGATCATGGCGACGCGCTGCTGCTGCACGTCGACGCCGCGCAGACGCGCGACCTCGTCAATGCGCAGAAGTTCGCGCCGGCGCTCGCGCTCGCCGAGGCGGCGTGGAAGCGCTGGAACGCGCGGCCGCGCGAGGTGTCGCACGACGCGCTCGACCTGGTGTCGTCGATCAGCGTCTCGGCCGAGATGACCGGCGACCTCGTGCGCGCGGATGCGGCCTACCGCGAAGCGATCGCGCTCGCCGAACGCCTCTACGTGCGGCCGCATCCGGACGCGGCGTGGGCGATCGGCACCTACGGCAGCTTCCTCGTCGCCAAGGCGCGCTATGCCGACGCGGAACCGTACGTGCAGCGCGCGCTCGCGATGCGCCGCACCCTATTCGGCGACGCGCATCCCGACACGCTCAACTCGATCGCCGCGCTCGGTCGCCTGCGCGCGGGCCAGTTGCGGCGCGACGAGGCGCGCGCGGCCTTCGAGGAAGGCGTCGCCGTCTGTCGGCGCGAACACATCCGCCACAACGTCTGTCCGCGCCTGTTCGGCTCGCTGTCGCAGGTGCTGGCCGGCGCGCACGACCTCGACGGCGCGCGCACGAACGCGCTGCAGGCGGTCGCCCTGCAGCGCGAGCTGACCGGCGAAGGCAGCGCGCAGCTGATCGCGCCGCTCGGCTTCCTCGCGCGCGCGCAGGTCGCCCAGGGGCGCCACGCCGACGCGATCGCGACGACGGACGAACTGCTTGCGATCGCGGCGCGCAACGGCAGCGAAGGGTCGAAGGACGTGCGCTACGCGCGCTTCCAGCGTGCGCTCGCGCTGTACGCGCTCGGTCGCAACGACGAGGCGCTCGAGCTCGCGACGGCCGTGGTGGCCGCGCAGAAGGAGCGCACGCCGGACGAAAAGTCGACCCTGTTCTCGATGCTCGCGCTGCAGGCACGAGCGCTCGCACGGGCGGGCCGCAGCGACGACGCGCGCGCCGTCGCGGTCGAAGCGCTCGCGATCGACCCGCGGCCGCGCGGGCTCGAGC
>DASTSE010000039.1:0-7943 GCA_035760865.1 Dokdonella sp.
GCGCCGAGGTCGACCGCGCGCATGCCGGGCTTGAGCCAGCGCTCGCGCTCGCCCTCGTCGAGCAGCACGAGCAGCGCCTCTTCGAGCTTGAGTGTGGAACGACTCGGCGCGCTGCGCGGAAACTTCAGGCGCGGGATGCCGCCGCGCCATGGCGCGGTGGTCGACCGGTCCGCGGCGGCGACGTAGGCGGCGTCGGTCGCGGTCATGCACACGTGCAGGCGCCAACGCGATTCGCGTTCGATGCACTTGCGCTGCTTGAGCGCCGCGACGAGCGCCGCTTCGAGCCCGCGGCACAGCGGCGCGAGTTCGCGCGCCTCATCGCTGTCCGGCGCCTCGACCCAGGCATCGCACCAGCGCCGACCGTGGGCGGGGTCGGCGCCCTCCGCGAGCGGCAGCAGCACCGACAGCCGGTCGCGCGGCGGCAGGTCGCGCGCTTCGCCGAGTACGGCGAGCAGCTGGCGCGCGAACACGAGCTCGCGCCATCGGCCGGCCAGCGCGCCTGCATCGTCGCTGACGAACTCGACGTAGCCGCTGCCGCGCGCAGCGCGCGCATAGCCGGTGCCGGACAGGCGTGCGTCGTGCGCCGCGAGTTCCTGCGCGCACTCGCCCTCGAAGCCGGGGCGACAGTAGGCGAGCAGGCGGCGGGAGTAGGATGCGGGCATGTGCGGGGACGGCGGCGCGGTTGCGCATGATGCCGGGGTCTTCCGGTGCTGGCGAGTGTGACCGCGTGCGGGGATTGCGCGGCCGGCTCCGTATAGGGTGTGTCGCCGCCGGAGGTCCCGGGCATGGCGCACGGTCGCAGGAGGTTTCCAATGGACAACGCATCGCGTCTTCGGGTGGCCCTGGGGGCCGCGCTCGTCGCCTCCGCAACGCCTCTGGCGGTCGCGCCGGCGCATGCGGCCGGTACCGCCCCCACGGCGATCGCGGTCAGCGTGGACGCGGGTGCCGACGTGCACCCGTTCAGCCCGCTCATCTTCGGCGTCGCCTTCGGCGACGGCGCGCAAAACGCCGAGATCGGCTACCCGCTGCGGCGCTGGGGCGGCAATTCGACCACGCGCTACAACTGGCAGGTCGACGTGCACAGCACGGCGTCGGACTGGTATTTCGAGAACATCCCGGGCGCATCCGACCGCACCCACGTGCCGCCGCTCGGCAACGACGCCGACGCCTTCATCGGCGAAGCGCGCAGCTACGGTGCCGACGTATTGCTGACGATCCCGACGATCGGCTGGACGCCGCGTGCGGACAGCCCGCAGCAGCATCCGTACTTCGCCGGCTTCTCGGTCGCGAAGTACGGCGCGCAGGAGCCGCCCAACCCGTGGACGGCCGCGACCGATCCGTGGGACCCCGACGCGGGCAGCGGCGAATGCCTGCCCGCGAACAATCCGTCGCCGAACTGCGTCCCCTACGGCAACCAGGGCGGACACCACCTCGTCAACAACGATCCGCACGACACGTCGAGCGAAGTCGCGCCCGCGTTCTGGAAGGACTGGATCGCGCACCTGCAGGCGACCTTCGGCGCCGCCGGGGGCGGCGGCGTGCGCTACTACGCGCTCGACAACGAAGTGATGCTGTGGAACTCGACCCATCGCGACGTGCATCCGGCACCGACGACCTTCGACGAGACCTGGAGCAAGGCGCTCGCCTACGGCGCGGCGATCAAGCAGCAGGACCCGGCCGCGAAAGTGACCGGTCCGGTGACCTGGGGCTACTGCGACCTGTTCGGCTCGGCCGCCGACAATTGCGCCGAAGGCAGCGACCGCGATGCGCACGGCGGCCTGCCGTTCGTCGCGTGGTACCTGCAGCAGGTGTGCGCGAACCCGCTCGCGGGCGGCGCGCGCGTGGTGGATTACCTCGACCTGCACTACTACCCGCAGGGCAACGTCGCGCTCAACGACGACGACTCGGCCTCGACCGCGGCGCGCCGACTGCGCTCGCTCAAGGAACTGTACGACCCGGACTGGGTGTCCGAATCGTGGATCGCCGACCTCGGCGACAACGACGGCAACCACTACAGCAAGCCGAACCTCATCCCGCGCGTGCGCGGCTGGATCGACCAGTACTGCCCGGGCACGAAGCTCGCGATCACCGAATACAACTGGGGCAACGACGGCACCACGAGCGGCGCGGTCGCGCAGGCCGAGCTGTTCGGCATCTTCGCGCGCGAAGGGGTCGACATGGCGACGCGCTGGGTCGCACCGGAGGCCGGCTCGGTCGCCGAACGCGCGTTCACGCTGTTCCTCGACTACGACGGCGCGGGCGCGCGCGTCCAGGGCAACAGCGTGCGCGCGCAGAGCGCGAACGTGGACCAGGTCGGCGCCTACGCGTTCAACGCGGGTGGGCGCACGATGGTGCTCCTCACCAACAAGACGACGACCGCGCAGGACGTCAACGTCGCGTTCGCGAGCGCACCCGGCACGAGCTGGACGCTGTACGGCTTCGATGCGACGCACGCGGTGCACGCGCTCGCGAGCGGCTCGATCGCAGGTACCAGCGTGTCGTTGACCGGACTGCCTGCGATGTCGGCGAACCTGCTCGTCGTCACGGGCGCCGATTCGATCTTCCGCAACGGCTTCGACTGAAACGCGCGCGACGACGTCCAATGTGGGAGCGGCGCAAGCCGCGATGCTCTTGCGCGACGACTTCGATGATGGGCGGGCCGGAAAAAGCCTGAAGCACGGAGCCGGACCACACGAGGGAAGCGACCTCAATTGCCTTTTCTCGGTGTGCTCCGTGTGCTCCGTGTTTCAAGCTCTTGATCTTGGGTTCAGCCCCCGCGACGTCGCCGGCGCTGATTCGACGTTCCGCAACGGCTTCGAGGCCCGCCGCGCGCGGCGGCACGCGCGATGCGCGTACCGCCCTACGACATATGCCGATGCTTGTCGATGCAGAGGTAGGGTGGGACAACAGCCGCGCAGCGGCGCGTCCCACCGGCTTCGGCGGCACGCGCGATGCGCGTACCGCCCCACGACGTATGCCGATGCACGTCGATGCACGGTAGGGTGGGACAACAGCCGCGCAGCGGCGCGTCCCACCGGCTTCGGCGCGCCCCACCGGCTTCGGCGGCACGCGCGATGCGGTACCGCCCTACGACGTATGCCGGTGCACGTCGACGCACGGTAGGGTGGGACAACATATGCCGATGCACGTCGATGCACAGGTAGGGTGGGACAACAGCCGCGCAGCGGCGCGTCCCACCGGCTTCGGCGCGCCCCACCGGCTTCGGCGGCCCGCGCGATGCGCGTACCGCCCTACGACATATGCCGATGCGCGTCGATTCGCGGTAGGGTGGGACAACAGCCGCGCTGCGGCGCGTCCCACCGGCTTCGGCGCAGGCGCGACGCGCACACCACCCTGCGGTCCGCGTCTCGATTTTTTTCGTTCCTGCTCGCCTCAATAACTCGCGCCACCCAGGCGCGCGTAGAGGTCGAACACCTCGCGCGCTTCGTCGCGCAACAGATCGCGCACGACCGCGATGCCGCGGCGCTCGAGCTCGCCGATCCAGTCCGCGGGGAGCGGCCCTTCGTCGAACTCGCTCAGTTCCATCACGTCGCTCGCGCGCGCGCCGATGCGCAGTTCATCGATGCCGGCCCAGAAGCTCGCGCCGTAACACTGGCAGCACGGCTGTGCGCTCGTCGCGAGCACGTAGCGCGCGCCATCCTCGTTGAGGCGCGCGCGGCCGAGGCGCGCCTGGGCCGCCATGAACGCCATCATCTCCGCATGCGCGATCGAGCATGCCTGCGGCAGCACGCGATTGACGCCCGCGGCGACGAGCCGGCCGGCGCCGTCGAAGATCGCCGCGCCGAACGGCCCGCCGCTGCGTTCCTCGACGTTGCGCCGCGCGAGCCGGATCGCGAGCGCGACCTGCGCCGCGGGGTCGGCGAACTCGTGTCCAGGCGGCGCTTCCTCGTCGAGCCAGGCGGGCAGGGCGAGCGTGATCGGTGTCGGCATGGCGGGCCCCCCCGTGGATGACGCCGACAGCGTAGCGGCTCGGCCGACGCGGCGTCACGCGGCCGCGACGGACTCGCCGTCGCCGACAGGCGCGGCCGTCGCATCGCGATCGCCCGCCGCTGCGCGCAGCTCGCGCACGAACGCGGCGAGCGCCGCGCCGATCGGCGCCGGCGAGTCCTCCTGCAGGTAGTGGATGCCGGGCACCGTGACTTCGCGCTGGTTCGGCCACCTGCGGCAGAACTCGCGTGCGCGCCCGGTCAGCAGTGCGCCCGGCTCGGCATTGACGAACAGCTTCGGCAGCGGGCTGCGGGCGAGCCATGCGCCATAGTCGGCGACGATCGCATCGACATCCTCGGGCATGCCGTCGATCGGCAGCTCGCGCGCCCACAGCAGCGTCTGCAGCCGCGCCGCCACGCTCGCGGTGGGCACGCGGTACGCCGCCATCTCGGCGTCCGACAGCGGCCGCAGCACGCTCTTGGGCAGCACCGTTTCGACGAAGTAGTTGTCGTCGACCGCAAGACGCTCGCCGTCGGGCGAGCGCAGCGCACGGAACAGCGCGGCTCGCGCAGCGGGAAAGTCGTCCCAGCGGCGCGGCTGCACGAGCGCTTCCATGTAGGCGATGCCTTGCATCTGCCGCGGGTAGCGGCACGCGCGATGGAAGCCGAGTGCCGAGCCCCAGTCGTGCAGCACGAGCACGACGTTGCGTTCGAGGCCGAGCGCGTCGAACCACGCGTCGAGGTAACGCGCATGCTCGACGAAGCGCATCGGCCCGCCCGGCGCCGGCGACGACCGCCCCATGCCGACGAGGTCGGGCGCGAGGCAGCGGCCGAGGCCGGCCAGGTGCGGCAGCACGTTGCGCCACAGGTGGGACGACGTCGGATTGCCGTGCAGGAATACGATCGGGTCGCCGCTGCCGACGTCGACGTAGTCGATCTCGGCATCGAGCACGCGCACGCGGCGGCGCGGGTGAAGGTCGTCGGTCGCAATCGGCTTCGCGGTCATCGGCAGGCTCCTTGGCGGGTGCGGCGAGCCTAGGTCGCGCGCGATGGACGGTGGGTTCCAGTTGCGGCGATTCCGCACGGACCAGTCGGCGCGCCCCTTGCCTGCGCGCCGCGTACGCCCCACCATCGCGCGATTCCGGCACGGGGCAATGGCATGCAACGAGGATCCGACGCTGCGCTCGCGCGCAGCCCAGGCATCGACGCGCTGCGCGGCCTGTCGATCCTGCTCGTCGTGCTGCACCACCTCGGTTTGCGCATTCCGCTCAAGGCGAGCCTGCTCGGCGGCTTCGTGCCCGCGCGCGTGCTCGCGGCGCTCAACTGGAACGGCTACGAGGCCGTGTTCGTGTTCTTCGTGATCTCCGGCTTCCTCATCGCGCGCCACTCGATCGCGCGCTGGGGCAGCCTCGCGCGCATCGACGTCGGCGCGTTCTACGCGCGCCGCGGCGCGCGCATCGTGCCGTGCCTCGCACTCGTCGTGCTCGTGCTGTCGCTGCTGCACCAGGCCGGCGCGGCGGACTACGTGATCTCGCGCGAAGGGCAATCGCTGCCGCGCGCGATCGCAGCCGCGCTCGGCCTGCACCTCAACTGGTACGAGGGACGCACGGGCTACCTGCCGGGCGGCTGGGACGTGTTGTGGTCGCTGTCGATCGAGGAGGTGTTCTACCTCGGCTTCCCGCTCGTATGCCTCGCGGTGCGCAGCGAACGCCTGCTGCTCGTCGTGCTCGTCGCGTTCGCGCTCACCTTGCCGATGTCGCGCGCGGCGCTCGATGGCAACGAGATCTGGCAGGAAAAGGCCTACCTGCCGGGCATGGCCGCGATCGCCTGCGGCGTCGTCGCGGCGCTCGTGTCGGCTCGCTGGACCGCCCGCGCGCCGTGGGCCGCGCGCCGGCTCGTCGTGCTCGGCGCGGCCGGTCTCGCGAGCGTGCTGTTCGTCGAAGGGTGGTGGTGGTCGTGGCTCGGCAACGGCACGATGCTCGTGCTGACCGGTTCGGTCGCATGCATCGTCATCGGCCTCGACGGCAGCGAGGATCGCCGCGGTGCGCGCGGCCTCGGCTGGCTGCGTTCGTTCGGCCGGCTCAGCTACGAGATCTACCTCGGCCACATGTTCGTCGTCTTCGCGATCGTCGCCCTGTACAAGGCGAGCGGTGCGCACGCGGGGTGGAGCTTCCTCTGGTACCTGCCTGCGGTCGCGCTGTCCTGGTTGCTCGGCGCCGCGGTCGCGCGCACCTATTCGCAGCCGTGCGAGCGCTGGCTGCGCTCGCGCTTCATGCGCAGCGCGCGCCGCCCAGCCGTGGCCGCCTTCGCGATCGACCCGGGAAGCGCGATCGAATCCCGCGTCTCGTCATTGCCTTGACCGGCGCACATGTGGAACGCCCGAGCGGTGCCAGCGCGTCGCGTGCCATTGCCGACGACGAGAGCGCGGTTCCGCGTCCGCGGGCATGACGGCCTCGAGGTCGAGGCGATTCAGGCCTCCAGCGTGCGCGCATCGCGCACGCACTCGCCGTTGCGCGTCGCCGGCATCACATGGCCGTGCAACTGCAACAGGCCGGTATAGAGCACGATGAGTTCGCGGATCAGCGCATGCATGAAGCGTCTCCTTGCAGCCCGGCGGGCGTGCCGGTGACGCTACGGTAGCGAAGCGCGATCCCCGATCCGGCACCAGTTCGGGCGAGAGCGCGGGGACCAGTCGGTCGCCGCCTCAGCGGCCGTCGTCGTCGCCTTCGAGGCGGTTGCTGCAGCGACCATCGACGCATGCGCACCCGCGGATGTCCGGGAAGCCGCAGACCCCGGCCTCGTGCTTGCTCGCGCACTCCTCGCGCACGCGTTCGGGAAACGTCGGGCTGTCCTTGTTGACGCAGGCGGGATAGCGGCCGCAGCAGTTGCCGATGTCCTTGATCGCGCAGTCGGCGTCGGTCTTGCAGCTGTAGTCGACCTCGGCCTTGATCGGCGGGCCGAGCAGCCGCGGCGGCGCCGCGTGCGCGCACGCGCACAGCGAGATGAACAGGACGAGGACGAGCGACGTGCGCATGCGCCGAGCATACGCCGCCGTGACGCGCAGCGGCGCGTCAGGCGCGCCGCGCGTTCAGGTCGCGTGCGAAATCGCCGGGCGTGCGGCCGACCAGGGCCCGGAAGTCGCGGATGAAGTGCGCCTGGTCGAAGTAGCCGAGATCGAGCGCGAGCGCGCTCCAGTCGACCGCGCGTCCCTCGGCGAGCTGGTCGACCGCCTCGTGCAGGCGATAGCGGTTGATCACCCACTTCGGGCCGACGCCGACGTACTCGCCGAACAGCCGCTGCAGCGCGCGCGGGCCGAGTCCATGGCGTTCGGCGAGCGCGTCGACGCGCGTGAGGCCGCGATCGGCCGCGATGCCGTCGACGATCGACGCGACGCGCGCGACCTCCGGGTCCGGTGGCGGCAGGCGTTCGAGCAGGAACGCGCGCGCAAGCGCGATCATCGCGTGCTCGTCCGTGGCGTCGAGCACGGCGCGCTCGAGGCCCGCCGCCGACGCGCCGAACACGGCCTCGAGCGGCAGCGAGCGGCCGGTCAGCGTCGACACCGCCCGGCCGAGGAACGGGCGGAAGCCGCCGGGTCGGAACTTCACGCCGAAGGCGAAGCTGTCGCCCTCGAGGAAGCGCGTGTAGCGCCCTTTCGCGACGCCGTGAACGCCGGTGATGCCCGGCTCGAACACGAGGTAGACGTTCGGATGCGGCAGCGTCTCCTGCAGCTGCGGCGGATGGCCGGCGAGGTTCCAGCGCACGATCCAGTAGTGCTGCACGAACGCCGCGAGCGGCCCGTCGGCGGGATGCCGCGCGTGATGGAAACGGTCCGGCGGCGCAAGCCGGTGCAGGATGCCACGCGCATGGCCGGCGCCGAAGTTCACCATCGGCACAGGCTCGCGCCGCTCGCACGTGCGTGCCTGCGGCGTTCGCGCGGCGGGCGCCGGTCGCGTCGCATTTTTCCAATCGAACGCCGTGCGGGCATGGTCCAATCGT
>DASTSE010000040.1:0-6158 GCA_035760865.1 Dokdonella sp.
AACCTGTCCGCTGTTTCCTATTCGCGCTTCTCGATCGGCACGTATTGCTTGCCTTCCGGGCCGGTGTAGACCGCCGTCGGCCGGATGATCTTGTTGTCGATGCGCTGCTCGATCACGTGCGCCGACCAGCCCGAGGTGCGGGCGATGACGAACAGCGGCGTGAACATCGCCGTGGGCACGCCCATCATGTGGTACGACACCGCGCTGAACCAGTCGAGGTTCGGGAACATCTTCTTGACGTCCCACATGACCGATTCGAGGCGCTCGGCAATGTCGAACATCTTCATGTTCTGCTGCGCCGCCGACAGCTCGCGCGCGACGTCCTTGATCACCTTGTTGCGCGGATCGCTGACCGTGTAGACCGGATGACCGAAACCGATCACGACTTCCTTGCGCTCGACGCGCGCACGGATGTCCGCCTCCGCTTCGTCGGGCGTGTCGTAGCGCTTCTGGATCTCGAACGCGACTTCGTTGGCGCCGCCGTGCTTGGGCCCGCGCAGCGCGCCGATCGCGCCCGCGATCGCCGAGTACATGTCGCTGCCGGTGCCCGCGATCACGCGCGCGGTGAAAGTGGAGGCGTTGAACTCGTGCTCGGCGTAGAGGATCAGCGACGTGTGCATCGCGCGCACCCACAGCTCGCTCGGCTTCTCGCCGTGCAGCAAATGCAGGAAATGGCCGCCGATCGAGTCGTCGTCGGTCTCGACATCGATGCGCTTGCCGTTCACCGCGAAGTGGTACCAGTACAGCAGGACGGAACCCAGCGATGCCATGAGGCGATCGGCGATGTCGCGCGCGCCGGGATGGTTGTGGTCGTCCTTTTCCGGCAGCGCGCAGCCGAGCGCGGACACGCCCGTGCGCATCACGTCCATCGGGTGCGCCGAGGCCGGCAGCTGCTCGAGCACGGCCTTCACCGACGCGGGGATGCCGCGCAGCGCCTTCAGCTTCGCCTTGTAACCGGCGAGCTCGGCGCGATTGGGCAACTTGCCGTGCACGAGCAGGTGCGCGATCTCTTCGAACTCGCAGGTGGTCGCCACATCGAGGATGTCGTAGCCGCGATAGTGCAGGTCGTTGCCGCTGCGACCGACCGTGCACAGCGCCGTGTTGCCGGCGGCAACGCCGGAGAGGGCGACGGACTTCTTGGGTTTGAACGGCGTGGGGCTGTCGGTCATGGGGTACTCTCGGTCATGGTTCGTTCGTCGGCGGGTCCGGTCAGTCGCCGAAGGCCTGATCTGGCGGCAACGCGGGGCATGCTTCGACGGGTTCGTGGCCCGCTCGAGTGCTCGCGTCGTCGGCGGTGTACAGCCAGCACTCCTCGAGCGTCGAGCAGTAGCAGATCTCGACGCGGGAGCGGCGCTCGCTCTCGTGGCGGTAGCGGTGGTAGACATCCTCGTCGCCGATGACGAGCATCGGCACGACCTCGCCGCCACTGATGACGTTGTCGGTGATCGTCGATGTGCGCAGCGGTGCGCGCTTGAGGCCGAGCGCGGACGTCACGTCGCGCCACGTGCGCTGCGGCTTGCCGTCGACGGTCACGCGCACGCTCTTGACGATCGCGGGACCGACGCCCTTGTTGAGCAGCTTCACCGAGTTCTCGGTGTCGTAGCTCGCGAGCATGAGGTACGGCCACACCTGGGCGCGCACCTGCGTGCGCTGCAGGTAGGCGGTATAGCCCGACACGAGGAGCGCCAGCGCGCCGATGAGCGCGGCGATGACCGCGGCGAGGGCATCCCAGTTGCGCGCGCGGGTTTCATCGCCGTTGGACGAGCCGCTCATCGGCTATTCGTCCGAACGGCCGCCCGCGAACAGGGCATCGAGCTTTTCCTCGTACGCGTGGTAACCGAGGAAGTCGTACAGCTCGGCACGCGTCTGCATCGTCGGCACGACCGCCTTCTGCGTGCCGTCGCGGCGTACGGTTTCGTAGAAGCCGAGCGCGGCCTTGTTCATCGCACGGTAGGCGCCGCAGCAGTAGAGCGCGATGTCGACGTCCGCGCTGCGCAGCTCGTCGACGGTGAAGAACGGCGTCGAGCCGAATTCGGTGAGGTTGGCGAGGATCGGCACGTTCACGGCCCGCTTGAAGCGACGGTAGTCGTCGAGCGTCTTCATCGCTTCGGGGAAAATCATGTCGGCGCCGGCTTCGACGTAGGCGACCGCACGCTCGATCGCCGCGTCGACGCCCTCGACGGCGGCGGCGTCGGTGCGCGCCATGATCACGAACGCGGGATCGCTGCGCGCGTCGACCGCCGCCTTGACGCGATCGACCATCTCGCCCTTCGACACGACCTCCTTGCCCGGCCTGTGCCCGCAGCGCTTCTGGCCCACCTGGTCTTCCATGTGCACGGCGGCGACGCCGACGTTGACGAACGAGCGGATCGTGCGCGCGATGTTGAACGCGCCGCCCCATCCCGTGTCGATGTCGACCAGCAGCGGCATCCGCGTCGCGTCGACGATTCGCCGAGCGTCGGTGAGCACGTCTTCCATCGTGCTGATGCCGAGATCGGGCATGCCGAGCGAGTTCGCCGCAACGCCGCCACCGGAGAGGTAGAGCGCCTTGTAGCCGACGCGCTTGGCCATGAGACCCGCGTACGCGGTGATCGCGCCGACGACCTGCAGCGGGTGCTCTTCGGCGACGGCCGCGCGGAACGCCGCGCCGGCGGAAGGGCTGGTCATGGATCGAGCTCCGGATGCTGACGATGCGTCAGCCGCACATTTTAACCCACTCGGGCCGGCCTGCTGCGGGTCCGCCTGCGGGTCCGCCTGCTGCGGGCCCGGCTGCCTCAGGCGCCGCCGGCGACGAGCGCGGATTCCGACCCGGCCCAGTGCTGTATCGGGGCCGGCCGCCCGAGCAGGAAACCCTGGCCGAACTCGCAGCCCATGCGCAGCAGCGCGCTCCGCTGCGCCGGCGTCTCGATGCCCTCGGCGATCACCTCGATGCCGAGCGCGCGGGCGAGCGCAAGAATCGCCGCGACGACCGTCGTCGTCGCCGGCGTTCCCTCGTCGAGCGCGTGCACGAACGAGCGATCGATCTTGAGCATGCGCAGCGGCAGCGAATGCAGGTAGCTCAACGACGAATAGCCGGTGCCGAAATCGTCGAGCGCCGCACCGATGCCGAGTCCGCGCAAGCGCTCGAGCGTCGCGCGCACGCGCTCCGGGTCGTCGAGCAGCGATCCTTCGGTGACCTCGATGATGAGGCGCGCCGGGGCGAGGCCGGTACGCTCGAGCAGGCGCACCAGGCGACGGTCGAAATCGGCGTGCTGCAGGTGCAGCGCCGAAACATTGATGGTGAGGAACGGGCGCGTCTCGTGCAGCTGCTGGATCGCCCCGCAGGCGGCCTCGAACACGCGCCAGTCGATCGCCTCGATATGCCCGCCATCCTGTGCCACGCGCAGGAACGCGGCCGGCCCGACCACGCCGTCGCGCGGATGATTCCAGCGCATGAGCGCTTCGTAACCGACGACTTCGCCGTCGGCAAGGCGACAGAACGGCTGGAAATACGGCTCGAACTCCCCGCGCCGCAGCGCCTGGCGCAGTTCGCCCTCCATAGCGAGGACGTCGATCGCGGTCTTCGCGAGCGTGTCGTCGAACAGCATGTAGCGCTTGCGACCGAGTTCCTTCGCCCGATAGAGGGCGATGTCCGCGTCCCGCAGCAGTTCGTCGGCGACGACGTAGTTGCCGTCGCCGATCGCGATGCCGATGCTCACCGACGGATCGAGTTCGCGCCCGGCCAGCTGCAGCGGCACGCCGAGGGTATCGAGCACGCGCTGCGCGATTTCCTCCACCGCGGCGCGATCGCCGACGTCCTCGATGAGCACCGCGAACTCGTCGCCGGACAGGCGCGCGACCATGTCCGGAGCGCGCACGCACTTGAGCAGGCGGCCGGCCACGGCCTTCAACATCTCGTCGCCGGCAAGGTGGCCGAGGCTGTCGTTGACGACCTTGAAGCGGTCGACGTCGAGATAGAGCAATGCGCAGCGCAGGCCGGGTTCCTCGCGCAACCGGCCGAGGATGCGGTCGAGGCGCTCGCGCAGGAAGCCGCGGTTCGGCAGGCCGGTCAATGCATCGTGCATCACTTGGTGCTTGAGCTGGTCCTGCGCGCGCTCGCGCTGCAGCACCTGTTCGCGCAGTTCGCGCGTGCGTTCGGCGACGCGCAGCTCGAGCTCGGCATTCGCGCGCTGCAGCGTCGCCGCCGAGCGGCGCCGATGGATGCTGTTGGCGATCTGCAGCGCCGCGAAGCTGAGCAGTTCCTGGTCCGACGGGCCGTACGATACCGACTCGGTGTAGCTCTGCACGACGACCACGCCGATCGGCTGGTCGTCGACGCGCAATGGCACGCCGAGCCAGCACACGGCGGGCCGGCCGATGCGCGCGGGGTCGATCTCCCCGCTGCGACCGAGCTCGGCGATGCGCGCGCTGTCGCCGAGCAGCGGTACGCCCGTGCGCAGCACGTACTCCGTGAGCCCGCGTCCGACCTCGCGCGAAACCGTGCGGCGCGCACCCGCATCGACGTAATAGGGAAACGACAGTATGCGACGATCGTCCGAGAGCAGCGCGATGAAGAAGTTCTCGGCATTGAGCAGTTCGCCGACGACCGCGTGCAGGCGTTCGTAGAATTCATTCTCGTCGATGTCGATCGTCGCGAGCTGCGCGATATGGAACAACGCCGCCTGCAGGCGCTCCGCGCGCTGGCGCTCGATCACCTCGAGCTGCAAGCCCCGGTTCGCCTCCGCCAGTTCGAGCGTGCGCAGCCGCACCTCCTGCTCGAGGTCCTCCTTGTTGCGCTTGCGTTCGAGCGCGGTGAGGATGTGGCTGCCGACGAACTCGAGCAGCGCACGGTCTTCGGGCGTGAAGCCGATGCCTTCCTGGTAGCTCTGCACCACGAGTGCGCCGCGCGCCTTGCCGTTGCGCAGCATCGGCACGCCGAGCCAGTCGTAGCTGTCCGGCCCGACCGGCCGTAGCGGCGCGGCGACCTGCGTGCGCAGCTGGTCCATCGAACCCATGAGCGCCCTGCCCTCGACGATGAGATGCCAGGTCAGCGTGTCGCGCAGTCCCTCCATCGGGATGTCTTCGGACGTGTCGGGGACTTCCGTATCCTCGACATCGGCGAAATACAGGAAGCGCAGGCTGTCACGCTCCGCGTCGTAGCGGACGATGAAGAAGTTCTCCGCGTACATCAGCGTGCTGACGATGCGATGGATGCCGCGAAGCAGGTCCGGCATGTCGCGGTCGGATCCTGCCAGGTCGGAAATCGCGAACAGCGCGCGTTGCAAGGCCTCGGAGTGCTCGAGTTGCTTGTGCGACTGGTGCAGGTCCTGCAACTGCAGCGCGCGGCGCAGGTGGACCGCGGCGAAACGCGTGCACGGCGCGAGCGTGTCCAGTACCGGCGCGGACACTTCGTCGGAAAACTGCAACAGAAGCGCTGCGCGGTCGTCGTCGAGTCGCACGTCCACGCGCCGCCCCTCGACGCGCATCGGTTCTTCGGCCGCCATCAGCGCGGCGACGCGTCGCATGTCGGCCCGATCCGGGCGCTCGGCGCCGACGGCTCCGATCACCTCGGCGACGTCGTCGAGCCACATCACGATCTGCGCGCTGCAGCCGAAATGGCGCTGGATCATCGCCACGATCGCCTGCGCGGTTTCCCGCGGCGCAGTCAGTTCGACCAGCTTGAGCAGGCACTCCAGCTGTACCGCGTCGGCTGACTGCACGTTTGTGGAACAGTGGACCATGGGACTCCGACCGCGCATGGGCGGACTGTGACCGCGACACCCCTTCGCCGCTGGACGGCACCAGTGCAGCGCGCGGCGACGCGGGTGTCAATAGCGGCCGGGCGCCCGCCGCGCGGGGACGCCGGGACCGCGTTCTTCGAGTGCAGGCCGCTTCCGCGGCCGAAGCGTCAGCGGCGGGCGGATTCGAGCTCGCGAACGAGGCGATCGGCGCCGTAGACCTTGCGCAACGCCTCGAGTATGGCGCTGCTGTGTACGGCCACGGTGCGATTGAGGCGCTCGTCGTACCAGTAGTTGCCGCCGAGCGAATGGATGTTGCCGTCGAACACGAGGCCGACGATCTCGCCACCGGCATTGACGAGCGGGCTGCCGGAGTTGCCGCCGATGATGTCGTTCGTCGTCACGAGATTCATGCGCGTGCGCGGGTCGAGGCGCTCTTTC
>DASTSE010000041.1:0-7179 GCA_035760865.1 Dokdonella sp.
CGCGAGCGAGGCGGGGTCGAGCTGCGGCAGTATCTCGTCGGCGAAGCGCGCGACGAGCGCGTCCTCGCGCCACTCCGCGCGTTGCACGAGCGCGTGCATCGCCGCGCGCGACTCGCCGCCTTCGCCGACGCATTCGAACGGTTTGTGCTCGCGGTATTCCATCAGCGCGTCGAACGCGGGAGCGAGCGCCTCGTCGTCGAGCAGGTTGCGCCCGAAGATCGCGAGCAGGCGCGGCTTGGGCATGAACGGGGCGAGCGCGAGGAATACGAAGTGGCACTTCGGGCACTGGCCGCACCAGCGGTCGGCCGGCTTCGGGCCGAGGATGCGGAAATTGCGGTTGCAGCTCGAGAACACGTCGTCGTAGCGCGATGTGCGCGCGAAGCGCTCGGCGACCGCGAGTTCGGACAACGGGCGCAGCAGCGAGTAGTAGTCGAGCGCAGGCGAGACGAGCGCATGCAGGCGTTCGTGCAGGCCGCGCTCGAAGTCCCAGCCCTTGCTCCACTGGTGGTTGACCGGCTGGCCGTCGTATTCGAGCGTCGCGCTCGACGCCGAGCGCTCGTTCGAGAACGCGATCGCGTCGTAGCCGTACAGCACCGCGGCGACGGCGAGGATCGCCGAATTGATCGCGGTGACCGGGATGTGGCCGTTGTAGGCGCCCTGCTTGTTGTACTCGAACAGCAGCGGCGACAGCTCGCGCCGGATGTTCAGCGTCGGCAGCCCCGTGCGCGCGGCGCATGCCGCGATCAGCGGCGAGTTGCCGACCCACACCGCGGTCGCATCGACGCCCGCGGCCTTGAGGATCTCGACGCTGACGAGCGAATCCTTGCCGCCGCCGATCGGCACGAGCGTGCGCCGCGGCGAGGAGCTGCCCTCTGTGGGAGCGGCGGAAGCCGCGATGCTCTTGCCTGATGCGTCCGAAAGCATAGCGCCTGAAGCCGCTCCCGCGGCCGGCACATCGGGCGATGCGCCGGCCGGAAACCGGATGCGCCCACGCAGATCGAGTTTGTTGTGGTACGCGAACTCGCCGAGCCCATTCAGGTAGAGCGCATCGAGGAACGCCGCGGTCGCCGCATCGGGCACGCGCGTCTCGATGCGCAGTTCGCGCGGCACGCCGGCCTTGTAGTAGCTGACGCCGGCGATTAAGTGCAGCAGGTCGAGCGCGGCATCGAGCGCCGGCGCGCGCGCGGGATCGAGCGCGGGCGCGTCCGGGAACGCGATGCGTTCGACGAGTTCCGCGCCGTCGTCGAACGCGTAGACGAGTTCGGCGACGCCATCGGCATGGCCGCGGCGGACGAAGCGGAACGCGCGTGCAGTGCGCGGGTCGAAGGCGCTCATGGGTTTCTCCCCCTCTCCCCGCCGGGGAGAGGGCCGGGGTGAGGCGACGTGTCTGGAAACGCACTCACGATCTGCGCCAACACCTCGTCGACCTTGCGTGCGGAGCGCAGCGTGCGGGTGCTCACAACACCACCTCCGCCGCGGGCTCGCGCAGGTTGTAGCGGGACGCCATCACCGCGCCGTAAGCGCCCGCCTGAGCGACGAGCAGCACGTCGCCCTCGCGGCACTCGGGCAGTCGGCGGTTCGCGCCGAGCACGTCGCCGCTCTCGCAGATCGGTCCGACGACCTGCACCATCGTCGCGGGCGCTTCATCGAGGCGGCTCAGGTTCACGATTTCGTGCCAGGCGTCATAGAGCGCGGGCCGGATCAGCGAGTTCATGCCCGCGTCGACGCCGACGTAGTGCATGCCGCCCTTGCGCTTGGTCTGGGTCACGCGCGCGAGCAGTACGCCGGCGTCGGCGACGAGAAAGCGGCCCGGCTCCATCCACAGCGCGAACTGCGGGTACGCGCGCTTGACCTCGGCGAGCGACGCGCCGAGCGCGGCGAGATCGAGCGCGCGCTCGTCGGGGCGCGACGGCACGCCGAGGCCGCCGCCGATATCGAGCGATTCGATCCGGCTGGACCCTTCGGCGAGACTCGCGAGCTGCGCGTAGACCGAGCGCCAGTGGCCGGCGTCGAGGATGCCCGAGCCGAGGTGCGCATGCAGGCCGGTGATGCGCGCGCCGCGCTCGCGCGCGAGCGCACGGAACGCGTCGACCTGGTCGAGCGCGAGGCCGAACTTGGACGCGTCGCCGCCGGTGCGCACCTTGTCGTGATGCCCGCGACCGCTGCCGAGGTCGACGCGCAGGTGCAGCTCGCGCCGTTCGAACAGTTCGCCCCAGTGCTGCAGCGGATGCAGCGCGTCGAGCGTGACGCGCACGCCGAGCGCGAGCGCCGCCGCATACTCCTCGCGCGGCGCGAAGTTCGGCGTGAACAGGATGCGCTCCGTCGCGAGCTGCGGCAGCGCGGCGCGCACCGCCTCGACTTCGGCGAGCGAGACGCACTCGAACGCGAAACCTTCCTCGTGCAACGCGCGCAGGATCGCCGGATGCGGATTCGCCTTGAGCGCGTAGTGCCAGCGGTCGACGGCGCCGAGCGCCGCCGACGCGCGCGCCTGTGCGCGCACCGCGTCGAGCGAGTAGACGTAGCGCGGCGACGCCTCGCCCGCGAGTCGCAGCAACGCGGCGCGCTCGCGCCGCCACCACGACGGGCGCGGCGTCGCCGCGGGTTCGCCGAGCTCGCGCCAGCTCGGTCCGAACACGGCGCCGTCCTCGACGCGCAAGGCGTCGGCGCGGATCAGCAGCGCGTGCAGGCGCGGGATGAGGTCGTCGGCGAGCGACTCGTCGACGACGAACGTGAGGTTGAGGTTGTTCGACGACTGACTGATCAGGTGCACGTCGAGCGCGCCGAACTCGGCGAGCACGCCGGACAGTCGGTGCAGCTGCGCGCGCATGCCGCGTCCGACGAGCGTGATCGCCGCGCATGGCGCGATCACCTTCACGCGGCAGATCTTCGCGAGGTCGGTCGCGAGGGCGGAGAGCACGTCGGAGTCGACGAGGTTCTCGGTCGGATCGAGCGACACGGTCACGTTCGTCTCGGCCGAGCCGATGAGGTCGACCGACAGGCCGTGGCGCTTGAACTCGGCGAACACGTCGGCGAGGAAGCCGACCTGCTGCCACATGCCGATCGTCTCCATCGACACGAGCGTGACGCCCTTGCGCGCGCTGATCGCCTTCACGCACGGCGCCGCGTCGGCGGCGACCGCGCGGATCTCCGTGCCCGCGAGTTGCGGCCGGTTGGTGTCCTTGATCACGAGCGGCACGCCGGCGCGGCGCAGCGGGCCGAGCGAGCGCGGATGCAGCACCTTCGCGCCGGTCGTCGCGATCTCCTGCGCTTCCTCGTAGTCGAGCCGGGCAAGCAGGCGCGCGTCGGGTACGACGCGCGGATTGGCGCTGAACATGCCGGGCACGTCGGTCCAGATCTCGACGCATTCGGCCTTGAGCATCGCGCCGAAGCAGCCGGCCGAGGTGTCCGAACCGCCACGACCGAGCAGCACGGTGCCGCCGTCGCCGTCGCGCGCGATGAAGCCCTGCGTGATGAACACCTCGCCGCGCGCGGCGAGCGCGGCGGCGAACGCGGGATCCGGCAGCGCGGGCACGGTCGCCGACAGGTGCCGCGCCCACGCGCCCTGGTTCGCGAGCGGTTGCGCGACGAGGTGCTCGCGCGCGTCGAGCCAGCGCGCTTCGAGCCCCTGCGTGCCGAGGAAGGCGGCGCCGAGCGTGCTCGACATGAGTTCGCCGAGCGCGTACACCTGGGCCTGCCACTCGAGCGCAGCCGACGCGCGTCGCGGGTCGACGATGAGCTGGTCGAGGCGGGCGAGCCAGCCGTCGAGCGCGTTGCGCGTCGGGAGCTCGAGCTCGCGCACCAGCGCGTTGTGCCGTTCGACGATGCCGACCTGCGCCTCGCGGCACGCGGCGGCGTCGGTGCGCGCTTCGGCGATCCGCTTGAGCATGTCGGTGATGCCCGACAGCGCCGAGACGACGACGAGCACGTTGCGACCGCGCGCGCGGTGCGCGGCGGCGATGCGCGCGATCGTCTCCCAGCGCGCGCGGGTGGACACGCTGGTGCCGCCGAACTTGGCGACGACCCAGGGCCGGGCGATGGCAGGCGGCGCCTCGGCGGGCGCGGAAGCGGAACTCAAGGGACGTCCTTCTCGTGGCGCGACGGCGAGCGGATTCTTTCTTGCAGCGCAGCAGAACGCAATGGCATGGCCTTTCGCGGGCGCTGCGCGGGCACGACGGCGGCAATGCGCGGTTTCGATGCGTCCTGCCGCACAATCGCGCGCTGGCCCCGCCCTGCGATCGCCCGCATATGAACGAAAATCATGACGCCCGTGCCCATGTCCCGCGCCGTCGCCGCTATGCGCAGGTCGACGTGTTCACCGATCGCGCGGGCTACGGCAATCCGGTCGCGGTCGTGTTCGACGCCGACGACCTCGACGCGCACGCGATGCAGCACTTCGCCCAGTGGACGAACCTGTCCGAGACGACGTTCGTGCTCGCGCCGACGCGCGCCGATGCGGACTTTCGCCTGCGCATCTTCACGCCGCGGCAGGAGCTGCCGTTCGCGGGCCACCCCACCGTCGGCACCGTGCATGCCGTACTGGACGCGCGTGCGGACCTCGCCCGGCGCGACACGCTCGCGCTCGAATGCGCGGCCGGCCTGCTGCCCGTGCGCATCGAACGCGGCGACGGCCGTCGCATCTTCGTGCAGGCGCCCGCGGCGCGCCTCGATGCGCCGTCGGCGAGCCTGCACGCGGACTGCGAGCGCGTGCTCGGCGTGTCGCTGCCCGCCGATCCGCTGCCGCGCCTCGTCGACGTCGGCGCACGCTGGCTCGTGGTGCCGTGCACCGACGGCGCGTGCGTGCGCGCGCTGCGACCGGATCTCGCGGGCGTCGCCGCGCTCACGCAGCGCCACGACGATGCCGTCGGCCTGTGCGTGTTCGGACGCGAACGCGGCGACGCCGCGCTCGCGGTGCGCGCGTTCTGCCCCGCCGACGGCATCCCCGAGGACCCGGTCACGGGCAGCGCCAACGCCGCGATCGCGGCGTTCCTGCGCGAGGCGGGCTTGCTCGGCAGGATCGGCACGCGCTGGCGCGCGAGCCAGGGCCGCGAAATCGGCCGGGACGGCATCGTCGACGTCGTCGTCGATGCCGCGACGGGCACGATCGAGATCGGCGGCCGTTGCGTCGGCTGCATCGAAGGCACGATGACGTCGTAGGGCGGGTCGAGCCGCGCAGCGGCGAGTCCCGCCGCCGCCCGCGCGGCACTTCGCGCCAGAGGCGGCACGCGCTCGCGTACTTCCCCGCGACGCCGCGGCTGTCCGCAGACGCGCGCGCGCAAGTCGGGCATGATCGACGCTTCGCAACGCACGAGCAGGCGGCATGAGCGAACCGGGCGAATCGCAACCCCACGCGGTCGGCTACGCGCGCCGCCTCAATGCCTGGGACGCGGCGATGGTCGTCGTCGGCGGCATCATCGGATCGGGCATCTTCCGCACGCCGGCGTCGATCGCGAGCCAGACCGGCTCGGCCGGCGAGCAGTTGCTCGCCTGGGCCGTCGGCGGCGCGATCGCCCTGATCGGTGCGCTCTGCTACGCCGAACTCGGCACGCGTCGCCCGAACGCGGGCGGCGGCTACGTGAACCTGCGCGATGCGTTCGGACTCGTCATCGCGTTCGTCTACGGCTGGAACCTGCTCGTCGTCAACCATTCCGGCGCGATCGCCGCGGTCGCGACCGCCTTCGTCGAGTACGCCGCCGCGGCGCTCGGCGTCTCGCTCGCCGATCCTCGCCCGTACGCGGTCGGCACGATCGTGTTCCTCGCCGGCATCAACTGGTTCGGCATCCGCGCCGGATCGCTCACGCAGAACATCCTCACCGTGCTCAAGCTCGCCGCGATCGCGATCCTCATCGCGGCCGGCCTGTCCACGGGCGGCGCGCCGCCGCCGGCCGCGCCGGCGGGACCGATCAGTCCGTTCGCGTTCGCCGGCGCGCTGATGCCGGTGCTGTTCTCGTACGGCGGCTGGTACTACGTCAACGACATCGCGGGCGAAGTGCGCGAACCGCAGCGCACGATCCCGCGCGCGCTGATCTTCGGCATGCTGCTCGTCACCGCGTGCTACCTGCTCGCGAACCTCGCCTATCTCGCCGTGCTCGGCCACGAGGGACTCGCCGCGAGCAAGGCGCCGGCCGCCGACGTCATGCGACATGCGTTCGGCGAAACCGGCGCACGCGTGATCGCGGCCGGCATCGCGATCTCGACGCTCGGCTTCGTCAACATCTCGATGATCGGCGCCGCGCGCGTGTTCCAGGTCATGGGCGCGGACGGCGTGTTCTTCCGTTCGGCCGGCATCCTGCATCCGCGCTGGCGCTCGCCGAACATCGCGTTGATCCTGCTCGCCTCCGCCGCGTGCGTGCTCGCGTTCACCGGCTCGTTCGATCAGTTGCTGAACTACTCGACCGTCGGCGACTGGCTCGGCATGGCCGCGGTCGTCTCGACGCTGTTCTGGTACCGCCGCCAC
This sequence comes from Dokdonella sp., assembly GCA_035760865.1. Lineage (GTDB taxonomy): Bacteria > Pseudomonadota > Gammaproteobacteria > Xanthomonadales > Rhodanobacteraceae > Dokdonella_A. The sequence continues at coordinate 6,455 of DASTSE010000041.1, forward strand.
CAGGCCGCCGACGCGGCGACGTTCCGCACGCCGTGGTACCCGCTGCTGCCGATCGCGTTCCTCCTCGTCGTCGCGGGCGTCGTCGGCACGACCATCTGGCAGCACCCGCGCGACGCGGGCATGGGCGCGCTGATCACGCTCGCGGGCCTGCCGGTCTACCTCATCTGGCGCCTGTTGCCGCGCTAGGGCGGACTCGCGCCTCGCGCTCGACCGGCCCTGCCGCTTGCGCCGGAGCGTGCTGCGACGCGCGCCAGGGCGATGCTCGGCACGCCCGGAACGCCATGCGACAATGCGAACATCACGCGCATGCGGGCTCGACCCGCACGCGGCACGGAGACGCACGATGCCCGACCAGCCCGCTCACGCCGAACCCGCCCACGCCGCCGAACCCGCCGCCGACGCCGGCAAGCCGCGCACGGCGCGCCCGCGCGAGCCGCTGCAGGTCACGATCAATGGCAAGCCGTACTTCCACGACGGCGATCCGGCGATGCCGCTGTTGTGGTTCCTGCGCGACACGCTGCGCCTCACGGGCAGCAAGTTCGGCTGCGGCATCGGCAGCTGCGGCGCGTGCACGGTGCTGCTCGACGGCAAGGCGATGCGCGCCTGCGTGCTGCCGATGAGCGCGGCGGCGACGCACCAGGTCACGACGATCGAGGGCCTCGAGGGCGACGCGTTGCACCCGGTGCAGCAGGCGTGGATCGAGGAGGACGTCGCGCAATGCGGCT
>DASTSE010000042.1:0-6957 GCA_035760865.1 Dokdonella sp.
AGCTTCGAGCCGTCGAGCACGGACCAGGCCGGGCGGCGCGCGCGGGTCGGGAAATCCGCGGTCGTGATCGGCACGACGCGCGGCGCGCGCGCGATGAGGCCGCGCGCGGCCGCGCCGGCGACGATCGCGCTCGCGAAGTCGAACCAGCTGCCATGCCCGCCCGCGACGAGGTTGAACACACGACCGACCGCCACAGGACCCGACACCGCCACCGCTCGGTCGGCCGCCGCCGTAGGGTGGGACGCAGCCGCGAAGCGGCGAGTCCCACCGGAACCCGCGAGGCGGCACGTCCCACCCTCGTGCGCTTCCCCCGGCTCTACGACGTCGAGCCGTGCGAGCACCACCGCGGTCGTCTCCGCGATCCAGCGCGCCGGCGTCGGCGCACCGATCTGGTCGGCGACGACGCGCAATTCCTCGCGCTCGGCGGCGAGCCGCAGCATCGTGCGCAGGAAATTGTGGCCGTGCGCGGCGTACACCCACGCCGTACGGAAGATGAGGTGCGACGCACCGCTTGCGGCGAGCGCCCGTTCACCCGCGAGCTTGCTGCGCCCGTACGCGCCGAGCGGCGCGGTCGCGTCGTCCTCGCGGTACGCGCGCGGCGCACCGCCGGCGTCGAGGATGCCGTCTCCGTCGAACACGTAGTCGGTCGAGTAGTGCACGACGGTCGCGTCGTGCGCCGCGGCCCACGCGCCAATCTCGCCGACCGCGCGGTGGTTGACGCGATCGGCAAGCTCGGCCTCGTCTTCCGCGCGATCGACCGCGGTGTACGCGGCCGCATTGATGATCGTCTTCGCCCGCGCCTCGTCGAGCGCGCGCGCGAGCGAGCCCGCGTCGGCGAGGTCGGCGGCGAGGCACGGCGTGCCGTCGGCGAGCGCGCCGCTGCGCGTCGCCGACACGAGGTTCGGGCCGAGCATTGCGAATCGCTTGCGCGCCTCGTGTCCGACCTGGCCGTTCGCGCCGAGCAGCAGGACGCGCCCGGCCTCTCCAGACATGCTCATCGCCTCACCTGTAGGAGCGCACCCCGTGCGCGATCCGCATCGACGCGATGTCCCGGCCCCGTCGGTCGCGCACAGGGTGCGCTCCTACAGAGGGCCGGCATACGCGGGCAACTTGTCGCGCGGCACGTCGGCGAGGAACGGCGCCTTCGCGTCCTTGTCCGACAGCGACGGATCGGCGACCGGCCAGTCGATCGCGAGCGCGGCGTCGTTCCAGCGGATGGCGGCGTCGCTCACGCGGTCGTACAGCGCGGTGCACTGGTAGGTGAAGGTCGCGTGTTCCGACAACACGACGAAGCCGTGCGCGAAACCCTCCGGCACCCAGAAGTGGCGCTTGTTGTCGGCCGAGAGGATCGCCGCGGCCCAGCGGCCGAACGTCGGCGAGCCGGCGCGGATGTCGACCGCGACGTCGTAGACTTCGCCTTCGAGCACGCTGACGAGCTTGCCCTGCGGGTTCGGCCACTGGTAGTGCAGCCCGCGCAGCACGCCCCGCGCGGAGCGCGACACGTTCGACTGCACGAACGCGAGGTCGTAGCCGGCCTCGGCGAAGCGCTGCCGATGGAAGCTTTCGTAGAAGAAACCGCGCGCGTCGCCGTGCACGACCGGCTCGATGACGACGCAGTCGGGCAGTTCGGTCTTGATGATCTTCACGAGACGCGGCCCTGCCTGACCATGCGCTGGAGGTACTCGCCGTAGCCGTTCTTCGCGAGCGGCGCGGCGAGCCGCAGCACCTGCTCGGCATCGATCCAGCCCTGCTGGAATGCGATTTCCTCCGGGCAGCACACCTTGAGGCCCTGGCGGTTCTCGATCGTCTCGACGTAGTTGGACGCCTGCACGAGCGACTCGTGCGTGCCGGTGTCGAGCCACGCGTAGCCGCGACCGAGCTTTTCGAGCATGAGCTGGCCGGCGTCGAGGTAGCGGCGGTTGAGATCGGTGATCTCGAGTTCGCCGCGCGGCGACGGCTGCAGCGCCGCGGCATGGTCGCAGACGGCGCCGTCGTAGAAATAAAGGCCGGTCACGGCCCAGTTCGAGCGCGGTTGCGCGGGCTTTTCCTCGAGACCGACCACGCGGCCGTCGGCGTCGAACTCGGCGACGCCGTAGCGCTCCGGGTCGCGCACCCAGTAACCGAACACGGTCGCGCCCTCACGGCGCGACGCCGCGCGCGCGAGCTGCTCGGTGAAACCGTGGCCGTAGAAGATGTTGTCGCCGAGCACGAGGCAGCTCGGCTCGCCCGCGATGAAGTCGCGACCGATCAGGAACGCCTGCGCAAGACCGTCCGGCGACGGCTGCACCGCATAGCGGATCGAGATGCCCCACTGCGAGCCGTCGCCGAGCAGGCGCTCGAACAGCGCCTGCTCGTGCGGCGTGTTGATCACGAGCACGTCGCGGACACCGGCGAGCATGAGCGTCGACAGCGGGTAGTAGATCATCGGCTTGTCGTACACCGGCAGCAGCTGCTTGCTGACCGCCTGGGTGACCGGATACAGCCGCGTCCCCGAACCACCGGCGAGGATGATCCCGCGCCTCGTCGTCATCTCTTTACTCCGTTCTGCAAAAGCCAAGCGAAAGATTGAAACACGAAGGACACGAAGGACACGAAGGAAAAGCAAAAGCTGTTTGGAAGATCGAACCACGGAGCACACGGAGGAAGCGGAGCGAGGAACCCTCCTGTTCGAGAGCCTTTCCTCTGTGTGCTCCGTGTGCTCCGTGTTTCAGGCTCTTGACCTGACGTGCTCTACTTCGTGTCCTTCGTGTCCTTCGTGTTTCAATCTTTCAGCTCTCGCACTTCAAACGCCCAAACGTTCCATCCGGTAGCTGCCGTCGAGCACGCGGCCGACCCAGTCCTGGTGGTCGAGGTACCAGTCGATCGTGCGCGCGATGCCGGTCTCGAACGATTCGGTCGGGCGCCAGCCGAGGTCGCGCTTGATCTTCGAGGCGTCGATCGCGTAGCGGCGGTCGTGGCCGGGACGATCCCTCACGTAGCTGATCAGCGATTCGCGCCTGCCGCCGTCGGCGAGCGGACGGCGCTCGTCGAGCAGCGCGCAGATCGTCTTCACGACCTGGATGTTCTCGCGCTCGGCGTCGCCGCCGACATTGTAGACCTCGCCGACGCGGCCGATCTCGAGCACGCGGCGTATCGCCGCGCAGTGGTCGCCGACGTAGAGCCAGTCGCGCACGTTGCGGCCGTCGCCGTAGACCGGCAGCGGCTCGCCCGCGAGCGCCTTCTGGATCATCAGCGGGATGAGCTTTTCCGGGAACTGGTACGGCCCGTAGTTGTTCGAGCAGTTCGTCGTCAGGACCGGCAGGCCGTACGTGTGGTGGAACGCGCGCACGAGGTGGTCGGACGCTGCTTTCGACGCCGAATACGGCGAGTTGGGCTGGTACGGCGAGTCCTCGCGGAAGCGACCGACCGGGCCGAGCGAGCCGTACACCTCGTCGGTCGACACGTGCAGGAAGCGGAAGCCGTCCTGCCGCTCCAGCGGCAGCGCGCGCCAGTACGCGAGCGCGCATTCGAGCAGGTTGAGGGTGCCGACGACATTCGTCTGCACGAACGCGGCGGGACCGTCGATCGAGCGGTCGACGTGCGATTCGGCGGCGAAGTTGACGACCGCGTCGGGCGCATGCTCGGCGAACACGCGCCGGACGAGGTCGGCGTCGCCGATGTCGCCGTGCACGAACACGTGGTCGGCACGGCCCTCGACCGCGGCGAGCGTGTCGCGGTTGCCGGCGTAGGTCAGCGCGTCGAGGTTGACGATGCGCACACCGCCCTGCGCCAGGGTCGCGAGCACGAAGTTGCCGCCGATGAAGCCGGCGCCGCCGGTGACGAGCAGGGTTTTCATCCGATCCGCGATCCGGGAGGGGAAAAAGCCGGTGTTCCGGCCCGTTTCGTATCGTAGCGGCAGGCGCGGGGGAACGCGAATCCGGCGTCGCGCGGGCGGCGCGGTGCCGAAGGTCATTGCTGGCCGAAAACGGCGAGTCCGCCCACGTCGCCGGCGCTAGCATCTTGCCCGGCGGTCGCCGACCGCCCCCTTTCCCCACGAGACGACGACCATGCCTCTCCCCGCCCTGGCCGCGACGGCCGCCCTGCTCACCGCGGCCGCGCCGACCGGCGACGCCGCCGACATCGACGCACTCATTGCGACCGACAAGCGCATGCAGCGCGCGTTCGTCGACCGCGACATCGCCGCATTGCGCGAAATCTTCACCGACGACTACGTGCTCGTCCTCTCGAGCGGCGTCGAGCGCACGAAGGCGATGATCCTCGCCGACGTCGCCTCGCCCGAGAACCGCTGGGAGATCAACGAGACGAGCGGCTGGGCCGTGCGCGTGCACGGCGACACCGCCATCGTCGTCGCGACGCTGCACCAGAAGGGCACCGACCACGGCCACGCGTTCGACAGTACCGTGAAGTTCTCCGATACGTACATCCGCGACCACGGCCGCTGGCGCAATGTGCACGCGCACGCATCCCGCGCGGTCGACGTCCAGCCCGGCGCCTGAGACACGGTGCCGCCGGGTCGCGCGGTGACACGCTCAGCCGCTCGCGCGGACCCGATATCGACACGTAACGCACCTGAACGCGAGCCTGCGCGGATGGCGGCACGTTCACCGCACGTGCGGGCAGGCGCGCCTATCGTCCACGTCCAGCTCGCGACCCGACCAAGTCTGGGAAGACCTTCAGGGGTGGCCGGTACGGAAGTAGGGCGTGAGCTGACCAGTTCCCCGGGCGCGCGGCGCGTGCATCGCCACGCGAGCGTCGCCCCCACGTCGGCGGATCGTTCCCCCGCTCCGCCGCGCACGACTGCCCCGCAGCCGCTCGTCGCGAGACGCCGGAGACTGCGGGGGTTCTTTTTCTCCGGTCCTGCCGACCGCGTCAGCGTCGAGGCCGCGCGTCACGCGCGGCATTCAGTGCTCGTCGCCACGCAGCGTTTCGCTCGCGTAGATCGCCACGTGCGGCTCGCCGTCGGCGCCGATCCAGCCGCGATACATGCCTTCGGTGTTGAACGGGAATGCGAACGAACCGTCGCTCGCGAGCGCGACCGCGCCGCCGTCGCCGCCGGCCTTGGGGATGTCGCCGTTGATGACGTCGCGCGCGGCGCGCGCGATCGACTCGCCGGACAGGCGCACGCGCGCGCAGATCTCGTGCGCGGCCACGTCACGGATGTAGAACTCGCCCCAGCCCGTGCCCGACACCGCGCAGCGGTCGTCGGCCCAGGTGCCCGCGCCGATGATCGGCGAGTCGCCGACGCGACCGTAGCGCTTGTTCGTCATGCCGCCGGTGGACGTGGCCGCGGCGAGGCGGCCCTGGGCATCGAGCGCGAGCGCGCCGACGGTGCCGAAATAGTTGCGGCCGACATCGAGCAGCGCGACGCCGGCGGCTTCGTCCGCGAGCGCCTTCTGCAACTGCTGCCAGCGCTTCTCGGTACGGAAGTACGACGGATCGACGAGCGCGATGCCCTGCTCCTGTGCGAATGCCTCGGCGCCGTCGCCGACCATCATCACGTGGCGCGACTTCTCCATCACCGCGCGCGCGAGCAGGATCGGGTTCTTCACGCGGTGCACGCCGGCGACCGCGCCCGCCTTGCCGCTCGCGCCGTCCATGAGCGCGGCATCGAGTTCGTTGCGGCCGTCGTGATTGAACACGGCCCCGCGGCCCGCGTTGAACTGTGGCGCGTCCTCGAGCACGACGATCGTGGCGGCGACCGCCTCGACCGCGGACTTGCCCGCTCCGAGTTGCGCGTGGCCCGCGCGCAGCGCGGCCTCGAGCACCGTGCGCGCGGCGTCCTCGTCGGCCGGCGTCATGTCCTTGCGTTCGACGCCCGCGCCGCCGTGGATCACGAGCAACGGCGTGCCCATCGAGACGAGCACGCCGTCCCGCACCGCGTAGCGACGTTCGAACATCGGCCGGTCGACGCGGCCGTCCGGCAGGTGCAGCAGCGACGAGGTACCGACGCCGACCGTGTCGACACGCGTCTGCTGCATCGGCTTGTCCTCGGCCTGCGCGGCGAATCCGCCCTTGACGACGGTCGCGCCCGCACCGGGCGCGGTTGCGTAGACGCGCGCGGTGCCATCGCCGTCGACCGCGACCGCCGCGTCCTCGTCGACGCCGAGGCCGAGCAGCGGCCGGCGCGCGATCGACTCCGCCTTGGCGACGAACGCGATGAGGCGGCCGAGCCGGTTGCGCTCGCTGAAATGCGTGTCGGTGACGACGCCCTTGAGGCGTTCGAGGTGGAGGAAATCCGCCTCGATCGTATTCTCGGGTCCGAGCGGGTCGGCGAGCGCGCGCGGACTGATCTGGCTGCCGCCGTCCATCGCGCCGTACAGGTATTCGCCGAGCATCGCGAGGCCCGCGCTGGTGCCGCCGAGCGGCTTGCCCGCGCGCACGTGCGCGTCGAGCGCCGCGCCGACCGGCGTGCCACGCCAGTAGCGCACGTAGCGCGACTGGTCGCCGCCGCCGATGAAGATGCCGTCGGCGCGCCTGAGGCTGCGCAGGATCGCCCGATCGTGCGCCGCCTCGCGGTCCTTGAACACGAACGTCTCGACCGAGGCGATGCCGCCGGCGTCGTGGTAGAACTCCTCGCCGATCTCGCCTGCCTGCGAGGCGCGCAGCACGACGACGTGGCCGTTGCCCGCGCGCTGCATGAACCAGCGCAATGCATCGAAGTTGCGATCGCCGCCGCCCATGAGCAACAGCCCGGGCTGCACGCGACCGGGCGTCTTCGCCGCGGTGTCGCCGAGCACGTAGCGATCGTAGTGCGCGGCGGCGTGCGCCGATCCTGCGAACATGCCGGCGAGCAGCATGCCCGCGATCCATCGGTATCCGACCGTCATGCGCACCATGCCGCCACTCCCCGTCGAAGGCGCAGCGGATTGCTGCCACTTCGTTAGACGAACCGCGGGCCGGGTTCCCCCATCGCGCGGAAACCTTGGCCAAGGCGGTGGGCCAGGGCCCACTCTACAT